>JAWXCJ010000328.1:0-4841 GCA_034408875.1 Actinomycetota bacterium
GCCACCAGAATCGAGGCCACCAGAATCGAGGCCACCAGAATCGAGGCCACCAGAATCGAGGCGGGCGGAACCGGCGCCGGCCCCGAAGCCGCGGCGTCCCCGTCGGCCCCGGTTGGCGAATCCCACCCGGCGACTGGGTGTGTGCACGATCCTCGTCGTGCTCGTCTTCGGCGCGCTCGCGTTCCGCGTGACGCAACTCCAGGCACTCAGCGGCGATCGCTATCGCAACCTCGCGCTCGACCAGCGCCTGCGCGAAATCCCGCTCGTCGCCGAGCGCGGCAGCATCTTCGACCGCAACGGTCGTGACCTCGCGATCTCGGTCGAGCAGTCGTCGGTGTACGCCGACCCCCGGTTGGTCACCGACGCCGCGATGTACGCGAGTCGACTCGCAGGAGTCGTCGGCGTCGACCAGGCGACGCTCTACGAACGGCTCTCCGACCCCTCCCGGCGGTTCGTTTACATCGCCCGCACGGTCGACGACCCGGTTGCCGCGCAAGTCGCGGCGCTGGCGTTGCCGGGCGTCGGGTTCGTGGCCGAACCCAAGCGGCACTACCCGGCCGGCGATCTCGCCGGCGCCGTCATCGGTCGCGTCGGCGGCGAGGGGTATGGGCTCGACGGCATCGAAGATCTCTACGAGGACAAACTCGCGGGGACCCCTGGCGAGGTGCGCGTCGAGCGCGACCAGCAGGGGCGCGCGATCCCGGACACCGAACGATCGCGGGTCGAAGCGCAGCGGGGCACCGACCTCGTGCTGACGCTCGACCAGTCGTTGCAATACCAACTCGAGCGCTCGCTCGTCGACCAGGCGTCGGCGACGACCGCGGTCGCCGCGATGGGTATCGTGCTCGACCTCACCACCGGCGATGTGCTCGCGATGGCATCGGTCGAGGGACCGAGCGCGCAGGGCCCGGCGCGTCCGAGTCTCCCCGGCGAAGTCAACCGACCGATGACCGTGCTGTTCGAGCCCGGGTCGACCACCAAGTTGATCACGATCGCGGCCGCTGTCGAGGCGGGCGAGGTCGGGCCGCAGACCCCGCTCACGGTGCCCTATATGTACGTGCACGGCGACCACACGTACCGCGACGACCACTTCCACGAGGAAGTGGAGTGGTCGGTAACCGACATCCTGCGGGAGTCGTCGAACGTCGGGACCATCAAGATCGCCGAAGTGCTCGGCAAGGAACGGCTGGCGAAGGCGTTGCGCGACTTCGGGCTCGGTGAGAAGACGGCGATCGAGTTCCCCGGTCAGCCGCGCGGGCTGCTGATCGATCCGGACGAGTACTACGCCACGGGACTCGCTTCGAGCGCGATCGGCTACGGCGTAGCGGTCACCGCGATGCAGATGGTCGACGTCTTCGCGACGATTGGAAACGACGGAGTCTCGTTGCCGCCGCGGTTGGTCGACACGATGATCGACGCCGACGGCGTTCGTCGCCGGGTGCCGGCCGGAGACGGCAAGGTCGTCGTGTCGCCCGAAACCGCGGCGACGATGACCGAGATGCTCACCGAAGTGGTGCGGGGCGGCACGGGCGTGTGCGCCGCGGTTCCGGGTTACGAGGTCGCCGGCAAGACGGGAACCGCGAACAAGATCGGACCAAACGGCGAGTACATCGTCGGTGCGACGATCGCGTCGTTCGTGGGTTTCGCGCCGGCCGACGACCCGCGCCTCGCGACGATCATCGTGCTCGACGAACCGCACTCGCAGTACGGCAGCCGCGCTTCGGCCCCGGTGTTCTCCGAGGTGATGCAGTGGGCGCTGACGCGCTACCGCGTCGCACCGACCGACATGGGACCCGACGCGCAGTACGACGCCGCCCGGGCCCGGACCGAGGCCGACGGCATCGACTGCCGGGTGCCCCACGGCGCCGCGATCGACCAGCTCCTTGCCGAACGAGCGGCAGACGAGGCCGCGGCCGCCGTTGCGGCGACGAGCACGACACTGCCGGCACCGGCGCCGACGGATACTGTCGCACCCGTCCCGACCCTCACCGAGTAGGTGGCGCGTGCACCTGCACGACCTGATCGGCGGCCTCGGCGGCTCCGAGCAGCGCGGGGAGCTCCACGTCGACGTGCGTTCGATCGTTCACGACAGTCGCGACGTGACGCCGGGTGCGATGTTCGCGTGCATCCGCGGCGCGTCAACCGACGGGCATGCCTACGCGGCTGCTGCAGTCGACGCGGGCGCGGTTGCGCTCTTGGTCGAGGAATTCGTGGCGTTACCCGTTCCCCAGGTGCGGGTCGAGTCGGTACGGCGTGCGCTCGGCCCACTCGCGGCGCGGCTGTACGGGTCGCCCTCACGGTCGATGCGTGTGCTCGGCGTGACCGGGACGAACGGCAAGACCACGACCACGTACCTGCTCGAGGCGGTTGCGGCGGCGGCGGGCGACATCACCGGGCTCATCGGGACGACCGGGGCCCGCATCGGGCCGAGATCGGTTCCGCTCGCCCGCACAACCCCCGAGGCGACCGATCTCCAAGCGCTGCTGCACGCGATGCACGATGCGGGTGTGGGGACGGTCGCGATGGAGGTGTCGTCGCACGCGCTGCACCAGCACCGGGTCGACGGCACCGAGTTCGCTGCGGTCGCGTTTCTCAACCTGTCCCACGATCACCTCGACTACCACACGTCGATGGACGAGTACTTCGATGCGAAGGCGCAACTCTTCGGTGCACGGTTCGCGAAGCGGGGCGCGATCAACCTCGACGATCCCTACGGACGTCGCCTGCTCGCGCGGGCGCAAGCTGCCGGTGTCGACGTGTGGACCTTCGGGTCGGACGACGGTGCCGACATCACGGCGCAAGATGTCGAGTTCGGCACTCGCGGTGCGCAGTTCCGGCTCGTGTCGCGACGCGACGACGCCGAGGTTCCGGTCGACTTCGCGTTGGCCGGACCGTTCAACGTGACGAACGCGCTCGCGGCGGCGGCAACCGCGCGCGCCGCCGGGTTTCCGCTCGCGGCGATTGCCGACGGCCTCAGTGCACCTGTCGTCGTTCCGGGCCGGTTCGAACGCGTCGACGCGGGCCAGGACTTCGCGGTGTTGGTCGACTATGCACACACCCCCGACGCCCTCGAGCGAGTCCTCGACGCGGCCCGAGCGGTGGCCGGGCCCCGCGGGCGGATTGCGGTCGTATTCGGCTGCGGTGGCGACCGCGACCGGGCCAAGCGTCCGCTCATGGGTGCGGCGGCCGCGCGCGGTGCCGACATCGCGGTGGTGACGTCGGACAACCCGCGTTCGGAGGACCCGGCGGCGATCGCGAACGACGTCCTTGCCGGTGTCGCGCCGGACCGGCAACCGGTTGTGGAACTCGATCGCCGCGCGGCAATCAGGGTCGCGCTGGCGCAAGCCCGGGCCGGCGACGTCGTCGTCATCGCGGGGAAGGGCCACGAGACCGGGCAGACCACGGGTGGGGTCACGATCGCATTCGACGACCGCGAAGTCGCACGCGAAGAACTGGAAGGCCTCCCGTGCCCATGACCGCGCGCGAGATCGCGCACCGCACGGGCGGCGAAGTTGTCGGCGATCCGGACGCGGTCGTCACGTCGTGGGCGTTCGACTCACGCGACCTTGCCGCGGGCGCGGGCTTCGTCGCGCTCATGGGCGAACGCGACGGCCACGACTTCGTCGAGGACGCGTTTCGCGCGGGTGCCCGGGTCGCGCTCGTCCGCCGAGTGTCTGTAGACGGCGCCGGGACCTACGTGCGGGTCGCGGATCCCCTCGCCGCCCTGCAGGCGCTTGCGCGGGGTGTCCGGCAGGAACGCACGGCGCTCCGCGTCGTCGGCGTCGCCGGGTCGACCGGGAAGACCTCGACGAAGGACTTGCTCGCCGGCGCGCTCGCGTCATGTGCAGTACATGCCAACCCCGAGTCGTACAACAACGAGTTCGGATTGCCGATTGCGTTGTTGAACGCCGGACCTGCGGTCGACATCGTCGTCGCCGAGATGGGGGAGCGGTTCCCGGGCGACGTGGCCGCGCTGTCCGAGATCGCCCGACCCCACGTCGGTATCGTCACCAACGTCGGACTCGCGCACGCGGAGCACCTCGGTGGTCTGTCGGGCGCGGCCGCGGCGTTTGCCGAACTGCTCGACGCCCTGCCCGCGACCGGGTACGCGGTGTTGAACGCGGACGACGAGCACACCGCACTCCTCGCGCCGCAGACTTCGGCAACCGTTGTCACCGTCGGTTACGCCCAAGGCGCGAACGTCCGTATCACCGATGTCACGGTCGCCGACGATCTCCGGACCGCCTTCACGCTTGACGGCCACCGATTCGAACTACCGCTGCGCGGTATCCATCAGGTGCAGAACGCTGCGCTCGCGGCTGTGGTCGCCCACGCAGCGTTCGGCGTCGACTGGGTCGACATCGCCACCGGTCTGCGGAGCGCCCGGGCCTCGCGTTGGCGCATGGAAGTCGCCGAGCGGCGCGACGGTGCCGTTGTGCTCAACGACGCGTACAACGCCAACCCCGACTCGATGGACGCGGCGCTGCACGCGCTCGTCCACTTGCCGGCGCCGGGCCGCCGCATCGCGATACTCGGCGACATGCGCGAGCTCGGCGAGTACAGCGCCGCCGCCCACGAGCGCGTCGGAACCCGTGCCGTCGAGCTGGGCGTCGACGTCGTCGTCGGCGTCGGCCACGGGGGGGCGATCATCGCGGATGCCGCGCGCGCGGGCGGCATCGAGGGACACACCGCCGCGACGGCTGCCGACGCGCAAGCGCTCGCGAGCAAGCTGGTCGGACCCGGCGACGCGGTGCTCGTGAAGGCGAGCCGGGCGCTCGGTCTGCAAACCGTCGCGCACGCACTGCTTCAGGAGGGCGCGTCGTGATCGCGTAGCTCATGGC
>JAWXCJ010000329.1:0-3062 GCA_034408875.1 Actinomycetota bacterium
GACGCCGGAGACGCCGGAGACGCCGGAGACGCCGGAGATGCCGACGCCTTCGGCGCTGGGCGCGTACCGCGGCATCGTGCTGCGACTCTCTGCGCTCTTCAGCCTCGACTCTGCGGGCGGCGGGTTCGTCGTCACGTCGATGCTGGTGCTGTGGCTCGACCTGCGCTTCGATCTGTCGGCCCGGTCCACCGCGACGCTCTTCTTCGCGACCGGCCTCATCGGCGGTTGCTCGCAGCTTCTCGCGCCTCGCATCGCGCGCCGTATCGGCCTCGTCCGGACGATGGCCTTCACCCACATTCCCGCGAACATCATCCTCGCGGCGACGGCGTTCGCGCCGAACGGAACGGTCGCCGTCTGTCTCTTGTTGCTGCGGGCGCTGTTCTCACAGATGGACGTGCCGCTGCGGCAGGCGTTCGTGATGGCCACCGTTCCTCCCGAGCATCGGGCCGCGGCATCGAGTGTGACGAACGTGCCCCGCAGCCTGGCCTCGGCTGCGACGCCGCTGCTGGCGGGTGCGATCCTGGCGCGGACGACCTTCGGCTGGCCGTTGCTCATCGCCGGCGTCGTCAAACTCGCGTACGACCTCCTGCTGCTCGCCTTCTACCGGGAGCGCGCGCCGACGGTGTGACGGTTCAGGCTCGGTTCAGCCGGGGTTCAGCGTTCGCGGCGAGACTTGCGACGATGCGTGTGCTGGTAGTCGAGGATGAGAAGCGGCTCGCGGCCGGGTTGCGAACCGGGCTCGAGGCCGAGGGCTTCGCCGTCGACGTCGCGCTCGACGGTACCGACGGGCTGTGGATGGCGCGCGAGAACCCGTACGACGCGATCGTGCTCGACATCATGCTGCCGGGTACAAACGGGTATCGGGTGTGCTCGACCCTGCGCGACGAAGGCGTGTGGACGCCGATCCTCATGCTGACTGCGAAGGAAGGGGAGTGGGACGAAGTCGAAGCGCTCGACACCGGAGCCGACGACTACCTCACGAAGCCGTTCTCGTACGCGATTCTGATTGCCCGCTTGCGCGCGCTCATCCGGCGCGGCGCGACCGAACGCCCGACCGTGCTCGCCGCGGGTGACTTGCGCCTCGACCCGGCATCGAAGCGGGCGTGGCGGGGCGACGTCGAAGTCGAGCTCACCGCGCGCGAGCTCGCGTTGCTCGAGTTCCTTCTCCGCAACCAGGGCGATGTCGTGTCGAAGCGCGAAATCCTCGACCATGTGTGGGACTACGACTTCGAAGGCGACCCCAACATCGTCGAGGTCTACATACGTCACCTGCGCAACAAGCTCGATCGTCCGTTCGACCGAGCATCGATCCAGACGATGCGCGGCGCGGGGTACCGACTCGCGGCCGACGGCGGCTGACATGCGGCGTCTGAGGTCCGTCCGCGTGCGCACGACGGCCGCCGCGGTGCTCGTCGTCGGTGTCGCGCTTGTCGGTGGGGCGATCGCACTGGTATTGACGCTGCGTCAGACCCTGACGGACGAAGTGCGCGACGCGGCCGAGCTGCGCGCCGACGATCTCGTCGAGCTTCTCGAATCGGGTACCGAACCGGAAGATCTGCGGCTCGGCGACGACGACGACATCGTCGTCACCATTCTGAACTCAGCCGGTCTGAACTCAGCCGGTCTGAACTCAACCGGTCTGAACTCAGCCGGAACCGCTCTCGCCGTCGGCGGGCCCTTCGACGAGGACGACACCAGCAAGCCTGTTTTCGTCGCGAGAACGGCCGACACCGAGCAGGGCGAGTTGATCGTGCGGGTGGGTCGGTCGACCGAGGACGTCGACGAATCAGTAGCGATCGTGGCGTTCTGGTTGGTGCTCGGTGTCCCCTTTTTGCTGCTCGTCGTCGGCGGCACGACCTGGTTCGTCGTCGGGCGCGCGCTCGCACCGGTCGAGGCGATACGTGCCGAAGTCGATGCCATCTCGGGCACCGAGTTGCACCGCCGGGTTCCGCAGCCCGAGAGCGCCGACGAGATCGCGCGCCTCGCCACCACGATGAACCGCATGCTCGACCGGCTCGAGGAGTCGCAGGCCCGTCAGCGACGATTTATCTCGGACGCCTCGCACGAGCTCCGGTCGCCGGTTGCGTCGATCCGGCAGTACGCGGAGGTTGCGCTCGCCCACCCCGACCGCGTGACGACGAGCGAACTGGCCGAGAGCGTCCTCGCCGACGACCTGCGCGTGCAGCACCTCGTCGACGACCTGTTGCTGCTGACGCGCGCCGACGAACACATGTTGCGGCTCGCGAGCCGCCCGGTCGACGTCGACGATCTCGTCTTCGACGAAGCGCGCCGGCTCCGCGACTCGACCACGCTCACCGTCGATACGAGCGCCGTGTCGGCCGGACGCGTAGCGGGCGACGCCCGCGCCCTGGCGCGCGCCTTGCGCAACGTCGCGGCCAACGCGGCCCGGCACGCGCGCACGTCGGTCGCGTTCGCGCTCGAAGAAGGCGATGGTTTCGTGACGCTCGCCGTCGACGACGACGGGATGGGCGTGGCCGAGGGCGATCGCGAGCGCGTATTCCAGCGGTTTGTCCGGCTCGACGACGCCCGGGCCCGAGACGAGGGCGGCAGCGGTCTCGGGCTCGCGATCGTGGCCGAACTCGTGACCGCCCACCACGGAACGGTGGTGATGGACGAGAGCCCGCAGGGCGGGGCCCGCCTGGTGATTCGGATCCCCGTCTTCAGCCCAGGGTCAGGGTGAACCGCGCACACTGCCGGGGACCCCGAGGAGGAAACATGCAACGCAAACTCAAGATCATTGCCGGCGGTGCCGTCGCCGCAACCGTCATCGGACTCGGCGCCGGAGTAGCCGTCGCCGGAGGCGGCGACGCCAACGAAGCGCCCATATCGGGCAATGCGCTCGACCAGGCCAGCGCGGCGGCGCTCGAACATGCCGGCGGAGGCCGCGTGACCGAGACCGAAGTCGGCGACGAGGAGAGCTCCTACGAGGTCGAAGTCACGCTCGACGACGGCACCCAAATGGACGTGCAGCTCGACAAGGACTTCAACGTCGTCGGCGACGAGGTCGAGTCGGGCGAAGAAGACGAAGGCGAAGAAGACGA
>JAWXCJ010000330.1:0-6384 GCA_034408875.1 Actinomycetota bacterium
CCCCACGGACAAAGGCTACGCCCGCCACCCTCGGCCCTCAATGGCCCGGACGACGCTCTGCGCCTCGCGTCAGTCGGCGTCGAGCCGCGTCAGGTCGTCGACGGTCTCGCGCCGGACCACGACGCGTGCCGTGCCGTCGCGCACGAAGACCACCGCGGGCCGCGGGACCCGGTTGTAGTTCGAGGCCATCGCGTACGCATACGCGCCCGTGACCGGGGTGGCCAGGATGTCGCCCACGGCGACGTCGGCCGGGAGCTGCGCGTCGCGCACCAAGAGATCGCCCTGTTCGCAGTGCTTCCCGGCGACCGTCGCGACGAGCGGGCGAAGGGCGCCGGCCCGCACGGGGAGAAACGCCTCGTACTGGGCGCCGTACGTGACCGGCCGCAGGTTGTCCGACATTCCGCCGTCGACCGCGACGTACGTGCGCACCCCTTCGATGCGCTTCACGGTGCCGACCCGGTACAACGTGAGCCCCGCCGGCGCCGAGATCGACCGGCCGGGTTCACACATCAGCCGGGGCCGCGACCGCAGCTCCGCGCCCGCCAGGGCCTTCGTCAACGTACGGCGCAGGACATCGGCGTACTCGGCGATCGTCGGCGCGGCGTCGTCGCTGAGGTAGCGCACACCAAGGCCGCCGCCCGCGTTGAGCTCGTCGACGGTCGTGCTCGTCTCGCGTTCGATCAACGCGACGAGGTCGACCATCTTCTCCACGGCGCGCGCGAACGAGTCGACCGCGAATACCTGCGACCCGATGTGGCAGTGGATTCCCGCGAAGTGCAGGGCGGAGTGTTCGATGACCCGTTCGACCGCGCGAAACGCGTCACCGCAGTCCAACCCGAACCCGAACTTCGAGTCGTCGTTTCCCGTTTCGATGAACTCGTGGGTCTGCGCCGAGACCCCGGGCGTGACTCGGACATGCACAGGCGCGACCGTGCCCGTCTCGTGCGCGATCCATTCGAGGCGGTCGAGCTCGTCGAACGAGTCGGCGACGATACGGCCCACCCCCGACGTCAGTGCATGGCGCAGTTCGGCCTCGGACTTGTTGTTGCCGTGGAACACGATGCGTGCGGCGGGAAAGCCCGAAGCGAGCACGACGTGTAGTTCGCCGCCGGTCGCGACGTCGATCCCCAGCCCTTCCTCTGCGACCAAGCGCGCCATCGCGGTACACAGGAACGCTTTGCTCGCGTACGCGGCGCCGTCGTGGAACTCCGCGTAGTACTCGCGACAGCGCGACCGCATGTCGGCCTCGTCGTACACGTAGAGCGGTGTGCCGAACTCCTCGGCCAGCTCGACCAGGTCGACGCCCCCCACCGACGCGCGGCCGGCGGAGTCGACCCGACCGGTCATCGGGAGCAGCGTGGCGTCGAACGCGCTCATTCGGCGTCGCTATCGAGACGCGTCATCTCGTCGGGCGCGTGTACACCGAGTATGGCGAGCGCGTTGGCAAGCCCGACCCGGCACGCGTCGGTGAGCCACAGGCGTGCCTGTGTCAACTCCTCGTCTTCCGTGAGGACCCGGCAATCGCGGTAGAACCCGTGGAACTCTCGCGCGAAGTCACGCACCCACGTCGTGAGCTTCTGGGGGCCGCGAGTCTCGGCCGCTTCGGCGACGGCATCGGGGTACACGGCCAGCGCGCGCAGGAGATCGTGCTCGCGCTCGTGCTCGAGCCGCGCGAGCGTGACGTCTTCGAGCGGGCGTGTCGCGACGCCGGCTTCGGTGGCCCGCCGCCCGATCGAAGCAATGCGAGCGTGCGCGTACTGCACGTAGTAGACGGGATTCTCCATCGACTGTTGCGTGACGATGTCGAGGTCGATCGTCTGCGCGGTGTCGATGCTCTGGAGCAGGAACGTCATGCGCGCGACATCGGGGTCGACCTCGTCGAGGATGTCGGCCAGGGTGACGATGTTGCCCGCCCGTTTCGACAGCCGGACCTCCTGGCCGTCCTTGAGCACCTTCACGAGCTGCCCGAGGATGATCTCGGGCTCCTCGGCCGGGAACCCGAGCGCTTCCATGCCCGACTGGAGCGACTTCACCTGGCCGTGATGGTCGGCACCCCAAATGTCGATGAGGTGCGTGAACCCGCGGGCGAACTTGTCGCGGTGGTACGCCAGGTCGTTGCACAAGTACGTCGTCGAGCCGTCGCTCTTCACCAGCACGCGATCGCGCTGGTCGCCGAAGTCGCCGGTGCGGAGCCAGCGCGCGCCATCTTGCTCGTAGGTGGCGCCGCGGTCGACGAGCAGGCGCAACACTTCCGTCACGTCGCCGCGTTCGTGCAGCGTGCGTTCCGAGAACCACGTGTCGAAGTGCACGCCGATGCGACCCAGGTCGTCCTCGATCCCCTCGATGGCCCGGCGCAGTCCCCACTCGCACGCGTCGTCGGCACCGACCGCGTCGCCGAGCTCGGTGTGCAGGTCAGCGGCCATGTCGACGAGGTACTGGCCCTGGTATCCGTCCTCGGGCGGCTCGCGACCCTCGTAACGCGCGTGGAGCGAGTCACGAAACGTCGATAGCTGATTGCCCGTGTCGTTCAGGTAGTACTCCCGATGTACCTGCGCACCCTGCGAGACGAGGAGGTTGGCAATGACATCACCGACTGCCACCCACCGTCCGCCGCCGGCGTGCAACGGTCCGGTCGGGTTGGCCGAGACGAATTCCAAATTAATGAGGCGACCGGCTAGAAGTTCGGACGTGCCGTACCGGTCGCCCTCCTTCACCACGATGCGCAACACGTCGTGCAGCCACGTGGGCGCCAGGAAAAGGTTCACGAATCCGGGCGGCTTCACCTCGACTCGCGCCAGGTGCGGCACGTTCGCGCCGGCCAACTCGGCGGCGATCCGTTCGGCAGTCGCGAGCGGCGCTTGCTTGGCAACCTTTGCCAATGCGAGCGCTACGGGGCACGACCAGTCGCCGTGTTCCCGCTGTTTTGGGGCCTCGAGGACGATTCCGCCCGGGGGCTCGGGCAGACCGGCGGCCTGGAGCGCCTGGTGGAGGGCGGTACGGAGGTCATCCCTGATCATGGGAGCGCGGAATCCTAGCCGGATGTGTTCCAGGGACCTTGTACCTATTTCACATGGCGCGCGCACAGAACTATCCTTTGTCACGGAGAGGGGCTATGAAGCAGCGGGCTGAAGTGTGGGGGGCCGCTGGTGACGCACCAGGGAGGGTGGGCATGTCGCAAACTGCAGACTCCGGTCGCGGGCTGGCGGCGATCCTTCCGGGGACGGCCGGTGAGCAACCCGACGCCGAGGCCAGGCGCGATACACGAAGTGGGGCGTTGCGCGTGGTGACGGAAGATCTTGCGGCAGAGGTCGCGAGTACGGAATCGGGCATCGCCCTGATCTACAAGGCGCTCGACGCGCTTGTGGAGCAGTTCGGTCTCGATGACGCGGCAGTAGTTCTGGAGGAACCCGGCATCGGCCGGCAGGTGTTCTGCGCCGGTCGTCGTCCCCTCGTGGCGGACGACGAGGAGCTGCTGACCTCGCCGCCGGGGCTGTACACGCAGCCCGCGTTGGAGGAGCACGGCTTCGACCGTTCCCTGATGCTGTCGCTGTGCGTGCTCGCACTCCGCCTCGACGTGTTGCGTTACGACGCGTGGCACGATCCGCTCACCAGTCTCTACGACCGCCGCAGCTTCGACCGACTGCTCGAAATGGCCATCGCCCGCACCAACCGGTACGGCTGGCCGTTCTCGCTCGTCATCCTCGACGTCGACGACCTCAAGGCCATCAACGACGCCGAAGGTCACCCGGCCGGCGACGAAGCGCTCCGCCAACTCGGCGAACGGTTCCGCCGGGCGCTGCGCTTCGGCGACAACGCGGCCCGGATCGGTGGCGACGAGTTCGCGATGATCCTGCCGAACACCGAAGCCGACCTCGTGCCGGCGCTGCTCGAACGGGTGCGCAACGCGCCGGGCTTCACCCGCGACTGCCCGCGGTTCTCGTTCGGCGTCGCCCAATGCCCTGGCGAGGCATCCGAGATCGAGGAACTCGTCCGCATCGCCGACGCGCGGCTCTACGAAGACAAGGGGCAAAAGTGAACTCGCTCGACGACCTCGAACTCGAGCTGCGCAAGCTGCCGGGTGTGCACGCGGCCGGCTTCGACGAACTCGACGACATGCTCCTCGTGCAATTGCACGTCGGGCCCGAACGTCTCGACAACCCGGTGCCGGTCACCGCGACGCGCATCGCCGCCCGTCACTCCGACCGGCCCGTGACCGTCGAGGTCGTGCGCTGGCGGCCCGCACCGGTCGCGGCTGCGGCCGCGCCTCCGGTCGTGGCGATCGATCTCGAAGCCGACGCCACGCCCGCGAAGGTCGGTTCGGCCGACGGGATCGAAGAGGAAGAGGCGTCGCGCCGACCGCGCCTGCTCGCGGTGCTCGCGTTCCCGGACACCGACGAACTCGAAGTGCACCTGATCCTCGAAGGCCGCCGCACGATCGGGCGCGCCGCCGCGTCCCACGGTCTCGTCGGCGCCGTCGAAGCGACGATCGACGCGGTGAAGGGGCTCGGTGCGGACATCGAGCCGCGTGCCCGCTGGGCCCGCGCCCTCGACGAGACCGACGACGAGCGCGTGCTCGTCGCGGTTGCGCTCGAACAGGACGACGACGGAGACGAACAGGCGTTGCACTACGGCCTCGCCGCGGGCGCCAGCCCCATCGACGCCGCCGCCCGATCCACCCTCGACGCCCTCAACCGCAAGCTCTCGCAGGTCTTGTAGCTCCCGACGCCGAACAACGGCGCTGGTACGCTCGCTCGCCTTGCCCACCTGCGTGTGGGCCGGGCCCTCGTAGCTCAGGGGATAGAGCAGTGCCCTCCGGAGGCATGTGCGCAGGTTCGAATCCTGCCGAGGGCGCCATGTTTCTTGGTCGGTCTCCGACCGAGTAGCGGCTGCGCCGCGTTCGAGTCGTCGCCACTCCGGCGAGCGAGCGGGGCTCCTCCGTCGCCCTGGCTCGCCGCATCACGCACCGCTTCAAACACGACTACGCGCGAGTCGCGGGGCTCACTCGTACGACGTCGGTGATGCCTTTGAGGGTGCGGCGACGGAGGTGGCCGTAGTGCACGCCGGGCATGGGACCCGTTGCGTCGCGCACGGCTGGCCGGCGGGTCGGCAAGCCGGGGGGAAGGCGCCGTAGATCGGGCGCCTCGTCGGGCGCCTCGGCGGTCACCGCTCGCTCACCCCGTTGTCGGTGTCACCGCAACAGGCTGGGCGCCGCCGGTGCCGCTCAGCGGCGCGACATCGCGGAGTCGGAGCTCATACCCGCATGCGTAGGCGCCTGCTGCCTTGTGCGCGACCCGTTCGATCTCGACCTCGGGGAGCACCTCCCGGAGGAACTCGAGCTCGGTGGTGCAGGCCTGACCGTACCGGGACGCCACGGCCCAGATGGCGCAACTGTGCAGGGTCATCCTGTACGCGCCGCCGGGGAGCTTCTCGAAGTCGGCGAGATATCCCTCCTCGTCAAGCATGCCGGCGAGGAACGCCATCTTCTCGTCGAGGTTCTTGCCCGCCATCTGCGTCCGAGCTTGCTCGACCCGCCGGTCTCGGCGGCGCTCGAAGATGCGGGAGACGAGCGCCGGGTCTTCCTCCTCGATGTGGTCGAGCAACTCGACCGAAAGGTCGACGGAGGCCTTGGGGAGCATGGCCTCGGCGAGATCGGTGCTGTGGTAGAGGTCAGTCGGGCGCCCCGGCCGGCCGCGCTCCTGACGGGCGGCGACGACCCCGGCGGCCCTGAGGGCGGCCAGGTGTTGGCGGACACCGCTCGGAGTAATCCCCAGGGCCTCCGCCAGCTCTTCGGCCGATGCCTCCCCTCGCCTCTTGAGCGCGACGACGACCTGGCGCTGGGCGGGCGAAAGATCAACCAGGGGCGCGTGGACAGCATCGATCACGCTCCGAGTGTACTGCCGACGAGGCCAAGACGCCAGTTTGACAAGTAGCAACTTGTGTAACTACACTCCCATGAGGCTCAAACTGCAGCCCCAGGGAGACGAGACGATGACTCGACCGGCGATTGCGATCACCAGACACGGCACGATGGGCGAGGTTCTGGAGGCGCTCGGTTCGGCGGTGTCGGAGACCGAGGGTTGCCAGAGCTCGGACGGGGCGCGATGACCGACGTGTCGAGCGAGGTCCGCGAGCTTGCCGGCCGGGAGTACCAGTACGGGTTCGTGACTGATCTCGAGACCGACGTCGCGCCTCGGGGGCTGAACGAGGACGTCATCCGGCTGATCTCGGCGAAGAAGAACGAGCCGGACTGGATGCTCGAGTGGCGCCTCAAGGCCTACCGAGGTTGGCTCACGATGGAGGAGCCCAGCTGGCAGAAGGCCCGCTACGCGCCGATCGACTACCAGGACATCATCTACTACGCCGCCCCCAAGCCGAAGGTGGCGC
>JAWXCJ010000331.1:0-4309 GCA_034408875.1 Actinomycetota bacterium
AGACCCTCGCCGTCGACGGCGGCTTCTCGGTGCAGGGCTGACCATGATCGCTGCTTCCGATGTCGACGCGTTCTGGCGCGACGGCGTGGTGTGCCTGCGGGGGGTGCTTTCGCCCGGGTTGGTGCGGGCCATGGAAGCGCCGGTCGCGGCCGCGCACAGCGCCGACCTCTCGGAACTGGCCGGTGCGCCCCGCGGGCGGGGCCGGTTCGTCGCGGGTGTCGACCACTGGCTCGAACAACCGGAGTTGCGCGCGTTCGCGGTCGACTCGCCGTTGCCCGCGCTGGTCGGCGCGTTGCTGCGCACGAGCGACGTGTTCTTGTACGAAGACAGCGTGCTCGTGAAGGAGCCGGGCGCGGCCGAACGCACGATGTGGCATCAGGACCTCGGCTACTTCCATGTCGACGGTACGCAGGTGTGTACGACGTGGTGCCCGCTCGACCCCGCGACCGCCGACTCGGGTGCGATGCAGTTCGTGCGCGGTTCGCACCGGTGGGATGCGACCTACCGGCCCAACCTGTTCGTGACGACCGAGTCGCTCCCCGGAACTGACGGCGACGACGTGCCCGACATCGACGGCGGCGACTTCGACGTGATCACCTTCGACCTCGAACCGGGCGACATCACGGTGCACCACGCGCGCACGTTGCACGCGGCGGGCGGGAACCACACGACCCACACGCGCCGCGCGATCTCGGTGCGGTACTGCGGCGACGACGTCCGCATCCGGTTCCGGCCCGGCGCGCCCGCCAAGCCGACGCAGGCCGGTCTACGCGACGGCGACGCGCTGGGCGGTGCCGCTCACCCGCTCGTGTTCCGCCACGGCATGAGCTGAGCCATCATCCCGTCGGAGTCCTCGACCAACTCGATGTATGCGCTCAACGTGTCCCACGTGTCGAGGTAGGCGAAGCGCAGGTTGCCGAATTGGCCCGACATGATTTCGGCGCATCCGGCTTCGGCGGCGACGGCGAGTTCGTCGTCGATGCGGTCGACCATGAACCCGAGGTGGTGCGCGCCCGGCCCATGGGTGTCGAGGAACTCGACGTGCACGCCTTCACCCGACACCGGTTGCAGCAGTTCGATCTGTACGTTGCCGCTGCGGGCGAACGCGAGCGCGAGCGCGCACTCGACGTCGCGCCCGCGGTAGCGGTAGGGCAGGTTCGACGCGGGGAGCGTGACCCACGTCGGACAGCCGATCGTCGCGGTGAACGCCTGCTGCGCGGCATCGAGGTCGGTGACGACGAACGCCTGCTGGAAGAACCCCCGTCCGATCCGGGCGAGCACCGTGTCGAGGGTTGCCGTCACGATCGCAAGCCTACGAGTAGCCCGGTAGTCGGAGTGCACGAGGCGAGGACCACCCTCTCGGAATTGCTGCGGCGCGTCGTCGGCGGCGAGGAGGTCGTGATCACCCGGTCGGGTGAACCGGTGGCCAAGTTGGTGCCGATCGGGCCGCGCCGCACCCGGGTACTCGGAGTCGACCTCGGTCGCTTCACCGTGCCCGACGACTTCGACGTGCCGTTGGCGGACGAGGTGCTCGCCGAGTTCGAATGAAAGTTCTCCTCGATACGCACGTGTTCCTGTTGATGCAGGTCGACCCCGACCGGCCGGCTCCGAGCGCGAGGCGTCTCGTCGAGGACCCGCGCACTGAACTCCTGCTGTCGGCCGCGAGTTCGTGGGAGATCGCGATCAAGTACGCGCTCGGGCGGTTGCCGCTGCCCGAATCGCCCGCGCGGTACGTACCCGATCGCATGCGTGTCTCCGGAGTGACCGGCATGAGTGTCACGCACGCGCACGCACTGGGTGTCGCCGATCTGCCCGCGTTGCACCGCGATCCGTTCGACCGTCTGCTCGTCGTACAAAGTGCGCACGAGGGTTGCGCGATCCTCACGGCCGACGCGCAGATCGCGCAATACGACGTCGACGTGATAGCCGCGACGTGAGTTACGCGTCGGCGGCGGCTTCGACGACGGCGATGATCTCGTCGCCGTAGCGGTCGAGTTTGGTGGGCCCGATGCCGGGGCAATCGGCGAGTTCGCGCAGCGTGCGGGGCGCCCGGCGGGCGATCTCGGTGATGTGGCTGTCGTGCAACACCACGTAGGCGGGTACGCCGTCGCTCTTGGCCCGGTCGCGCCGCCAGCTCTTCAGCGCGGTGACGAGGTCGTCGTCGACATCGCCGAGCGGCACCTCGGGCGCGAGCAGCCGGTAGCGGCGTCCGTCGATCTCGACCCGCTCGTCGTAGGGCACGAGCAACCGGGCGCCGGCGGGTTCTTCGATCACGGCGACATCGGCGCGCAGTTCGACGATGGGGCCCGTCGATCCCGCGTACGACAACTCCAGGCCGAGGTCGGCGACCATGGTGGTGCCCGGGCGGACGGGCGCCGCCGGCGCGGGCGCCGCGACGGCCTCGGGTTCCGGCGGTGGCGCGGGCGCGGCGAGTTGGTCGACGAACGGCGTGCGCCGGCCTGCCTGCACGAGGATGCGCACGTCGTGCGAGCAGCGGGTGATCGCGACGTGGAAGATGCGCCGTTCTTCTTCGATGTCGTCGGCGAGCGCGTGGGGCATGAGCCCGTCGTGCGCGCCGAACACGACGACATGCGGCCACTCCATGCCCTTCACCCGGTGCACCGTGGAGAGCGCGACCGCGTCGCCGGCGGGAATCGACCGCCCGCTTGCGGGCAGGCGCGATCGCAGCCACGGCTCGAACTCCACCGGGTCGGGCCGCAACGGCGCTACCGCGATGAGCGCGTTGAGGTCGTCGGCGTGGCTCGCGTCGGGTCCTCGGCCCGAACGGTCGAGCGCTTCGAGCGCGCCGCCGAGGCCGACCTCGTCGCGCACGCAGCGCAGCAGCGCGGCGGTGTCGCCGCTCGTGGCGAGCTTGGCGAGTGCGTCGAGGAACTCGTCGTAGCGGTCGGCGGCACGCGAGTTGAGGTTCGCGTCGAGTGCGCGCAGCGCGGTGAGCGTCCATGTGCGTTTCTGGATGCGGTCGAGCACGTTGGGCGGCAGCGAACGGGGTGGGCGCCGGGCCGCGATCGCGATGTCGCGGCCGTCCATGCGCACGCCCGCGGCCAGCGCGTTGGCGAGCCGCAGGTACGCGAGCGCGGCCTTGGAACCCGACCGGTCGAGCACCGACGCGTTCACCGGCAGCCAGCACGGGATGCCGGCGTCGACGCACATCACCTGCACCGGCAACAGCGCCGCGTTCACGCGCGCGAGCACCGCGATCTCCGACGGGTTGGCACCACCCTCGATCCACTCGCTGATGTGTGCCACCGCGATCCGGGCCAGCTCGTCGGGCGCGCCCGGCTCGACGTGCACCGCCCCAACCCCCGATGGGTCGAGCGGTTCGGTGCGGTGCGCGTGGATCTCCTTCTCGACCCGCCGCCGGTTGTACGACAGCAGATTCCGGGCCCCGTCGACCACCGCGGGCGGGCAGCGGTAGTTCACTTCGAGGTCGTGGCCGGTCGCGCCGGGGAAGTAGTGGTCGTAGCGGATGAGGAAGTCGGGGTCGGCGCCCGCGTAGCCGTAGATGACCTGGTCGTCGTCGCCCACGCCGAACACGTCGTACGCGGGCGCGGCGACGAGGCGCAACATCAACAGTTGCGCGGGCGTGAGGTCCTGGAACTCGTCGACGAGCAGGTGGCGGCACTCACGTTGGAGTTCGCGGCGCACGTCGGGCCGGCGCAGCAGCACTTCGAGGGCGCCGTAGATCTGTTCGTCGTGGTCGACCACGCGGTCGGCGACGAGGCCGTCGCGGTAGCGGGCGAACATCTCGGCGAAGCCGTCGACGTCGTCGCGCTTCGACTCGACGATGTCGGGCGCGACCAACCCGAGGCGCACCTCGGAGAGCGCTTCGAGGTAGGGCGCGTACACGTCGGTGTTGGCCCGGTGGCGCACCGGGACCATGCCGTCGATGCGGCGCCGGATCTCGCGCTCGTCGATGACGTCGCTGCCCCGGCCGCCCCGCCGGAGGATCTCGTAACCGAGCGAGTGCAGCGTGCGCACTTTGCGCCGGGCCGCGTCGCCCACGTCGGTGAGGCGCGACTGCATCTCGTCCTTGGCCCGCACGTTGTACGCGACCGCGCCCACCGACCGGGCGCCCCACCCGCGGCCGGTGACGAGGAGCCGGTACCGCTCGGTGAGTACGCGGGTCTTGCCCGACCCCGCGGGCGCGACGATACGGGCCGGGCCCGCGTCGTGGCCGACGGCGCGTTCCTGGTCGGGTGCGAGCGCGCCGCCCGGTGGTGCGGCGCGGTCGGGTTCGAGGGAGCCTTCGTCGAGGCGCACGCGGTGCACGAGGACGTGACCGTCGGGC
>JAWXCJ010000332.1:0-14575 GCA_034408875.1 Actinomycetota bacterium
AACCGGAACGATGTCATGGCGGAGATCAACCTCCAGAACCGGAACGATGTCATGGCGGTTGCAGCGGAACGATGTCCTGGCGGTCGTCACCTACGGTCAGGCGGGCCCGACGACCCCGCGCACAGCCGCGACGAGCCGCTCCCGGGAACTTGCCAGGTCGAAGTCGGCGAGCCGCGCGGTACCCGCCGCGGTGAGGGCGGCGCGCAGCCCGGCGTCGCCGATCACACGCGCCGCGGCCGCGGCGACTGTGAGCGGATCCTTCACGGGGAGGCACAGGCCGCCGGTGCCGAGGGTTTCGGGTACGGCCGCGGCCGCGTAGGCGACAATCGGTACGCGGTGGTGCATGGCTTCGAGGAGCGGCACGCAGAACCCTTCGTGCTCGCTACAAATGACGAACAGGTCGGCCGCTTCGTAGTACGCGTGCTTGGCCTCCTCACTCACCGCACCCGTGATTTCCACGGCGTCGTCGAGTTCGAGCGCGGTGACGAACTTCTCGAGCGCCGTCACGTACGCGTGTGACGACGTACCGCCCACGAGGTGGAGTCGAGCCTGTGGGTCGCGGTGTTCGCGGTACGCGGCGAATGCCTTCACGAGATCGTGCTGCGCCTTGTTGGGCGAGATACGTCCGACGAACAACCAGTCGGCACCGCCGCGGTTCTTCGCCGCGCGTAGACGGTCGAGGAGGGCCGGGTCGGGCTCCGTCGCGCCCAGAGACGAGGTGTCGAACAAGATCGGAACGACGGCTACGCGTTCGTAGTCGAGTTCATGGAGCTCGCGAGCGTTGTAGGCCGAGTCGGCCAAACCGAGTTCGGCGCGCACGGCAAGCTTCGCCAGTTGTCGGCGGCCGACTGCCAGTTGGCCGGCAACGTAGGGCTCCCACCGGGCGAAGAACGACGAGGGCGTGATGTTGTGGTAGTCGACGATCACGGGCTCGCGCCTTCCGAGCACGAAATCCGCGACCGGCGAACCGATTGACGAGTGGTACACAAGCCACGTCGCTTCGCCTGGGCGACCACCTTCGAAGGAGCGGAAAGGGAGTGCGAGCTTCTTGTACGCATCCTTGGCTTCGAAGGCGTAGATCTCCGACGAGTAGCCGGCGTCGCGCAGCGCATCGCGCACCGCGAGATAGTGGCCGCCCACGGCGTCGCGCGGCGCGAGGGTGGGTACGAATTGGTGGACCGAGGTCACGCGCGGGTGAGGCGCCCGGCGACGACGTACGCGTCGGGACCGAACAGCTCAGCGGAAATGCGTGCGAGGGCGTGGTTGAGGGTCGAGGCGTCGGGGTGCGTGGCGGGCAACTCTGTGATCGGAGCATTCGTGGCGAATTGCTCGCTTGTCACTACTTCGAACCCGCGGGCGGTAAAGAGGTCGGTCCACGTTGCCGCGTGCAGCGGCCGGCCCGGCGCGAGATCGGCTTCGATCTCGGTTCGGCCTCGGCCCCAACCGGCCGGCGACAAGCTAGCGATGACGAGCCGCCCGCCGGGTGCCAGCCGCGCGGTTGCGAGGTCGACGAGGTCGAGCACTTCGCCGACCGGGAGCCGCTCGACACAACCGCGCAGTACGACGGCTTCGAGTTCGCCCGGCGCAACGGAGCGGAGGTGGCCGACGGCGTCGTCGATGCGCACCTCGAGGCCGGTAGCGATGGCGCCGTCGGCGAGGTCGAAGCGAGGTTCGACGCCGTACGCATCGAGTCCGGCGTGAACGACGGCGCGCAGCAACGCGCCGTCGCCTGCTTCACATACGGCGACACGGCCCCGGCACGCGTCGAGCGCCCGCACGACGGCATCGTTCCACGTTGCGTCGTCGCGAGCGGTCGGTACCCGAGCGCTCTCGACGCGGGCACGTTCCGAATGGCCGGCGGACCGCTCGATCTGGTCGACCCGCATACCTAGGAGGCGTACCGCGTGGGTGATTGCGGCGCCGAGAGCGCTGACCTGCTGCACGATGAACGCGTGGTACCACCCGATCAACTTGGCGACGACCCGCTTGAAAAGCCCGATGCCGGGCTTGTTCGATGCAACGGGGATGACGAGGTCGATGGCCACTGCTTCTTCGGCGCGTTCGACCGCGGCGTCGAAGTCGTCGCTCGCTTCCGGCGGCGAGAAGCGGGCGAACAGCTCGTCGAGCTTGCTGTCGAACCCGGGCGGGTACTCACCCGTCGCCCGGCGCGCTCGGACCTCGGCCTCTATCTCACGGCGAACGTTCTGGAGGTCGACGACAGGCTCGGACACGGCGGCGAGGAGGCTACCGTGCCGGCGGGCCCGAGGCTCGATCTCCGATTGTGGCGCCCAGGTAACATCACCCGCTATGACTGAGGCCTCCGAGGGCGGCGACGGGCGCATCGTCACCGAGTTGAAACGACTGCTCGCGGAGCACCAAGCGTCGGGTTTGTATCCCTCCGGCATGGAGGGGGAGTTGGTAGCGCACGTCAACCGCCTGGCGCTCGGACCCTCGCGAGACCTGACCGATTCGATCGGCCGTTTCGAGAGCAGCGTTCGGGACGTTGCCACGGTCGACTTCAGTCTCGAACGCATCGCGCCGGGATCCACCATTCCCGGCGGAGCCGCGATGCATCGCGCGGTAGGTCGGCTCGTGGCCCGGTACATCGAAGGTGTGATGATCCAACTCATCGAGCAGCGGCAGTTGCTCGTGGCCGCGCTCGAGCCCGTTTCCGATGTGCTGCGAAATGTCGTCGAACAAGTCGGATCCCAGCGCCAATCTGACTTCGAATCGCTCACCGCCGAGCTGACGTCACGTATCGACGACCTCACGTTGTCAGTCGATCAGTTGCGCCGCGCGACGCCGGGCATGCCCGTCGAATTGGGGCCCGACGGCGAAAAGTTCGTGGAGCGGTTCCGGGGGAAAGCGCGCGACATTCGCGAGCACTATCGCAGCGTCGCCGTACAGCTCGTTTCGGACGGACCCGTCCTCGACATCGGCTTTGGGCGCGGCGAGTTCCTCGACCTTCTCGCATCAATGGGTGTCGACGCCTTTGGAGTCGAGCCCGACGAGCAGCTCGTCGAGCGCGCCCGAGCCCGGGGCCTTCACGTCGAGTGCGGTGGTGGTCTCGAGTGGCTGCACGCGTGTGAAGACGATTCGTTGGGCGCGGTCACGCTGTTCCAGGTCATCGAGCACTTGCCCGCCGGTGACTCGGTCGAGCTGATACGAACCGCGGCGCGCAAGATTCGGCACGGCGGAAAGCTCATGATCGAGACGGTCAATCCACTTTCGCTGTATGCCTTTGCGCACGCCTTCTACACGGACCCGACGCACACCCGGCTCGTCCATCCCGAGTTCCT
Source organism: Actinomycetota bacterium (assembly GCA_034408875.1). Classification (GTDB taxonomy): domain Bacteria; phylum Actinomycetota; class Acidimicrobiia; order IMCC26256; family PALSA-610; genus JANNHK01. The sequence continues at coordinate 3,300 of JAWXCJ010000332.1, forward strand.
CGAGTTCATGGTCGAGGCATCTGGGTTCGCCCAATCGCACATCGAATGGCGCTCACCGCCGCCGCCGAAAGACGTGCTCGAAGCCGTGCCCGGCCGCGATGCAGTCGCCAAGGCAATCAACGAGAACGTGTCGCGAATCAACCGGTTGCTCTTCGCACCCCAGGACTACCTACTCGTCGCGGTGCGATGACAGCAGTTCACCAACTTCTCGTCGGGGCGTCACCAGGCGACGCCGTAACCGAATTTGCGTTGGCGATTCGCAAAGGCCTGCGCGCGGCCCACGGCCGGTCGGAGATGTACGCGTTCCACCGCGATCCGGTGCTTCATACCGACGTACTGCCGGCCGATCACGAGAGCATTGGCGATCATTCCGTCGACGACATTCTCATCTACCACTCCTCGATCGGACAGCCCGAAACGGTGCAGGTACTCGACGCGTGGCGCGGCCGCATCGTCATGTACTTCCACAACATTGTTCCGTTCGAATACTTCTATCCTTACGATCCGTACTGGGCCTCGCTGCTCGCACTGGGACGAATGGAGGTAACGGTGCTGCGCGATCGGGCCGTACTCACTGTTGCCAACAGCGAGTACTCGGCCGACGATCTGCGCGCCGTCGGCTACGACGACATCCACATCATCCCGCCGGTTTCGAGTCTGTACCGGCTGCGCGACGCGGTGCCGACACCGTCGACGCTCGTTCACCTCGAAGAGCACATGACGTACCCGATGATCTTGTATGTCGGCCAGTTGCTGCCGCAGAAGCGGGTCGACATGCTCATCGACGCGCTGCACATCTCGCGCACATACCTCGGCCTACGGCCGACTCTGATGCTCGCCGGTCCCGGTCGACTCGGCCGATTCGAATCGCTGCTGAAGAACAAGGTCCGCGAGCTCGCGCTGCCCGGAGTGCACTTTACCGGTCACAAGAACGCCGAAGACCTTGCCGCATTGTTCCGTCACGCGACGTTCCTAGTTACCGCGAGCGACTGGGAGAGCTATTGCGTCCCGTTGGTCGAGGCCATGTCGCTGGGGGTTCCCATCATTGCCCGCGCGACGACAGTGGTGCCCGAAACGCTGGGCGGCGCCGGACTGCAACTCCCGGCCGACTCGGGCGCGGCGCTGATGGCCGAGGCCTTCGCTCGCGTCGCGAACGACGACGAGTTGCGCCTGAGCCTGGCGGAGTCGTCAACCGCGCGGTTCGCCGAACTCGAGAAGCTCGACCCCGTCGGCGACTTCATTGCCGCGATCGGAAGTGTTCAATGAAGCTTGCGTTCGTTGTGCAGCGCTACGGCCTCGAAGTGGCCGGTGGAGCCGAACGTCATTGCCGCGAGTTTGCCGAGCGCCTCGTTGAGCGTGGGCACGAAGTCACGGTCCTCACCAACTGCGCGCGGAGCTACGTCGATTGGTCCGACGACTACGAACCCGGCGACTCGGTCGTCAACGGCGTCACCGTCCGGAGGCTGCGGGTTGTCCGCCCGCGCGACGCTGTCGTGTTCGACGACCTGAACGCGCGCGTCGCATGGGGCCGCCCGCCGGTCGCGTCGTTCATTCAGCGGGAATGGATGCGTCAGCAAGGGCCCGAGATGGACGGCTATGAAGGCGCGCTGCTCGACCTCGCGCGTTCGCACGATGTCGTCATCTTCTTCACGTACCTCTACTCGACGACGTTCACCGGGCTGCTGCTGCTGGCGGGCCGCGTTCCGACGGTGCTGCATCCGACGCTGCACGACGAGGCTCCGGCGTACGCATCGATCTACCGCCAGATGTTCCGAATGCCGACGCTGTTTGCGTTGTCGACACCCGAAGAAGTCGAACTGGTCGAACGGATTTACGGCGTGCGACCCCGACACCGCGTCATCGGTGTCGGTGTCGACCTCGCCATCGAAGGCCAGCCCGATCGATTCCGGAAGCAGTACGCGCTCACGACGGAGCCGTATCTTTTGTACGTCGGTCGGCTCGATCCCGGGAAGGGCTCGGACGAGTTGTTCGACTTCTTCGCGGCTTACAAGATCCGCCGGCCCGGCCCGCTCAAGCTCGTCGTACTCGGCGACCCCATCAAGGCGTTGCCCGCCCATCCAGACGTCATCGTCACCGGTTTCGTCGATGACGAGGTGCGTAACGACGCGCTGCTCGGAGCTCAGGCGTTTGTGCAGCCCTCGTACTTCGAGTCATTCTCGATGGTGGTGTCCGAAGCGCTTTCGGCCGGGCTACCCGTGTTGGTGCAGGCACACTGCGAGGTGCTGGCCGGTCACGTCGCGCGCAGCGGCGCCGGCTTCGCATACCGCGGGTACGCCGAGTTCGAGACTGCAGTCGACATCTTGCTTGCGCATCCCGAGCTTGTCGCCGAGTTCGGGCGGCGAGGTCGCGCGTATGTCGAGCGCGAGTACGCGTGGGAGACCGTGATGGATCGCTACGAGAGCGCACTGTCCGAAGCGTTCGATCTCGGTGCCGAGATCAACGTCGAATCGGCGGTTAGGTAGCATCCGCGCCGTGTCGACGCCGAACGAAAACCTCTCGGTTCCCGATCTGCGCGCCGTAGTCGACCGCCGACGCGACTCCGGCGAGTTGTCGGCCGACATCGAAGACGAACTCGGCGCCCACTTCCGGTCGCTCACGTCGTTCCGGCCTCAGCCGACGATCGATGCTCTGGCATCGATCGAGCGGGCCGCGCGGGCGTTGGCCGCGTATCACGTCACCGTCGACGTGCAGTTGGAATCCGATGTACCCGGCGGGAGCGGTGTCCACAGGGCGACGGGCCGGGTGGTGACGCCGCAAATCGACGCACTCATCGAACAAATTGACGAACAACGCGACACGCTCGTCGCGAGTCTCGACCAGTTCGTAGCTACCGCGCACGAGGTCCTCAGCGCGCTCGACTCGTTCGAGGCGCGTCGCGAGGCGTGCGAAGACACATTTGCCCGCGCCCACGCCCGCGTGAATGCTCAAGACGAAGCGATTTACCAGTTGCAGCGTGAGAGCCGGCAGCGAACGATCGATCTCGGCGCCGACCACGACCGTTTCGTCGAGCGAATGCGCAGTGGCGACGATGTGCTGGCAGAGCACGACGGCGCGATCGCAGACCAGCTCGTCGGCTACGACCCCGTGCTGCAAATCGGCGGGCGGCATCAGATGCTCGATGCGTTGACCGCTCGCGGTATCGGAACCGTACGTGTCGAAGCTCCCGACGGACTGGGCGTATTGCGCGAGAGCGGCGGTGACGCATTCGGCGCGTTGGTTGTGCTCGGGGCCGTCGAGAAGATGCCGGCAGGGGACGTCGTGGAGCTCGTCAGCCTCGCGGCCCACAAGATCCGGCCGGGCGGGAAGCTGCTCATCGAGACGCTGAATCCACTTTCGCTCTCCGTGCACTCGCACGACTTGTTCGCGGATCCGCGTCGGCTTCGATTGGTGCACCCGGAGTTACTCGAGTACCTCGTCGAAAGTTCTGGGTTTGGCGAATGGCGCATCGAGTGGCTGTCGACGGGCGCCGAAGGAAGGGCGAAGCCGGTACCGGGCGGAGACGCCATGGTCGACACGCTCAACGAGAACTTTGCCCGTGTCGACCGGCTCCTCTTTGCGCCTCGTCAGTACCTTCTGATCGGCGTGCGTTGAGCGGGCCCACGATTCATGAGACCGCGTCCGTCGAGCCCGGCGCCGAAGTCGGTGCGGGTACGGCCATCTGGCATCAGGTGCACGTTCGCGCCGGCGCCCACATCGGGCGCGACTGTTCCTTGGGCAAGAACGTTTTCGTCGATGCCGGCGTGCACATCGGCGATCGGGTGAAGATCCAGAACAACGTCTCTGTGTACGCGGGCGTGACCCTCGATGACGATGTCTTTGTCGGCCCCAGTGCGGTGTTCACCAACGATCGCTTCCCGCGCGCTCACGGCCGGGCGTGGAAGGTCACACCGACGAACGTCCGGCGGGGCGCGTCAATCGGCGGAGGAGCGGTAATTGTGTGTGGTGTGACGCTCGCCGAATGGTCGATGGTCGGCGCGGGTTCGGTCGTCACGCACGACACGCAGCCGCACGAGCACGTGTTGGGCACACCTGCTCGTCATTTCGGCTGGAGCTGCTGGTGCGGCGTCCTCGTAAGTCGCGACGTGAACCGCCCCGTCGATACCACGTGTACAGCGTGCGGGCTCAAGCTCGGAGACGTGGGCGCGCCGTAATTACGATTCGTCGAACGCGGGCGTCGCGTCGAGAATCCGCCAGCGCCCGTTCTCGGCGACGACTTCGGCGTTGCCGTCGAGGGCCTCAGTGATGTCCTTGAATCGTTGCGGACATCGTGTGTCGTTCACCGCGTTCATGTCGACGATGTAGAAGCGGGCACCGAGTGAGTCGTGCAGATCTTGTAGACCGGTGCGCCCGATGAGGGTGTCGCCCGGGTATGCGACGCCCCGCCGCCCGATGACGCCCGCGTCGCACCGTAGCCCCGCGAGGGCTTCCGACTCTGCGTACAACTCGAGTCCCGAGTACCACGGGATCGACGCGAAGTTGGCCTGACACCCGACCATCGGCAGATCGGCGACCGTGTTCAGCTTCGCGTTGTTGTTGAAGTCGTCGTAGCAGTCGGCCGGAACGAACACGATGCTTTCGCCGGGCTCGGCGCGATCGTGGATCTCTTTGAGGCCCTGATGGATCGAATCGTCGATCTCCATCGACGCCCAGTTGATGGGGACGACGAGGTTCGCCACGAGCAGCGCGGCGCAGGTCGCGAGGGCGGCCCCTTTCGCCCACTGCGTGCGCAGTTGCCGCAGAAACCAGTCGAGTCCGATGGCGAGGCCGATTGCGAGCACTGCCGCGATCGTGAAGCTTGTGCGGTTCGGCGTGCGGATCATGCCCAACCCGGGCACTGATTGCAGGAGCGAGAACGGCAGCCATCGCACCGACGTGCCGTCGTCGTTGCCCACCATCACGGTGCCGTAGGCGCGCAATGTCGGCCCGAGCCCGAGAATCCACAGCAACGCGATCGATATCAACAAGCCCGCGCGCACGCGCGTGCGGAACAGCAACAAGCAACCAAAACCGATCAGCAGTATGAAACCTGGAAAGACAGTGGCCTCGACGACGTTCGGGCCGAAATGCGCCTGGAGTGAGTCGTAGATCGACAGGTTGTACGTCGAGGTCACCGGCTGAACGACGACACTCGTGACATCGGCCGAAAGGGGAACCGATTCCTCGGCGAGGATTTTCGGCCCTCCGGCGTTTCGCTCGTCGGCATCGAGACCGAGGCGCGCGATCACGAAGGGGGCCATCAGTACCCCCGTAATCGTGAACGCGATGGCGACTCTGGGAACGACGTGACGCCAATCGCGCCAGCGCGCGCACAATACGCTCACACCAAACACGAGGGCGCCGAAGATGAAATAGAAGATCGAACACAAGTACGCGGCGAAGAACAGCAACCCGAGGCGCATCGGTCTGATGGTGCGGTCGCCGCGGGCGATGTCGATTCCCGCGGCGATGATGAGTGGCGTCGTGAAGGCCCACACGAACGTGTAGTGGCCGAAGTAACGGACTGCAATGGCCGGCGTCGTCGCGAACGCGACGGCAGCCACGACCTGAACCGACCGTAGTGTCGAGAAACGGCGCGCGAGCTGGCGTCCGGCCCACAGGTTGAGCAGCGTGGCCGTGAGCACCGCGAAGTTGAACGCCGCGACCGGTTGGAGGACGAGGTTCCAGAGCCCACCGACGTAGATCGGGAGATAGCCGTCGCTCGTGAGAAGGTCGCTGCCGTAGGGGTGGATGGCGTCGGTCAGCTCCATCGGCAACGGGTTGAATTCGCGGAGCTGCTCACCGATTCGCCAGTTCATCCAGACGTACGTCTCGGAGTCGCCACTACCGACGAGCCGCGTGCCGAGGTGAAACGTGACTGGCCAGATGATCAGCAGGGCCACACCGGCGTAGATCGACCACTCGGCCACGGCCGCCCAGTTGATCGATCGGCGCTTTCGTTGCTCGGGCGCTCGTGTCGTTTCGAGTTCGGCGGCCGGCGCGCTCATACGCGCGGCGGTCGGGACCGCCCGGCGTAGACCGAAGCGCGTCCCGCGACCACGCCCGTCGTGAAGGTGATCGCGGTGATCGCGTAGCAAACGACGGCGCCGAGCCGCGGGTGGTGTTCGAAGAACGACACGTTTTCCTTCAGCCAGGTCGTACCGGCGCCCGCGAGGAAGAGCGCGCCCGCGGCCGAGGCGATCGCGGCGACTGCACTCGCGACCACCGCTACGAGTCCGACGATCAGCCCAACGCGGCGGGAGTGCTCACCCCGCGCCCGCCGATCGAAGACGTGCAACGCCCCTTCGAGCAGGCGGCCCGGACTCGCCGTGTCGGCGTTGTATATCGGCCCGGAAGCGGGGTCGTTCATGATCGAGTTTGAAACGCCGACTGCTTGATTCGCCGCCGGAGCGCGAACATTTCCCGCAACACGTCGATGCTGTCACTCACGGGCTTTACCGTTGAGTCGGGCCGAGGGTTCGAGTAGTCGACCGGGATCTCGCCAATCGACGCGCCCCGCGCCGACGCCAACGCGATCAACTCGGTCGAAAGGAAGAAGCCTTCGCTCTGCAGCTCAGGAAGTAACGACTGCGCGAACTTACGCTCGATCAAAATCGTGCCCTGCGAATCGCCGACGTCTACTCCGAGGAGGACGCGGCGCAAGATCCGGAATGTGGCCGACATCGTGCGCCGGACGGTCGACACTTGGACGTGTGAATCGCGATGCGCCTTGGAGCCGATCGTGATGGCGGGCAACGAGTCGAGCGCAAGCGCGGCGTCGAGATCGCTGAAGCCGAACGGCAGGTCGGCTGCCGTCAGCATCAGGTATTCGCTCGTCGCGACCTCGATTCCCTTGCGCAAGGCATTCCCGTATCCCTTGCGCGACACCTCGACGCGAATCGCGACCTCGGGGATCTTTAGTTCTTCGCCGAGCTTCTTGGCGACTTCCGCCGTCTGGTCGGAGGAGCCGTTCTCGATGACGATCGCTTCGGAGCCCGGAAGCTGTGCCAGGCGCGTTACGAGCGCGCGCAATGTGTCAGGGATCGTGTTCTCCTCGTTGTGAGCGGGGAGAAGATACGAAACGGTCTGCATCAGAGCAGATCCATCGCCGCGGCGACGACGTGCGGCGGGAGGATCGATTCCCGTTCCTTTTCAGCGGCGTCGGGGTCTTCGCTGCGAACCAACGCCGCGAACGACGCGAGTTGAGTAGCGAGCGGTTCACCGCGGTGCCGTACGTATGGGACGTCGACGATCGTCTCCGCGCGGTAGCGGCCGTCGAGCTGAATGAGTGACTGGCTGATGTTGCGGTACACGGTCACGTTGACGCGTAGGAGATCGACTTCGATCAGGAGCTCCTCGGTGGCGATCAGCACCTCGCGGATTTTGCGCTGGCCCCAACGGGAAGCGGACAGGTTGCCGACCATCGTGTCGTCAAACCGCAAGATGCAGTCGGCAATTTCCGACAGCTCGCCGCTCTTCGGTCGCCATGTCGCGCCCGTGACCTTGGGGACGCCGGTGCCCTGGTTGACCCGGAACGCGAGGTCGATGTCGTGGATCAGGAGATCCTGTACGACCGTCGCCGTCGCGGCACTGTTGCGCGGCGAGTGCCGGACCGCGTGCAGCTGGATGACGGGGCCCTCGATCAGCTCGAGCGCCGTCACGAGCGCGGGGTTGAAGCGCTCGACGAAGCCGCACGAGATCGGGACGTTGGCCCGGCGAGAATTCTCGAGAATCTCGACGACCTCGTTCACGTCCGGCGCGATCGGCTTCTCGATCAACAACGGCATCTGGAGGTCGACGAGATACCGGGCAATCGCCATATGCGAAGCCGTATTCGTCGCGATGACGGCCGCGTCGCAGCCGTCGAGGGCGTCGAGGCTGTTCGAGGCCCGCGCGCCGTGCACTTCGGCGATCTCGGAGGCGCGCGCGGCGTCGACATCGACGATCGTGGTGAAGTCGACGAAGTCAGCCTCGGCGAGAACCCGGGCGTGGTTCGCGCCCATTCCGCCGGCGCCGACGAGACCGATCTTGAGGCGGCTGATCTCGACCTCCGAAAGGGCGTGAGCGGACACGGACCAGCGGAGAGGTTACCAGCGGCCTTCTTCACAACCCGGGCACGATCCCTACACTCGGCCCGGTGGCAGGCACCGCGAGAACCGATGGCTTCATAGCTATCTCCCGAGTCGTCCTGGGCCCGGAGATCGAAGAAGCAGTGCTCGGGGTATTGCGCTCTGGGCATCTCGCCCAGGGCCCGATGGTCGCTCGGCTGGAAGAGGCGTTCTGCCGCCTGGCCCAGGCGGAGCACGCGGTGGCCGTATCGAACGGCACGGTTGCCCTTGTCGCCGCGTTGCAAGCACTCCAGCTCGAGCCCGGCGACGAAGTCGTCACGAGCCCGTTCACGTTCGTCGCGACGCTCAACGCCGCGCTCGAAGCGGGCGCGCACGTGCGGTTCGCCGATATCAGCCTCGACGACTTCAACGTCGACGCCGACGCGGTGAGCGCCGCGATCGGGTCTCGCACGAAGGTGCTCATGCCCGTGCATCTCTACGGCCAGATGGCCGATTGCATCGCGATCTCGGAACTCGCCGATCGGCGGGGTATCGCTTTGGTCGAAGACGCGGCCCAAGCGCACGGCGCGACCCAGTCGGGGCGCGCGGCCGGCTCGTTCGGCATCGGATGTTTCAGCCTGTACGCGACGAAGAATGTGACGTCGGGTGAAGGGGGAATCATCACCACTTCGGACGCCGCGATCGCCGATCGCCTACGCGTCTTGCGTAACCAGGGGATGCGCGCCCGCTACCAATACGAGATGGCCGGCCACAACTACCGCCTCACCGATCTTCAAGCTGCAGTTGCCGTTCCGCAACTCGATTGCCTCGACGAAACGATCGCGCGTCGTCAGGCAAACGCCGCGATCCTCACTGATGGTCTTTCCGGTTTGGAAGGACTCGTGCCGCCGTCGGTATCGCCCGAGCGAAGCCACGTGTTCCACCAGTACACGGTGCGCGTGACAAACGACGCGCGTATCGATCGCGACGCAGTGGCCGCGGGCCTGGCCGAACGCGGAATCGGGAGCGGCGTGTATTACCCGCGCACGGTTGCCGATTACGACTGCTACCGCGACGATCCGCGAATCGAGATTTCCGAGACTCCGAACGCCGACCGGGCGGCCCGAGAAGCGCTGTCGCTGCCGGTGCACGTCGGCTTGATGGCTTCGGACCTCGACCGCATCGTGCTCGAAACGCGCGATCTTCTGAGCTAGGGCTAGCGCGGCGCGAACTGGAGCTGGCCGCAGCCTTCGACCGCGGGCGGTGACACGGCGAGATGGCTGCGGCCGTCGGTCGCGAGTTCTTCGACGTCGTAGGTGACGCCGGCGCCGTCGACGATCTGCACAGCCGCAATGCGGTCGAGGTCGTCGGCCCACCACAAGATCGTGCACGCGGGGCGCCCCGGGGACGCGGGGGCCTTGGTTTCGTCCGGCACGATCAGGGCGAACACCACCCGCGGTTCCGCGGTGCCCGTGATGATCGAGGTCGGCTTCGCCGTGAGGTCTCCGTCCGAGACACCGGCGAACGATCGGGTTCGCTCGTCGTCCCAACGCTCGGGGAAGTAACCGCGCATCAGTTCGGTCAGGAACGGGAGCCCGACCGTCAAGTCGGGCTCGGGTTGGTTCTCGAATACCAGCTCCGCCACGTGCGAGTCGGCCAACTCCCGGGACCCTTCGTACGCCCAGAAGTTGTCGATCGCTACCGCGTTGTTCTTGAAGGTTGCGAACATGATCGGTGTGAACAGCAGCGCGAGCACGATCACCACGGCCGCGCGCCGGAGTGGCCGGACCGGTGGGCGAGCGGGCCGCCGGGTGTGGACGAATCCCGTTGCGAGCGCGACCAGTCCGGCCACGAACCACGCGACCCCGCCGTAACCGACCGTCACCTCGATGTAGCCGACGCCGAGGGTTCCGTGTTGGTGCTGGCCGCTCAAGCTCACGCCGAGTGCGGGGAGGAAGACGAGCCCGAGGCCCGCGACATTGAGGACCAGCGCCCGGCGCGGAGGACACGCTCCTTCAGGGTTGCGTTCGGCGAGGGCGGTGGCCAGCGCTACGAACGCGCACACGGCGAAGACGACGATCCACCACGTCGACGGCGCACCGAAGTCGGCGCGTTCGGACCAACCCTCGGAGCGGACATACGAGAACGGGACGACCGACCAGGTCTCCCGCAACGCCGATGCGGCGATGTCCCACGGTTGAGCGTCGACCGGATACGGCGTCGCCGCCCTCCGGCGCAGAACGTACGTGAGCGCGCCCGACATCAAGATCGGCGTTGCGATCGCGGCCGCAGCGACGATCCGTTGCCGGCGCGCGTGGTTCGAAAACCAGCTCACGAGCAGCAGCACCGGCAGTACGAAGATCGTGAGGTTCGACAGCAGTGCTGCGGCCGTTGCGAGGACGACCAGGCCCACGACACGACCGCGCGTCAACCCTCGCTCCTCGGTGATCAGGACCATGTGCACAATGCCGGCCAGCAGTGCCAGCAGCGCCGGCATCACCGCGAAGTACTGACCCACACCGTCGTGATACGTGCGGAGCTGGACAACCGGCACGAAGGCGAGAATCACGAGCGGCAGCGCCCAGCGTTGGCGCACGTAGCGCGTCGCGACGTGCGCGCTGTAAACGAGCGCGCTGATCGACGCTCCGTACATCACGAGCTTGTAGGCCCAGGTCGACGTGAACGTCGAGAAGGTCCCGCCGACCAAGAGTGCTTCGAGCGGAAGCCAACGCCCGAGCCCGACCTGGCGTTCGATTACGACGTCGGTGAGCCGGAAGAAATCGAGGAACGTGGCCATGCCCATCCAGTGGGCTTCGTCTCCGCCCGGCGCGGCGCCGATGACCGGCGAGATCGAGACGCCGAGCGCCGCGACCGCACACGCGACGCCAAGGAGTCGACGCATACGGGGCCGCGTGATCGGCTCCGCGACCGGCGCGGGGGCCGGCTCGGTCTCAAGCGTCGTCATCGGGCCCAATAATGGTCGCGAACCACTGCCACGTGTGCACTGTGGCAGAGCCCACTGAGTACGATGCGGCCGTGCCGCCCGTCGAGACATCGGCCCCCGAAGCGGCCGACGGCAGGCTCGACGATCCTGAGATCGGCCCCGATCGGGAGTCCGAAACCGCCGATCTCGACGCCCGCTCGAAGGCACCGTGGTGGGGCGCCGCGCTCATTGCGGCAGTTGCCGCGGTAGCCACCGGGTTCGCGCTCTACGCCTTCACCGGATATACG
>JAWXCJ010000333.1:0-8807 GCA_034408875.1 Actinomycetota bacterium
CGGTCGTACCGCCGGAGACCCCGGCCGCCCCACCCCCCTGAGTGCCACATCTCACCGGTTCGGGCACCGGTTCGGGCACCTGTTCGGCGGCTTGACACGCTGACGCATTCCCTCAACTCGCCTCCGGGTCCTGCCGATTCCTTGTTGGAAGGCCTGAAATCGGACCGCGAACCGGGGGCAGTGGAACGTGCGAGCACGGCGAGTCGCGTTGCGGGGCATCGCGCGCGTGACCGCAATCTTCGGGGTGCTGACAATGACTGCCGTCGCGACGGCACCCGCGGTGTCGGCCCGCGACGTCACCACGACGTCGCCGCGCCTCGCCCTCGCCGCACCACTCGTCGGCATCACCGCCACACCCAGCGGATCGGGCTACTGGCAGGTCGGGCTCGACGGTGGCATCTTCAGCACCGGCGACGCGCGCTTCTACGGCTCGACCGGAGGGCTGCGCCTCAACCAGCCGGTCATCGGCATGGCCGCAAGCCCGACCGGCAACGGCTACTGGACGGTCGCAACCGACGGCGGCATCTTCAGCTTCGGCGACTCGCGCTTCTACGGTTCGACGGGTGCCATCCGCTTGAACCAACCGATCGTCGGCATGGCGACAACTCCGACCGGGCGCGGCTATTGGCTCGTCGCCCGCGACGGGGGCATCTTCGCGTTCGGTGACGCCGGCTTCTACGGCTCGACCGGTGCAATCACGCTCAACCAACCGATCGTCGGCATGGCGTCCACGCCGAGCGGGCGCGGCTATTGGCTCGTCGCCCGCGACGGGGGTGTGTTCGGCTTCGGCGACGCCGGCTTCTACGGCTCGACCGGCGCCATTGCGCTCAACCAACCGATCGTCGGCATCGCGCCGGCGGCCGACGGACGCGGCTACATCATGGCGGCGGCCGACGGCGGCGTCTTCCCGTTCGGCAGTGCCGAGTACTTCGGTTCGGCCGCGTCGGCCTGTGCGGGCGCTAGTGCCGTCGGTGTCGCGACGTCGCCCGGAGCGCGCGGCTACTGGATCACATTCGCCGACGCGCGCACCTACGCGTTCTCCCCGTCGAGCGCCCCGCCCGAGTGCGGACCTCCCGGTGGCTCGAAGGCCGACGCCGCCGCACGCGACTACCTCGACCGCCTCAACGCCGAACGGGCCGCACGGGGTCTGGCGGCGATGGTGTGGGACCAGAGCCTCGCCGACTACGCGACCAGCTGGAGCCAGGAGATGTCGGGCTCCGGGTTCCGCCACAGCAACATCGGCTCCCTCCTGGGCGACGGTCGCTTCAACCACATCGGCGAGAACATCGCGATGGGACGCGGCGTCACCGCCGGTACGCTGCACGTGAGTTGGATGAAGTCCGACGGCCACCGGAACAACATGCTCTCGAGGTCGTTCGATGTCGTGGGCATCGGTGTCTTCTGTGCCGCCGACGGTTCGATGTACGCAACGCAGGTGTTCGCCCGCCGCGCGAGCTCGGGCGGCGCACCGAGCTCCCCGATGCCACCCGTGAATCCGATCACCCGCACGGACCCCGGCACGTCGTCCTGCTGAGGTCCCCGTAAGGGCGTACGCTCCGGAGTCGGAGGTACCCATGCCCAGCGACGCTGACCGCAACGACGACATCGACCTGAGGCGCCCGCTGCAGCAATGCCCCGGCTGCACCTCGACCGACCTGCACACGGTCATCGAGACCGATCGCGAAACCGTCGACTTCCTCTGCGAAGCCTGCAACCGACGCTGGCACGTCGAGCTCGGTTACGTGCGCGAGGTCTTCGTGCCCTAGCTCTGATCGAGCAGCCGCACAACTTCCGCGTCCGCTCGATCTCGGAACGGCACCGCGTCACCGTACCCACGAGCCGGGTCGCGTAGGGTCGCCTGGTGATCCAGGCCTGGTGCTTTCGCGAATCGCAGGCAGTGGAATCGGTCGGGGTGGCCGACATTGCTGCCCACGCCGACGAATCCGGTTGCTTGCTCTGGGTCGACTGCGAGAACCCGACTCCCGACGAAATCGCCGCGATCGTCGAGCAACTCGGTATCCACCACCTCACGGCCGAGGACCTGCTGCACGCCGAGCAACGCACCAAGCTCGAACGGATCGGCGACTACCACTACGTCGCCTTGCATGACTGCGAGTTGGACGGCAGTCAACTGGTGAGCCGCGAAGTCGACGTGCTCTTCTCCGACGGGTGGCTGTGCACCGTTCGCCAGGGCGCCGACGGCGCGGCTGTGGCATCGTTGGACGGCGCGAAGCAGCGGTTCGAGCGCCAACGCAGCGAGCACGGCTCGAACGACGAGGGCTTTCTGCTGTGGGCGATCCTCGACGTCATCGTCGACCGCTACTTTGTCGTTACCGACGCAATCGACGAACAGCTCGATGGCATCGAGGAGATCGTCTTCAACGAGACGCCCCAAGCCATCCCGCGGGAGATCTTCGCCCTCCGAAGGACGATCGTGTCGTTCCGGCGCGTGGTCGGACCGCTGCGCGAGGTCGTCAGCGAACTCGTCCGCCGGGAAGTCGACGGCATCAGCGACGAGGCGGTGGTGCACTTGCAGGACGTGTACGACCACGTGTTGCGCCTCCTCGACCTCGTCGAGACCCAACGCGAGCTCCTGACGGGGTTGCTCGAAGGTCAACTCGCGGTGATGTCGAACCAGATGAACCAGGTGATGAAGGCGACGTCGTCGTGGGGCGCGATCCTCATCGTCGCCACGCTGATCGCCGGCATCTACGGCATGAACTTCCAGCACATGCCCGAACTCGGCTGGGAGTTCGGTTATCCGTTCGCGCTCGGGTCGATGCTCGTCGTCACGGGCGCCATGTACCGGATCTTCAAGCGTCGCGGCTGGCTCTAGCCTTCGACGAAGCCGGGTTGCGCAGCGCGACCCGGCGGGTGCGTTTGTCGGGGTCTCGCCGCCACTGCTGGAACGTCCACGCGAGTTCGATGAGGCCGATCGCAGCCGCCGCGGTCGCGGCACCGACGGCGATCGCGTCTCGGGGGGGAATCTCGAGCGCGTAGAACTCGCGCAATCCCGGCACGGCGAGCACCAACGCGAACCCGCCGACCATCGATCCGAACATGATGCCGCGGAACGGCGTGATCGGCCGGGCGAGGATGTTCAGGATCCACAGCCCGACCACGAGCAGGGTGAGCGTCGCGGTGGTGCGCGCTTCGGCCAGGTTGTCATCGCCGACGATCTCGCGGGCAAGCCAATACGACGCGAACGTGGCACACGCGGCGACGAAGCCGCTCGGGATCGCGAAGCGCAGCACGCGCTTGACGAAGCCGGGCACGTAGCGGCGGGTGTTGGGCGAGAGCGCGAGGAAGAACCCGGGGACACCGATGGTCAGCGTGCTGATGACCGTGAGGTGGCGCGGCAAGAACGGGTATTCCCAGCGCGCCACGCCGACGGCGATGGCCAGCAGCATGGCGTATACGGTCTTCGTCACGAACAGGTTCGCGACGCGCTCGATGTTCGCTATGACTCGCCGGCCCTCTTGCAGAACCCCGGGCATCGTCGCGAACTTGCTGTCCATCAACACGATCTGGGCGACGGCACGTGTGGCGGGAGCCCCGTTGCCCATTGCGACGCCGATGTCGGCGTCCTTCAGCGCCAGCGCGTCGTTGACGCCGTCGCCGGTCATCGCGACGACATGCCCCCGGGACTGCAGCGCCCGCACGATGGCCCGCTTCTGGTGCGGCGTGACCCGCCCGAACACCGATGCCTGTTCGAGCGCGTCGGCCAGCGCCTCGTTGTCCTCCGGAAGCTCGCGTGCATCGACCGGGTTGTCACCACCGGGGAGCCCGACCCGCGTCGCGACCGCGCCGACCGTGCGCGGGTTGTCGCCGGAAATGACCTTGAGCGCGACGCCCTGGTCGGCGAAGTAGCGCAGCGTCTCCTTGGCGTCGGGGCGAACCTGTTCCTCGAAGAGCACCAACGCCGACGGCGTGAGTCCGGCGGGCAGCTCGTCGCCGACGAGCGCTTCGTCGGTGTGGGCGAGCAGCAACACCCGCCGACCCTCGGCCGC
This sequence comes from Actinomycetota bacterium, assembly GCA_034408875.1. Classification (GTDB taxonomy): domain Bacteria; phylum Actinomycetota; class Acidimicrobiia; order IMCC26256; family PALSA-610; genus JANNHK01. The sequence continues at coordinate 4,011 of JAWXCJ010000333.1, forward strand.
GAGTACGTCGGCCCGGGCCCGCACTTCGTTGTCCTTGTCGGGCAACACCATCTCGGGCGCGCCCAGCACCCAGGCGCCGTGGTCGCCGAAGGCGGCCGCACTCCACTTGCGCGCTGACGAAAAGGGAACGGTCGCCGTGCGCTCCCAACCGTCGGGCACGGGGAACACCGTGCACAACGCGTTCATCGTCGCGTTGCGGTTCTCGTCGGCGGCCAGCGCACCGAGCGCTTCGGAGACAGGGTCTTCGGACGACAGTTCCTCGATCTGCTCGAACGAAATCGCACCTTCGGTAAGCGTGCCCGTCTTGTCGAGGCACACGACATCGACCCGCGCCAGCCCCTCGACCGCGGGCAGTTCCTGGACGAGCACCTGGCGGCGCGCCAGCGTGACCGCCGCGATGCCGAACGACAGGCTCGTCAACAGTACGAGGCCTTCGGGGACCATGGCGACGACGCCCGCGACGACACCGGCGACCGCTTCCTTCCATTCCTCGTGGGCGCGGAACTGGCTCAGCGCGAGCAGTGCGGCCGTGGGCACCAACGCCCACGTGACGTACCGCAGGATCAGGTTGATGCCGTCGACGAGTTCCGAACGCACGAGGGTGAAGCGCCGCGCCTCGGTCGCCAGCCGCCGCGCGTACGCGTCGGCTCCCACGTGCGTCGCCTGGAAGCGGCCCGAGCCCGCGACCGCGATGCTCCCGGACAGGACCTCGTCACCCGTGTCCTTCGGAACCGGGTCCGACTCCCCCGTCAACAACGACTCGTCGATCTCGAGGCCTTCGGCCATCGCGATCCGGCCGTCGGCGAGGACCTGGTCGCCCGACCGCAACTCGACCAGGTCGTCGAGCACGACGTCGGCGGTCGCGATGTCCCGGATTTCTCCGTCGCGCACGACCCGGGCCCGGGGCGCGTTCAACACCGCCAGGCGGTCGAGGGTGCGCTTGGCCCGCACCTCCTGCACGATGCCGATGAGCGCGTTGGCTACGAGGACGATGCCGAACAGGGCGTCGCGCACGGCGCCGACGAGCAGAATCAGCACGAGCATCGTGCCGAGGATTGCGTTGAAGCGCGTCAGGACGTTGGCCTTGACGATCTCGGTCAACGTCCGGCTGGTGCGGTCTTCCGCGGTGTTGACCTGGCCCCGCGCGACGCGTGCGGCGACCTCGGCCGCGGTCAGTCCTACCGGCGGGGTGTCATGCGATCGGGCCGACACGGGACCAGCAGTCGCCGCGTCGGTCACGGGGCCAAGCTAGCAACAGCCTGACGGCGGGCAGGCAACAGCCTGACGGCGGGCAGGCAATAGCCTGACGCCCGATGGCGACCTGCTTTCACCACCCCAGCCGCGAAACCGGGCGCGCGTGCACGCGCTGCGGACGATCGGCGTGCCCCGATTGCCTCATCCAGGCCTCGGTCGGTTCGCAGTGTTTCGAGTGCGTCAAGGCGGCCGCGCCACCGACAACGGTACGGCTCAAGCGCTGGTGGAAGGGCACCGACCTCCTCGTCACCCAGGCGATCATCGCGATCACAGTTGTCGCGTACGTCGTGATCAGCGCGAAGGACGGCCGCATCGACGGCGAAGGTCGTACGTCGCTCGATCTCGCGTTGTTCGGACCGCTCGTCGAACTCGGCGACTGGTATCGCCTCGGCACCAACGCGATCGTGCACTTCGGCCCGATCCACCTCTTCTTCAACATGTTCATCCTGTACCAGGTCGGCCAGGTCCTCGAACCCGGGACCGGTCACCTCCGCTTCCTGCTGCTCTACGTCGTCTCCGTGTTGGGCGGCGCCGCCGGCGCGCTCGTGCTCGACCCGACTGCGTTCACGGGCGGCGCGTCGGGCGGCGTGTTCGGCGTGGCCGCAGCCGCGGCGCTCGCGCTGCACCGGCGGGGCGTGCCGTTCATGCAGACCGCGTTCGGCCCGTTGATCGCGATCAACCTCTTCCTGAGTTTCGTGTTGCCGAACGTGTCGATCGGCGGACACATCGGCGGTCTGCTCGCCGGACTCATCGCAGCCGAATCGATGCTGCAGGCCCGCCGCATCGGCCAACCCGCGCTCGGCATCGTGGGCGCGGTGGGGGTCGGCGTGATCGCCGTCGCGATCGCGTACTCAGCGCTGTAGCGCGGGGACGAGCTCGAACTCGCCCGTGTCGTCGTCTTCGACGAGACGGAAGCCGCACTGCTCCGCGAGCTTGGCGCGGCCTTCGCCGGGGCCGACCGCGAGCACACCGTCGCCGGCCACGAGTGTCACGCGCCCACGCGGCCGGTAGAGGTAGCGCCCGTTACGGCGGACACCGAGCAAGTGGAAGCCGGTGTCGTCACCGAGGCGGGTCCCCGCGACGACGGCACCGTCGAGCGCGGAGCCGGCCGCGACCGGGTACTGCGCGACGACCTCGTCGGCCTCGCCCAACGCGACCGCGAGCACCGGGTGCATCTCTTCTTCTTGCTCCACGAGCCACACGAGTTGTTGGGCCGCGTCGCCGATCTCCTCGGACGCGGCGCCGAGATGCAACAAGCCGCGGAGTGGCGACGGGTCGACGGTTTCGGCGCTGGCCCGCAGTACCCACAACTCCAACTGCTCGCGCATCTCGTCGAGCCGGTCTTCGAGCTTGACGACTTCGGCGGCGAGACCCTGGTCGTTGAGCAACAGCGCCGAGTACGCCAGACCGACGGCCGCTTCGGAGAGGTTCTTCATCTCGACCAGCACGTCGACGGCCCGGTCGAGGTCTGTGATCGCGGGATCCTCTTCGACCGCGGCCGCACGCCATTCGGGCGCGCCCGCCAGCACGCGCAGCTCGGCGATGCCCTCGCGCGCGCCCCGCATGATGAGGATGTCGTCTGCGATGACCAGTTCGTCGCCGTCGGGGTCGAAGATCCAGTCTCGGTCGCGTCGCATCGCAACCACGCGCATGCCGACGTCCATCGGGAGTTCGACGTCTTCGAGCTTGCGACCGTCGAGGGCGGAGTCCGCGCGGACCCGAACCCGGTGCGACACCTCTTCGGCCGCGCCCAGGTCGGCGACGAGCGCGGGCGGGATGCCGAGCTTGTGGGTGACGACGCGGCTGATGTCGACGGCGGCGTTGCCCATGCGTTCGATGGCCGAGACGACGTGCAGCACACCCGACATCTGTTCGGCGTCGCGTTTCGAACGCGCCGCGAGGACGCAGATCTCGCGCATCTCGTGGATCAACGAGCTGAGCCGATCCTCGAGGTTGTCGACCTCCTCGGCCATCCGCTCGTCGGCGAAGAACAGCGCCGCGTAGCCGAGGTCGACCATCAGCTCGGAGGTGTCTTTCGCCTCCGACAGCATGGCCTTCAGATTTCGAGGTCGGTCGTCCATCACTATCGACTTTGGGGTCATGGGTGGCCTCAGGTGAGCCCGAAGACCACGAGAGACAGCATAAGCGATGCTGCGCCGAGCAAATCCGAGGCCGACGACACCAGCGGAATGCCGAAGTTGTCGGGGTCGAGGCCGAACCGGTAGGTGAGCAGAGCGCCGAAGTAACCGACGAAGTTCGACAGTGTCGTGGCGAGGAGGCCGGCGAGCATCACGGTGCCGATGAGCTCGACGGAACTCGGGCCCTCGATCGAGAGCCAGCTCGCCAGCAGCTCGGTGCTCACACCGAGCACCAGGAATATGACGGCCGCGAAGAAGTAGACGAGCAGGACGTCGTCGAGCAGACCGCGCCAGACGCCGCGCCGGGCGTCGACGAGACCGAGGTGCAGCTTGGTCGCGAACCGCGACGCCAGGATGCCCGCGAGCGAGCCCGACAGCGACAGCAGCGGCGGGATCACGACGAGCAGTGCGGGCAGCGCGAGCAGAGAACCGAGCCGGCCCTGGATCGTGAGCCCCGCGAGCATGCTGATGACCCCCGCAAGCACGAGTACCGGGATCGATTCGCGGACGATGCGGCGCAACAGCGTGAGGCGCGTGCGCCAACCGGCGACGAGACACGCCACGGACGCGAGTGTGCACGCGACCGCGACGACAGGTGTGACGCCGTTGACACTCACCAACGCGGTCGCGACCACGAGGCTCGGCAACGTGACCGAGTCGGCCGCGGCCGTGACGATGGGCGCACCGACGTTGTCGAGGTCCCACTCGTAGCGCACACTCAACGCCGCGACCGCGACGGTGATCCCCATGATGACGGCGATCGGAATGAGACCGCCGATGACCGCGACGACGACGAAGTCGGCGATCGAGATGGCCGAGTGCACGCCGAATGCGATGGCGAAGCCCTTGGCGACGACGGCGAGCAGGAACGCCATCGACATCGACAGGACGACCGCCGACGCCAAGTTCTGACCGACCAGCGTGTCGATGCGGGCCGAGAGCCGGTAGGTGCCGGCGTGAACCGCAGTGCCGAGCCGGCTCCCGAGCGCGCCGAACACGTTTCCGCGCATCCCGACCGCGGCCGGCACCAAGATGATGAGGCCCGGCAGTTTCTCGAGGGTCCCCGTGATCGAACCGAGGACCAGACCGGCGACCAGTCCGGTCGCGGTCGAGATCAGGAGCGCGACAAAGCCCGCCCGGACACCAGAAGGGTCCGCGCGCAGAAGCGCGACAAAGCGCGCGCCGACGGGCCGCGGGTGAAGTCGCACTGGGTACTCGGTGGGTCGTTCTGCATGTTTCTGGTCGCGGAGTGTCGAATCTCCGACGGGGTCAGGGTAGTCGTATTGGGCAGCACCGGTTCACACGACTACGAAGCCGGCGATCCCGCGGCGTGCGACACGTTCAACACCTCGTCGTTGTAGTCCCAGATGACCGCGGGGCGGAGCCGGTGTGCGACCCGGCGTAG
>JAWXCJ010000334.1:0-11599 GCA_034408875.1 Actinomycetota bacterium
TCATCGTCAAGGGCGACACGGCGGGCGAGCCCAACGAGACGATCAACGTCACGCTCTCGAACCCGAAGAACGCGACGATCCTCGACGGTTCGGGGGTAGGCACGATCGTCGACAACGACCCGCCGGACATGTCGATCAGCAACGCTTCGGTCACCGAAGGCGACACCGGCTCGAAGACGATGACCTTCACGGTGTCGCTCTCGAAGCCGCCGACGGCGACCGTGAAGGCCAAGTTCGCGACCGCGGACGGGACGGCGACGCAGCCGGCCGACTACCTGAAGAAGTCGGCGACAGTCTCGATCGGCAAGGGCAAGACCTCGGCGACGATCAAGGTCACCATCAAGGGCGACAAGGTCGCTGAGGCCGACGAGGTCTTCGTCGTGAACCTCTCCACACCGACCGGAGTGACGATCGTCGACCCCCTCGGAGTCGGGACGATCGTCGACAACGACTAACTGCCACGCAGGGCGCGAACGGCGGGGCCGACAGGCCTCGCCGTTTCGCGTCCGCGTCGACCCGACCCAATTCCTGCGATCGCGACGCGGTCCCGCCGATGATGTGGGTATGCATCGGCCTATGCGTCTGCTGTCGACCGTCGCCGTCGTCGCGTTGCTCACCGTCGCCCTACCGGCCGCTCCCGCCGCCGCAGGACCGAGCGTCGCGGTGCAGGGCTTCGGCTCGGCGGCCGCGCTCGGCCACCCCGACTTCGCGCTGAACGGCACCGCCGTCGACCTCGCCGCCCACCCGACCCGGCCGGGCTACTGGATCCTCGGCGACGACGGCGGAGTGTTCACGTACGGCACCGCCGCGTTCCACGGCTCGACCGGCAACCGGGCGCTCAACCGCCCGGTGTTGGGGTTGGCGCCGACGCCGGACGGCGACGGGTACTGGCTCGTCGCCAGTGACGGTGGCATCTTCACGTTTGGCGGGGCACGGTTCTTCGGTTCGACGGGCGCGCTGTCGCTTGCGGCGCCGATCGTCGGCATGGCCGCGTCACCGAGCGGGAACGGGTATTGGCTCGTCGCGCTCGACGGCGGCGTGTTCGGGTTCGGCGACGCCGGGTTCTACGGCTCGGCCGCGGGCGCCGGAGTGCCGATCATCGCGATCGAACCGTCGCGGTCGGGTCGGGGCTACGTCCTGCTCGGAGCCGACGGTTCGTTGCGTTCCTACGGAGACGCGTCGCAGTTCACGACGAGTGCGCTGCCGCAGGGCGCAACCGACTTCGTGCTCACGCCTTCGGGTGCGGGCGCGTGGGTGCTCGGCGCCGACGGGGCGGTCCACACGTACGGCGACGCACCGTTCCTGGGCGCGGCAACCAACGACATGCTGAGCGCGCGCGCGATCGCGCGCGCCGCTGACGGAAGCGGGTACTGGATCGCGCTCGCGCCGGCCGCAGCAACGGGGTCGCCCGCGCCGCCGGACTCGGGCGTAGGAAGGCGGGTCGTGTACTCGAACTCGCAACAGCGGGTGTGGCTCGTCGAGGCCAACGGTACCGTGGTGCACTCGTTCCTCGTGTCCGGCCGCCGGGGCGTCCCCAACCCCGGCACGTACCAGGTGTTCTCGAAGTCGGCGATGTCGAGCGCGCACGGCGGCGACCTGCGCCTGCCGTACATGACCCGCTTCGCGCACGGGCGGTCGCTGGCAATCGGGTTCCACGGCATCCCGCGGCGCGGCGACGGCTCACCGATCCAGTCCGACTCCGAGCTCGGCCAGTTCCGCAGCGCCGGGTGCGTGCGCATGAACCAGACTGAGGTGAAGATCCTGTGGGACTTCGCCCCGGTGGGAACGGCGGTCGTCGTCCTGGCCTGAGCCGAAATTCTCCCCGGGGCGAGAATGTTCGCCACTGGGAAATTTGACGAAGGTCGCCGCGAGGCGTGAACTGATGCTCACGCGCCACCGCCACGGCGCGAGGGGGGCAAGGACATGCGGAGAAGACGCGTTATTGCACGCGTCGTCGCGGCATTGGTCGTCGTCGCGGCCGTCGGCGCGGGGACGACCGAGGCGCGCGGCGGCCCGCCGGCCGTCGACAATCCGGGCGCTCGGCTCGTCGTGCTCGGCGGGAGCCTGTTCCTCAACGGACCCGCGGGTGGCGTGCGCGCCGACAACATGTTCGGGGGCGCGCTGGCCCAGGTCGCGAGCGACGGCTCCATGGCCGCGGAGATCGTCGACTACCAGCCCTCGTCTGCATACGTCGGGCCGTTTTACGGCAGCGCCGAGATCGCGCCGGCGGGCACCTGGTCGGGCACCGTCGTCCCCGATACCGGCGTGGCGACGCTGGCCGGCAACGCGACCGTGGCGATCGCGGTCGGTCCCGCGGTGTGCACCGTCGGCCCGTTTTCGATGAGCGTGAACACGGCCACCCCGGGCTCCTTCGCGTACTACCCGGGTACGGGCATGGCCCGCATGACCGGCACCGTCGGCGACGTCGCGCCCGTCGTGCCGACCCCGTCCTGCCCCGAGGCGTTCGTGCTTCTCTTGAACGCGACGCTCCCGGCGCCCGGCACTACCGGCTCGACGATCACGATCGCCACGACGTTCCTGCCGCCGATGGTCGGCCCCGGCGGCATTCCCGTGACGACGACGTCGACGTCGACGACGGCGCCGCCGCCAACGACCACGACCCTCGACCCGGCGCTCGCGCAGTTGAGCGTCGGCGACGCCACGGTGATCGAGCCGGACGGATCGAGCCAGTCGATGCAGTTCGTGGTGACGCGCTCGGGCGGACTCACCGGCTCTGCGAGTGCGACCTATACGACCGTCGACGGCACCGCCTTCGCGCCCGTCGACTACACGACAAAGACGGGCACCGTCTCCTTCTCGTCCGGCCAGACGTCGAAGATCGTGAGCGTTGCCGTGAAGGGCGACGTGACGGGCGAACCAGACGAGACGTTCGATCTCGAACTCGTCGACTCGTCTGCGACCGCCGTCGTGCTCGACTCGACGGGAACCGGCACGATCGCGGACAACGACCCACCCGGCGCCTCGATCGACGACGTCGAGATCGACGAACCTCCCAGAACGTCGACCACGGCGACGTTCACCGTGACGCTCTCGCGGCCCGCGACCCAGGCGATGACGGTCTCGTACCGCACGCGCGACGTCACTGCGGCTGCGCCGGCGGACTACGTCGCCAAGACGAGTTCGGTCAGCATCGCCGCGGGCAAGTCGTTCGCGACTTTCAAGGTCACCGTCAAGGGCGATCTCTACGCCGAGGACGACGAACTGTTCGTCGTCGAACTCACCGGCGTGACGGGAGGGTCGGTGACCGACGGGACCGGCATCGCGACGATCTTCGACGACGGCGATTCGGACGACCCGCCGGCCCCTCCACCCGGCACGACGATCGACGACGTCGAAGTCGACGAGACCACCGGCGGCGCGACCTATGTGCTGTACACGGTCACGCTGCCGGAACCCGCCGTCGAGCGCGTGTTCGTCGAATACCAGACGCGCGACCTCACCGCGGTCGCCGGGAGCGACTACACCGCAAAGCATGGAACCGTCATCGTCGGCATCGGGAAGACGACCGCGCCGGTGAAGATCCACGTCAACGGCGACACGCTGGTCGAGGACGCCGACACCTTCCTGGTCGAACTCGTCGGCATCTCGCGCGGCACGATCGCCGACCCAGTCGGCATCGCGACGATTTGGGACGACGACTGAGCGCGGTCCTCGGCTAGCGGGTCGGGACCTCGATGGCGTCGAGGTCGATCGTGATCGGGACCCCGCTGTTCGCCGGGCGCGCCGGCGCGGTCGCCGCGTCGGGCATCTCGGGCTGCTCGCCCGGGTCCGGCAGCACGACCTCGCGGTAGTCGGCACCCTCGGGTTTGGCGCCACCCAGGAACTCGACCAACCAGGCGAGATCGGTCTCGAACGCGGCGGGGGCCGCGTCGCATACGGGGATCGTCGCCGGGATCGACGTCGTGTAGTCGTTGTCGGCGAAACAGTTCCCGCCGGCGTCGGTCGCGTCGTCGAGGGTCGTGACCAGCATGAGGTCACCGGCCCGGTTGTCGCGCAGCACGTTGGCGCGCACGACGTTGTTGCGGGCGTCGAAGTTCACCGCGTTCTCGTTGTCCGGGTTCAGGATCTTCTCGGGCAGCGGGATGATGCCGATGCCGGCGATGTCGTGGTCGTACACGAGGTTCCGCTCGACGACGTTGTTGTTCCCGCCCGCGAGCAGGATGCCGTTGCCGAGCACGGTCTCCGCGATGTCGATTGCGGCGGTTCCGTCGTTGTTATTGCTGGAGACGATGTTGCCGATCATCACCGCGTCGTGCTGCGGGTACAGCGCCTCGCCGGTCCCGCTATTCGGGACGATGCCCGCCCGGTTGTTGCGCCACGTCGAGTTCACGATGAACAAGTCGCCACCCGCGTTCGTGCCCGAGTACCCGAGTCCGTTCCACTCGGCGATCACGTCGGTGATGACGGCGTTACACGGATCGCATTGCCCGATGTAATACCCGCCGTCGGGGCTCCCGGCCGCGTACGAGTGATCGAACTGCCCCTGCACCGAATCGAACGCGTAGATGCCGTAGTCGCCGTTGCGCAGGGCGGTGAGGTACGACCCGCGATAGCCGGTCACGCCCGTCCAGAAAAACCCGTTGCCCGCGTAGTTCTGTGCGGTGATGTTCTCGATCGCGACACCGTCGGCGAGAACTTTGAACCCGTTGTCGAGCGTGAACTCGCCGTCGAGGATCGTCTCGTCGCGGTCGAGACCCCGGATCACGAGGTCGCGCTTGGTGACGGTGACGGCCTCGTTGTACACGCCCGGCTCGATCAGCACCAGGCCTCCCGGTGTCGACGCGTCGTGCGCCGCTTGGATCGTCGGGAAGTCGTCGGGGACGCGCAGTGTCGTCGCGTCGCCGGCCTCCTCGCCGGGCGCGGTCGAGTCGGTCGTCGCCTCGGCATCGCCGACGATGACCGAGCCGATCATGCCGTCGGTCTCGGTGCCGTGCAGCGTGCACCAGTACTCGTACACCCCCGGGTCGTCGAACGTGAACTCGTACGTGTCGCCCGGCGCGAAGTCTTCCTTCTCGACGCCGAACTCGCCGTACTTGTCGACGGGAATGATGTCGTGCTCGTTGCGGCCTTCGTTCACCCACTGCACCGTGGCGCCCGGCTCGATCTCGAGCGTCACGGGCGAGAAAGTGTTGTCCCTCACCGTCACGACCTCGCCTGCGAACTCGGCCGCGTCGTGGTCGCCACCGCACGCGGCCGCGACGAACACGACCGCGAGGGTCGCGACCGCGATTCGCCTCACTTGGGTGTGCGGAAAGTGCGAGCCAACTCGATCAGGGTGCGGACGCCGAACCCCGTGCCGCCGCGTGTGATGTAGGAGTCGTCGGCCGCGGCCCGGGCGGGGCCGGCGATGTCGAGGTGTGTCCAGGGCACGTCGCCGACGAACTCCTTGAGGAACAGCCCGGCGGTGAGTGCCCCGCCGTACCCGCCGTGCGAGATGTTCTTCATGTCGGCCACTTCGGAGTCGAGCATCTTGCGGTACTCCTCCGGCAGCGGCAGCGGCCACACCGACTCACCCGCGCGGTCGGCGGCGGCTCGCACCTGGTCGATCCACCCGTCGTCGTTCCCCATCAGACCCGCGACCTTGTCGCCGAGCGCGACCATGCACGCGCCCGTGAGCGTGGCGAGGTCGATCATCGCGTCCGGTTCCTCTTCACTCGCCATCACGAGCGCGTCGGCGAGGATGAGACGGCCTTCGGCATCGGTATTGAGCACCTCGACGGTTGTGCCGTTGCGGTGCGTCAGCACGTCGCCGGGACGAATCGCGTTGCCGCTCGGCATGTTCTCGACGAGCGGCACGTAGCCGTACACGGCCGTCTTCACGTCGAGATCGCGCAGCGTCGACATCGCCGCGAGCACCGCGGCCGCGCCCGACATGTCGGTCTTCATCGTCTCCATGCCCGCACCGGTCTTGAGCGAGAGCCCGCCCGAGTCGAACACGACGCCCTTGCCGATGAACGCGAGCGACGCGCGCGCGCCACGCGGTTCGTACGCGAGCCGCACGAACCGCGGCGAACGCTCCGACCCCTGGCCGACCCCGATCACGCCGCCCATGCCCTCCCGTACGAGTTGCTCGCCCTGCAGCACCGTGACTTTCAAGCCCGACTTGCGCCCGATGCCGCGTGCAAGCGTGGCGATGTGCGCCGGCGACTTCGCCGCCGCGGGCTCGTTGACGAGATCGCGCGCCCAGATGACCGCGTCGGCGACGCGTGTGCCGCGGGCCAAGCCTTCGCGCACCTTCACGTTGGCACGGCCGAGTATGACGACCTTCTTGAGCTTCGACGGCTTCCCGTCGCCCTTGTACTTGAGGAACTGGTACGTGCCGAGACTGAGTCCCTCGGCGATGGCCTGCGCGGCCGCGCCCTTGTCCAGTGAGTCGGGCGCAGCGTCGAGCAACGTCGTGGCCGCGCTCTGCACGTTCGCAGCACGCTTCGCGAACGTCGCCGCGGCGCGGCGCAGTACGTCGGCGTCAATTTTCGCCCGTTCCCCAATACCGACGAGAACGACCGCTTTGGCGCCGAGCTTCCCTTGCGTCGGAACTGCGAGCACATCGCCGCGGTTGCCGTTGAAGTCGGTCTCGGCCATGAACTCGGCGAGACCGCGCCCGAGCACCTTGTTCACAAGGTCGGCACCAGGGCCGAACTTGCGCTCCGCGTACACCGGGACGGCGAGCAGATCGACGACGACGCGGTCGGCGGAAGTAACAGAAAGGGAAAGTTTGGGTGGCACGCAGCGCACTCTAAATGCGTCCAGCCGCACCCGTTACACAACTCGCACATGGTGTGTAAAAAGGTTGGAATTCTCTTACAGGAGTCTCTTGACAGTACGGTCCCCGAGGGACAAGTGTCCTCATGGCACACGAATCTGACGAGAAGTCACATTCTGGTTGCCGGGTCACCCGACCGCCGGATGCGATCGGGTGAGGGAGGACACACCGGAGACGATCGTTATCTCCAGGGAGACGTAAGCGTCGATCCGACGTGCTCTCCAGTCCTGTGTTTGAAAGGCCTTTCACTCAATGGGGGGGACCCACTTGAAGCGATTCAAGAAATGCATCGGGGCCAGCTTAGCCGTCGGTCTCGCCGCGTCGGCGCTGGCTGTCATCAGCAGCACACCGGCCGACGCGACCGTCAAGGTCGGTGCAATCAACTGCACCGCCAACATTCCGGCGCTCGGCACGAGCGTCGCGCTCCAACAGCCGAGCACGTCGCACCTCACCGGCCCCTACTGGGTCGACACGGGTTCGGCGTTCACGGTCACGAACGTCGGCGGGACCACTGGTCTTCCGTCGGCTGCCAGCGGCATCGCGATCAACGATTTCCGTGACGTCATCACGAAGGCGCAGGTCGTCGGTCAGCCGACGACGACGTTGTCGACAACTCCCACCCTCGTGGGCGGGTTCGCCGGTGACGGCTTCTTCTACTTCGACAACGACATCGGCGACGCGACAGCACCGGTGAAGATGGACGGCCTCCTAACCAACCCCGCTGCTCCGACGATCGTGATCGCGGCGATCACCTCGCCGGCCCCGATTCCCGGTGCCTTCACCGTCACCACGACCCTCGACCCCGGTGTGGGCACCCTCGACATCATCGACGGCCCTCCCGGTCCCGGTAACGGCAACGGCTTCGGTGATGGCGGCGCGGTGTTCTCGCCCGATGTCATCATCTCCGTGACCAACGCCGGTACCACCGACGGCCCGATCAACTACATCGGCACGAGCACGGCGCTCACGGCCAAGATCCTCGGCGTGATCGACGCGATCACCGCGTGCGCCCCGTCGGCATCCCCGGCGTTCACGGCTCACGTACAGACCGACGGCACACCGGTCCCGACGGCGCAGTCGCCCGTCGTGGCGTGTGACCCGGCCGATGGCACGGGTGGTACCAACAAGGCATCCAAGGGTCTGGCCACGGCACCGCTTCTGGACGCCGCCGCCAGCACTTCGGAAGTCATGACCTTCACCGGTTGCCGCGCACCCGACGCCCAGTCGAACGCGTGGAACCCGGCGAAGCTGGGTCCGCTCACTGCCGACGCGATTACCCTCGATCGGGCATCCATCTCGATCAAGGGCAAGAACTTCGGTAACTGCACCCTGGTTGACAAGCGCACTGGTGCAGGACAGCTTCCCAACAAGGACAGTGCCGGCGACTACGAGACGTACTCCGTGGCGACGATCAAGTGGCTGAACTCGCTGCTCAAGCCCGTCAAGGGTGCGTCGACCACGAGTGCCTCGCTGTACTCACGCATCATCATCAACACCAACGGCTACGCGCCCGAAGTGACCTCCGAGCACAACGGTGTGGTCACCAAGGGTTTCGGCGCCGGTGGCGTTATTGAAATCGTGAGTGAGCTCGACACGGCCAACGCCGACGTCGCTGACGTCATCGACTGCAACAGCACGCCGCCGGGGGCAGTCCCCGTAGGTGTGTACCTGCAGAAGATTGGCCTGCCGCTTCTGACCGCCGACGACGCGGTTCTGGAAATCCAGATCCCGTAGTCTTCGATCAACAGCTTGCGTTTGGGGACGGCCCACCTTCGGGTGGGCCGTCCCTCGTATCTCGGGATGTCGTAGAGGGATGTCGTAGAGGGATGTCGTAGGGAGAAACTGTGCAACGGGTACTCGTGCTCGCGATGGTCGCCGTCGCGGCGGTGGCCGGCTGCTCGGGCGACGACAACGACGGGGCGGCGCCGTCCACGACGTTCGCCCCGAGCGACGCCTCCGATTGGGACCCGGCCGCGCTCGCGACCGCGGAAGGCCTCGCCGACCAATTGCGCGCCGGCGACATTGCCTGCGATACCTACGAGGCGTTCAACTTCCCGTTGATCGCCGACGACTACGAAGGCCGCTTGCCCGTCCCCGACGCGATGAGCGAGTGCATCTCGAACGGCGAGAACCTCACATTCGAAATCTTCCTTGACGACGACGGTGCCGCCTCGTTCACCGAAGCCAAGATCACGTCGATCTGCAAAGGCGTGACGCAACGGTCGATCCCGTTCGAAGGGCTTTCCTACGTACGCGGCGACGGCTGGATCATCACGCCCGACACCGAGGCCACGGCCGACGCCATCGCGGAGGTACTCGACGCCGAAGCGCACCTCGAGACGTGCGACTGACGGCGCCGGCGGTTACGCCGCTTCGAGGCACGTGAAGACGAACTGGCGGATCTCGACGAGCTGCTCCTCGGTCATGTCCTCGAGTTGCGTCGAGCTCACGATGTCGCCCGGGCCGCACCCGAGGCGCACGCCGTCGGCGAGGGTGACCGCGACCCCGCCCAGGAACGGTTCGCTCGGGCCCGCCCACACGATGATGCCGCGTTCCTCGTCGACGAACACCGGCTCGGCGGCGCTGCCGTCGGCGAACCCGAACTCGGCCTCGGCGATCTCGTCGGGGATTATGCCGACGAGGATGTCGAAGGCGCCGGTCGCCGGGGTTCCGAACGGGAACTCCGAGTTGAAGTCGCGGGGAAGTTCGTCGTCGACGGGCGGGCGGCATTCGGTGTCGCTCAGGAGTTGCTCGACCTCGGGCTCGGTGTCGAGGTGCCAGCACGTGCCGCCGTCGACGTCGGGGTCCGGTTGGCTCGACAGCGTCCATGTGAGCCCGTCGGACTCGCCGCTCGCGACTTCGGTGTAGCCGGCGGGCGGTTCGATCCCGGCGTCGTCGTCGCCGCTACAGGCCACGCCGACCGTGACGGCGACACAGCACACAAACGTGGAGAAAAAGAGGCGCACGGGGCCATCATCGCGAAAACGGGTTCCCTCGGCCCGTCGCGGGCCGCGTAGCCTGGTGCGATGCCCGATCCCCGAGGCGCCGCCGCCACCCCCGTCGGCAGCGGTGCAGTGAGTCCCTTCCTCGACGCCCTCCGGGAGCGCGTCGTGGTGTTCGACGGCGCCTTCGGCACGTGGATGCAAGGCCACGACCTCGGACCCGACGATTTCGGCGGGTTGGCGCTCGAAGGCTGCAACGAGAACCTGGTGCTGACGCGGCCCGATCTCGTCGGCCAGATGCACGCCGAATTCTTCGAAGCCGGATGCGACGCCGTCGAAACCGCGACGTTCGGTGCGTTCCCGCTCGTGCTCAACGAATACCAAATCCCCGAGAAGACGTTCGAGATCAACCAGCGCGCGGCGGCCATCGCTCGGGAGGTCGCGTCGTCGTACTCGACCCCCGACAAGCCCCGCTGGGTCATCGGGTCGATCGGGCCGGGCACGAAGCTCCCATCGCTCGGACACATCCGTTACGACGCGCTGCGCGACAACTATGAGGCGCAGGTCGAGGGTCTGCTCGCGGGCGGCATCGACATCCTGCTCGTCGAAACGGTCTACGACCTTCTGCAGGGCAAAGCCGCCATCAACGGCGCCCGCCGCGCGATGGCGAAGGCCGGCGTACTGCTGCCGCTGATCGTGCAGGTGACGGTCGAGACGACCGGGCGCATGCTCGTCGGCAGCGAGATCGGCGCCGCCCTGACCGCACTCGAAGCGATGCGCCCCGACGTCATCGGCATGAACTGCGCAACCGGTCCCGGCGAGATGACCGAACATCTGCGCTACCTCGCGCAGCACGCGCGCACGTTCCTGTCGTGCCTGCCGAACGCGGGGTTGCCGTCGATCGTCAACGGGCACACGCACTACGACCTCACGCCCGACCTGCTCGCCGACGCGCACGAACGGTTCGTCACCGAGTTCGGCCTCAACGTCGTCGGCGGCTGTTGCGGAACGACGCCGGAGCATCTTCTCGCGGTGACGACACGGCTGGGCGTGCGCGCCCCGGTCGTGCGGACCGTGGAGTTCGAGCCGGGTTGCTCGTCGATCTACTCGCACGTGCCGTTCCGCCAGGAGCTCGCGTACCTCGCGGTCGGCGAGCGCACGAACGCGAACGGGTCGCGCAAGTTCCGCGACGCGATGCTCGAGTCCGACTGGGACACGTGCGTGCAAATGGCGCGCGAACAGGTGAAGGAAGGCGCGCACGTGCTCGACGTGTGCGTCGACTACGTCGGCCGAGACGGCGCCATCGACATGGACGAAGTAGCCGGGCGGTTCGCGACGCAGGCGAGCCTGCCGCTGGTGTTCGACTCCACGGAACCGCCCGTCGTCGAGGCCGGGCTGATGCACCACGGCGGCAAGGCGATCCTCAACTCCGCCAACCTCGAAGAAGGCGAAGAAGACGGCAAGCGCATGGACCGCGTGTTCCGGCTCGCGGCCGAGTACGGCGCCGCGGTCATCTGCCTCACCATCGACGAAGTGGGCCAGGCCCGCGATGTCGAGTGGAAGCTGCGCGTCGCGCGGCGCATCTACGACATCGCCACGCAGAAGTACGGCATCGACCCCTCGGACCTGATCTTCGATCCGCTCACGTTCCCGCTGTCGACCGGTGACGACGACCTGCGGCGCGACGCGATGGAGACCATCGAGGCGATCCGCCGCATCAAGGCCGAACTGCCGGGCGCGTCGACGATCCTCGGCCTGTCGAACGTGTCGTTCGGGTTGGCGCCCGCGTCCCGACACGTGCTGAACAGCGTGTTCCTGCACGAGTGCCGCGCGGCCGGCCTCGACGCGGCCATCGTGCACGCGGCCCGCATCA
>JAWXCJ010000335.1:0-4334 GCA_034408875.1 Actinomycetota bacterium
GGCACGCATCTCGGCACGCATCTCGGCACGCATCGGCGCGATCAAGGAATCGGCGACGCTCGCCGTCGACGCCAAGGCCAAGGCCCTGAAGGCGGCGGGCGAGAACGTCATCGGGTTCGGGGCGGGGGAGCCTGACTTCCCGACCCCCGACCACATCGTGGAGGCCGCGGTCGCCGCCGCCCGCGACCCCCGCTTTCACCGGTACACGCCCACCCCGGGTCTGCCCGAACTGCGGGAGGCGATCGCGCACAAGACCAAGCGCGACTCCGGGTACGACTGCGCGCCGGAGCAGGTACTCGTGACCAACGGGGGGAAGCACGCGGTCTACAACACGTTCCAGGTGCTGTGCGATCCGGGTGACGAGGTGTTGCTCCCCGCGCCCTACTGGACGTCGTACCCCGAGTGCATCACGCTCGGCGGCGGCGTTCCGGTCGTGCTGCCGACAACCGAACTGGCGGGGTTCCGCGTCACGGTCGACCAACTCGAAGCGGCGCGTACCAACCGCACGAAGGTGTTGCTGTTCGTGTCGCCGAGCAACCCGACCGGCGCGGTGTATCCGCCCGACGAGGTCGAGGCGATCGGTCGCTGGGCCGCGGAACACGACATCTGGGTCGTCACCGACGAGATCTACGAGCACCTGACGTACGACGGTCACGTGTTCTCGTCGATCCCGACCCTCGTGCCCGAGATCGCCGACCGATGCGTGGTGCTGAACGGTGTCGCGAAGACGTACGCGATGACCGGCTGGCGGGTCGGGTGGATGATCGGCCCGCGCGACGTCATCGGTGCCGCGACGAACCTGCAGTCACACTCGACGTCGAACGTCTCGAACGTCGCGCAGGCCGCGGCACTCGCGGCGGTGCGGGGCGACCTCGAAGCGGTCGCCCGCATGCGCGACGCGTTCGCGCGCCGGGGCCGGATGATGTACGAGATGCTGTCGAACATCCCCGGCGTCACATGCCTCGAACCGCAAGGCGCGTTCTACTGCTTCCCGTCGTTCGAAGGCGTCCTCGGCCGCGAAATCGGTGGGCGCACCCCCAACGACACGTTGGAATTATGCGAGATCCTGCTCGACGTGGCCAAGGTCGCGATCGTGCCCGGCGAGGCGTTCGGCGCCCCCGGCTACGCGCGCCTGTCGTTCGCGCTCGGCGACGACGACCTCGGCGAAGGCGTCCGCCGCATCGCGGACATCCTCAGCTGAGGCGGCTCGCGCTTACTTCAACATCCAGGTGCCGATGGCCGCGTGGCAGTCGCCGTTGTCCATCTGGTACATCGGCACGTAGAAGAGGTACCTGTCGTTCTCGAACCGCAGTGTGTTGTCGACAGTGCCCACGGGGATCGTGCGCACGGAGGACCGATAATCGAGTCCGGGTCTGATCCCTGGGGCCGTCTACCCTGCTGAGCGATGACTCACCGCGTTCTCGTTGCCGAACCGCTTGCCGCGCGGGGAATCGCAGCGATGCAGGCCGCCGGGCTCGACGTCGACGTGCAGACGTCGCTCACGCCCGACCAACTGCTCGACGCAGTCAAGGGCGCGGCCGCGCTCGTCATCCGCAGCGCGACGCAAGTGACCGGTGAGGTGCTCGACGCCGGCCGCGACCTCGTGGTGGTCGGCCGCGCCGGTATCGGACTCGACAACGTCGACGTCGCCGAAGCCACGCGTCGCGGCGTCATGGTCGTGAACGCGCCGCAGTCGAACATTCTCTCGGCGGCCGAGCACACGATGGCGTTGCTGCTGGCGCAGGCGCGCAACGTGCCGCAGGCGCACAACGACTTGAGCGCCGGTAAGTGGAACCGGTCGCGGTGGGAGGGCGTCGAGCTGCACGGCAAGACGCTCGGCATCATCGGCTTGGGCCGCGTCGGCGTACTCGTCGCGCAGCGGGCCAACGCGTTCGGGATGCGCCTCATCGCGCACGACCCGTACGTGAACCCCGATCGGGCCCGCCAGATCGGTGTCTCACTGGTTGCGACCATCGAGGATCTCGTCGCCCAGTCCGACTTCGTGACGGTGCACGCGACGAAGACGCCCGAGACGGTCGGGCTCATCAACGCGGCCGTGCTCGCCAAGGCCAAGCCGGGCATGCGGCTCATCAACGCGGGCCGGGGTGGCATCGTCGACGAGGATGCCCTGGCCGACGCGATCCGCTCCGGTCTGCTGGGCGGCGCCGCGATCGACACGTTCGCGAAGGAGCCGACGACCGAGTCGCCGTTGTTCGAGCTCGATTCGGTGGTGGTCACGCCGCACCTCGGCGCGTCGACGAGCGAGGCCCAGGACAAGGCCGGCATCACGATTGCCGAACAGGTGATCCTCGCGTTGCGGGGCGACTTCGTTCCGTTCGCTGTCAACGTCAACGCGTCGGAGGCTTCGGAGACGGTGCGGCCGTTCATGGCGCTGGCGGAACGACTGGGCCGATTCTTCACGGGCATGGCCGGCGGCGCGCCGAAAGTGCTCGAGATCACCTTCGAAGGTGACATCGCCGACTACGACTGCCGTGTCCTCACGCTCTCCGTGCTGAAGGGCTTGCTCGGCAAGGTCGTCGACGAACCCGTGTCGTTCGTGAACGCGCCGCAGCTTGCGGAGCAGCGCGGCATCACCGTGCGCGAGACGACCTCGTCGGACGCGCGCGACTACGTCAACCTCGTCTCCGTGCGCGGCGACCAGGGCACGCACGTCGCGGGCACGCTGTTCGGCAAACAGGAAGCACCGCGCATCGTCGGTATCGACGAACACATCGTCGACCTCCCGCCGTCGCGCAACATGCTCGTCGTGCACAACGAAGACGTTCCCGGCGTGATCGGGCGCGTTACCACCCTGCTCGGCGAAGCCGGCATCAACATCTCCGACATGGACGTCGGCCGCAGTCCGAGTGGCGCGGCGGCGTTGATGGCATTGGCCACCGACACGCGCGTGCCGGCCGAGATCGTCGAGCGCATCACCGCGCAGCCGGGCGTGCAGTCGGCCCGCGCGTTCGACCTCGATTGAGTTAGTGCTTTGAGGGCCGAAGGCCGTCGGCTTCGGCCGCGTCCGCGTCGACGTAGCAGCGATCGGCCTTGGTGCGTTCGTAGTTCGCGCCGCCGGGCACGTGGAAGATCCCGCTCGACGTCTTCGCCTTCACCGGATGCGAGGTCGGGCACGCGCCGCCTTCGATCGGGTCGACGCAGACTGCGACTTGCGTCGCTGCCTTCGTGACCTCGGCGGGTCGGGCTGCGCTCGGTGCGGGGCGCGGCACCGGTGGGAACGGGAACGGTGCCGTTTCCCACGACACGTCGCCGGTGCGGTCGGGCATCTGTGCCTTCCACGCCCGCCACACCGCGTATCCCATGCCGGCGATGACACCGGCCCCGACTGCCCGCTTCACAGCTCTACGCACGGGCCAATCCTCTCATGCGCGACGCCTCGGGGCCGAGTGAGGAGACAGACCGTGATTGACGTTCGGCCGCACGGATGGCAGACTGGCGAGACGTATGCGTAAGGAACTGCGGGCCCGAACCATTTCCTTGGACCTCCTTCTTACGTAAGCGCGAGCCCACATAGGTGCTCGCGCTCCGCCCTCCGAGCCTTCCGGCCGGGGGGTTTTTCATTGCCGAAAACCCGATACCCACGCCCTTGGAGGCGAGATGGACACAGTCAGAATCTTCGACACGACCCTGCGAGACGGCGAGCAGTCGCCCGGCATCTCGCTCGACGTCGCCGAGAAGCTCGAGATTGCCGACCAACTCGCGCGCCTGGGCGTCGACGTCATCGAGGCCGGCTTCCCGATCGCGTCCGACGGCGACTTCGAGTCGGTGGAGGCGATCGCCAAGTCGGTGAAGGGTCCGATCATCGCCGGGCTTTCGCGCACGGGCTTCAAAGACGTCGACCGGGCGTGGGAAGCTGTGCGCCACGCGGAGAAGCCCCGCATCCACGTGTTCATCGCGACGTCGAAGATCCACATGGAAAAGAAGCTGCGGATGACGCCCGACCAGGTGAAGGCCGAGGCCGCGGCGGGAGTCGCCCGCGCCTGCGGATACTGCGCCGACGTGGAGTTCTCGCCCGAGGACGGCTACCGCTCCGACCCCGACTTCATGGTCGAGGTGTGCCAGCTCGCGGTCGATGCGGGTGCGACGACGCTGAACATCCCCGACACGGTCGGCTTTGCCGTGCCCGACGACTACGCCAAGCTCATCCGCTACGTCATCGAGAACGTGAAGGGCGAGTTCGTCGTCTCGACGCACTGCCACGACGACCTGGGCCTCGCGGTGGCGAACTCGCTGGCGGGTGTCGCGGCCGGCGCCCGGCAGGTCGAGTGTGCGATCAACGGTCTCGGTGAGCGGGCCGGCAACGCCGCGCTCGA
>JAWXCJ010000336.1:0-11816 GCA_034408875.1 Actinomycetota bacterium
CAAACCCTGCGCATCAGCGGGTGACAGGGTGAGAACATCGGGGCTCACGGACTAGTCTCGCTCTCTTCACGAGACCTACCTACGTAATCTGGCCTACGCAATCTGGGCTCACGAAATCGGGAGATGCAATGGCGCTCGACGCGAAGCTCCTCGAGATCCTTGCGTGCCCCGAAGACAAGGGCCCGCTGCTTTACTTCACCGACGAGGGCGCGCTGTACAACCCGCGCCTGAAGCGGCGCTACCGCGTGCAGGACGACATCCCGATCATGCTGATCGACGAAGCCGAGTCGGTCGACGACGCCGAGAACGCCCGGCTCCTCGCGAAGGCCGAAGCCGAGGGCATCCGCCCGAACTTCGAGTGACCGACTCGCTCGATTTCCTCGACGCAGTCCGCGGGCTGCCCGAGCAGCTCACCACCGCACACGAAGCCGCGGGCGCGCTCGACCCCGAGCAGTTCCCGCGCGGCGATTTCCGCAACATCGTCGTGTGCGGCATGGGCGGGTCGGGTATCTCGGGCGATGTCGTCGCGGCCGTGTTCAACGACGTGCTGCCGGTCCCGGTGACCGTGCTCAAGCAGTACCGGGTCCCGGCCTTCGTCGGGCCGAACTCGCTCGTGTTCGCGATGTCGTACTCGGGCGAGACCGAAGAAACAGTGTCGATGGCCACCGCCGCGGCCGAACGCGGCGCCACGATCGTCGCGGTGTCGACCGGCGGCACGTTGGCCAAGATCGCCGAGCAAGCCGGCGGCCTTCACCTGCCGTGTCCCGAAGGGTTTTTGCCGCGCGCCGCGATCGGCGCACTGGTCGGACCGCTCGTGGTCACGCTGTTTCGCATGGGCCTCGTGCCGGGCGCCCACGCGCAGTTGATGCAGGCCCAAGCGCAACTCGCCCGGCGGCGCGATCGGTGCGAACCGGCGGTCGAGGGTGCCGTGAACCCGGCCCGTGAACTCGCCCGCAAAATCGAGCGCACCATTCCTGTCGTGTACGGCGGTGGCGCGCTCGGCGCGGTAGCCGCGTACCGCTGGAAGTGCGACGTCAACGAGAACGCCAAGGCGCCCGCGTTCGCGCACGCGTACCCCGAACTCGACCACAACGAGATCTGCGGGTGGGGCCAGCACGGCGACGTCACCCGCCAGCTCGTGACGATCGTCGAGCTACGGCACAGCTTCGAGCACCCGCAACTAGCGCGGCGGTTCGAGTACACGCGCGAGATCATCGACGAGACCGTGCACCAGGTCCTCTCGGTCGAAGCCGAAGGCGAAGGTCGCCTCGCGCAGTTGCTCGACCTCATGTACGTCGGCGACTGGACGTCGTGCTACCTGGCGCTCGACAACGACGTCGACCCCGGGCCGATCGACGCGATCTTCGAACTGAAAAGCAAGCTCGCCCAGTGAGCGTGATGGCGTGAGCGTGATGGCGTGAGCGTGACGGCGTGAGCGTGATGGCGTGAGCGAGTGGCCCGATCTTCTCGCTCGGGTCGCGCAGATCGTCGCCGCCGACCGGGATCGGATCGAGTCCCGGCCCGTCGACGCCTCGGCATCGCTTGACGAGTTGCGCGCCGCGTTCGGCGGTCCGGTACCCGCCACGGGTACAGGGGCGCTCGCGCTCATCGAGGAGATCGCGGCCGCGGCCGCGCCCGGTGTCGTCGCGAGTGCGGGCCCGCGCTACTTCGGATTCGTGATCGGCGGCAGCCATCCGGCCGCGCTCGCCGCCGACTGGCTCACGAGCGGATGGGACAACAACATCGGGCTGTACGTCGCCGGCCCCGCTCCCGCGGTGATGGAAGAAGTCGCGGGGCGCTGGATGGTGGAGCTCCTGGGGCTGCCGCCCGAGTCGTCGGTCGGATTCGCGACGGGCGCGACGATGGCGAGCTTCAGCGGTCTGGCCGCGGCCCGGCACCGCGTGCTGGCCGACACGGGCTGGGATGTCGAGGCCGACGGATTACAGGGTGCGCCGCGCCTGCGCGTGATCGTCGGCGCCGAACGCCACGCGACCATCGACGTCGCGCTGCGGTACCTCGGCATCGGCGCGGGGACGGTCGAGGTCGTTCCCGTCGACGGGCAGG
This sequence comes from Actinomycetota bacterium, assembly GCA_034408875.1. GTDB lineage: Bacteria > Actinomycetota > Acidimicrobiia > IMCC26256 > PALSA-610 > JANNHK01. The sequence continues at coordinate 2,065 of JAWXCJ010000336.1, forward strand.
GGCGCATGGCCACCGGCGAACTTGCGGGCGTGCTCGCCGCCGGTGAACCCGGGCCCACGATCATCTGTGCGCAGGCGGGCAACGTGAACACCGGTGCCGCCGATCCGTTCGGGGAGATCTGCGACCTCGCGGCCGAGATCGGGGCGTGGGTCCACGTCGACGGCGCGTTCGGCCTGTGGGCCGCGGCGACCGACGACCTGACCGCGCAGGTTGCGGGCGCGGCGCGGGCCGACTCGTGGTCGGTCGACGCGCACAAGTGGCTCAACGTCCCCTACGACTGCGGCGTCGTCGTCTGTCGCCACCCGGCCGACCACCGCGCCGCGCTCGGTGTCGAGGCCGCGTATCTGGTGCAGGGCGGCGCGGGCGCGCCACGCGACGGGCTCGACTGGGCCCCGGAATTCTCGCGCCGCGGGCGCGGTGTCCCGGTCTACGCGGCGATTCGCGCGCTCGGGCGCGACGGCATCGCGCGCGTCGTCTCCGGTTGCTGCGCCCACGCCCGCCGGTTCGCGGCCGCGCTCGGGTCCGAGCCGGGTGTCGAAATCTTGAACGACGTCGTGCTCAACCAAGTCCTTGTTCGTTTCGACGACTCCGACGACCGCACGCGCGCGGTCATCGACGGCGTCCAGGCCGACGGCACGTGTTGGGCGGGCGGCACGGTGTGGCAGGGGAGGGCTGCGATGCGTATCTCGGTGTCGAACTGGACGACGACCGAGACCGACGTCGACCAGTCGGTCGCGGCCATGCTGCGCGTGCATCAGTCCCTCGGGTAGCGACGTTGTAGCTTCGCGGCGTGCCTGCCGTCTTCGTCCACGGAGTCCCCGACACGCCCGCGCTGTGGAGCCCGCTGATCGACTACCTCGACCGCGACGACATCGTGCTCCCGCAATTGCCCGGGTTCGGCACGGGTGTACCGAACGGGTTCGACGCCACGAAAGAGGCGTACGTCGACTGGCTCGCGGCGCAGATCGAAGCAGTTGGCGAGCCCGTCGACCTCGTGGGGCACGACTGGGGCTCGTTGCTCGTGCAGCGAGTCGCGTCGACGCGTCCCGACCTCATTCGAACGTGGGCCGCGGGCGCGGCGACGGTCGACCCCGCGTACGTGTGGCACGAGATGGCGACGATGTGGCAGACGCCGGACGTCGGCGAACAGGTGATGGCGGCGGTGACACCGGAGGCGATGGCAGTTGCGCTGGCACCGGAGATGGGCGAGGACCGGGCGAACGCCGTGTCCGAGTTCGTCGACGCCACGATGAAGGACTGCATCCTCAAGCTGTACCGCTCGGCCGTGAACGTCGGTCAGGAGTGGGGCCCAGCCGTCGACAAGATGGAACGGCCCGGCCTCGTGCTTTGGGGGCGCGACGACCCCTTCGTCACGTCGAACTTCGGCGAACGACTCGCGCAGCGCACCGGCGCGCAGCTCGTGATGTTCGACGGCACCGGGCACTGGTGGCCGGTAACGCGCGCCGAGGAAGCGGCGGGCCATCTCACCGAGTTCTGGGCGTCGGCGTAGCCACAAGTTTCAGTCCGTTCGGACGTCGAGGCGGAAGACGTCGGGGCGGGCGTAGTGGCCGGTCACGTCGAACTGGCGGCGGCTGCGGGTGATCGTTTCGCGGTCCGCGTCGGCGTAGAGGATGCCTTCTTGTTCGGTGATCGGACCGGCGAGGATCGTTCCGTCGGGGTCGACGATCACGGTATTGCCGCGTGACATCCAGTCGTCGGCGTCGCCGTAGATCTCGTCGCGACCCGGAATCGATTTCGGCACGTCGGTCGCCCGCAGGCACGAGTTGACGCCGACGACGTAGCAGCGTCCTTCCTTGGCGATGTGGCGCATCGACGCGACCCACACGTCGGAGTTGTCCCACGTCGGCGCGAGCCAGATGTCGATGCCCTGCTCGTACATCGCCGCGCGCGCGAGCGGCATGTAGTTTTCCCAGCAGATGAGGCCGCCAACGCGCCCGAACGGTGTGTCGATCACGGCGAGGGTCGAGCCGTCGCCCTGGCCCCACGCCAGGCGCTCGCCGCCGGTCGGCATGAGCTTGCGGTGTTTCGCCAGCAGCGCGCCGTCGGGACCGAAGTACAGCAGCGTGTTGTAGATCGTCCCGCCGGCGCGTTCGTTCACACCGATCGCGAGGTACACGCCGTGCTCGGCCGCGGCCGCGCCGAGCGCGTCGCACGCAGGGCCGGGCACGTCGACACACTGGTCGGCCCACCGGGCGTACCAGTCGCCGTCGGCCCACGGCGTGGTACGCCACACCCAATCGGGATAGGTCGGCACGAACGCCTCGGGAAACACCACGAGTTCGGCGCCGTTGGCCGCCGCTTCCTTGGTGAGTGTCCCGACTTTCTCGACGGTGGCCTCCCGGTCGCAAAAGACCGGGGCGGCTTGTACGGCGGCAATCTTCATGCCTGCAATGAGACACGGTCTTCGCGCTACCATCAAGCCCCAGTCGGGCCGTCAGGCTGTCATCCGGTGATCCGGGCCGGCTCCAACGGTTCCGTCGCGCGCCTCCTGCGTGCCACGAAGACGAAGGAGTCCCCATGGCCGAATTCACCGACTACAAGGTCGCCGACATTTCTCTCGCCGAGTTCGGGCGCAAGGAAATCGCGCTGGCCGAAAAAGAGATGCCGGGCCTCATGGCCTGCCGCGAGGAGTACGGCCCGGGCCAGGTGCTCGCCGGCGCTCGCATCACCGGCTCGTTGCACATGACGATCCAGACGGCCGTGCTCATCGAGACACTCGTCGTGCTCGGCGCCGAAGTGCGTTGGGCGAGCTGCAACATCTTCTCGACACAGGACCACGCGGCCGCGGCCATCGCGGCGGCGGGTGTGCCCGTGTTCGCGTGGAAGGGTGAGACGCTCGAGGAGTACTGGTGGTGCACCGAGCAAGCGGTGCGCTGGCCCGACGCCGACGGGGGTGGAGGCCGCGGCCCGAACATGATCCTCGACGACGGTGGCGACGTGACGCTGCTCGTGCACAAGGGCGTCGAGTTCGAGAAGGCGGGCAAAGCCCCCGCGCCGGCGACTGCCGACAACGAAGAGTTCGCGGTCGTGCTCACGCTGCTGAACCGCACGCTGGCCGACGAGCCCGCGTTGTGGACCGAGATTTCGTCGGGCATCAAGGGTGTCACCGAAGAGACGACAACCGGCGTGCACCGGCTGTACCAGATGGAAACCGCGGGCACGCTGCTGTTCCCGGCCATCAACGTCAACGACTCGGTGACCAAGTCGAAGTTCGACAATCTCTACGGCTGCCGGCACTCACTCATCGACGGCATCAACCGTGCGACCGACGTCATGATCGCGGGCAAGATCGCCGTCGTCTGCGGCTACGGCGACGTCGGCAAGGGTTGCGCGCAGTCGCTCCGCGGTCAGGGTGCGCGTGTCGTGATCACCGAGATCGACCCGATCTGCGCGTTGCAGGCGGCGATGGAGGGCTACCAGGTCACGACGCTCGACGACGTGGTCTCCGAAGCCGACATCTTCATCACGACGACCGGCAACATGAACGTCATCACGGTCGACCACATGGCGCAGATGAAGGACGAAGCGATCGTCGGCAACATCGGTCACTTCGACACCGAGATCGACATGGCCGGCCTCACCAAGTTCAAGGGCATCAAGCGCAACAACATCAAGCCGCAAGTCGACGAGTGGATCTTCCCCGACGGCCACGCGGTGATCGTGCTCGCCGAGGGTCGACTCCTCAACCTGGGTTGCGCGACCGGTCACCCGAGCTTCGTGATGTCGAACAGTTTCACCAACCAGGTGATCGCGCAGATCGAGCTGTTCACGCACGAAGACTTCTACGAGCGCAAGGTGCACGTGTTGCCCAAGCACCTCGACGAGAAGGTCGCGCGCCTGCACCTCGACAAGCTCGGTGTGAAGCTCACCGTGCTCACCGACGCGCAGGCGTCGTACCTCGGCGTCCCCGCGGACGGGCCCTTCAAGCCCGACCGCTACCGGTACTAACGAAAGGGCATGCGTCGATAGCCCCCCTCCAGTGTGGGCTATCGACGCATCCTTCATGGCGTCCCCTCCCGATCCGATTCCGCGGACTATCGAGTGGCGGAATGGGCGCGTACGGATGCTCGACCAGCGGGCACTGCCGGACCGGCTCCGGTTTCTCGACTGTGCGACGGTCGACGCGGTGTGCGACGCGATCACGTCGCTCGCGATACGCGGTGCACCGGCGCTCGGGGCGGCCGGGGCGTACGGGGTCGCGCTCGCGGCCGCGACGATGCGGACGCGTCCGCAGGTGCGGGCGGCGGCGGCGCGGCTTGCGGCCACCCGGCCCACCGCCGTCAACCTGGCGGTCGGTGTCGATCGGGCGTTGGTCGCATTCGAGGCAGGTGGCGCCGACGGCGCACTCGCGGAAGCGGTGCGGCTCGCCGACGACGACGTCGAGTGCAACCAGCGGCTCGGCGCGCACGGGGCTGTCGTCGTCCCCGACGACGCGGCGGTGCTCACCCACTGCAATGCGGGGGCGCTCGCGTGTGTCGGGTACGGCACGGCGATCGGGGTCGTGCGCAGCGCGGTGGAGTCGGGGAAGCGGGTGCGCGTGTGGGTCGACGAGACGCGGCCGGTGTTGCAAGGCGCGCGTCTCACGGCGTGGGAGTTGGCTCAGCTTGGTATCCCCGCGACGTTGATCGCCGACGCGACCGCAGCGTCGTTGATGGCACGCGGTGAAGTCGACGTCGTGATCGTCGGTGCCGATCGGGTCGCGGCGAACGGTGACGTCGCCAACAAGATCGGTACCTACGGGCTCGCGGTGCTCGCCCGCCATCACGATGTGCCGTTCTATGTCGCGGCGCCGACCTCCACGATCGATGTCTTGACCCGTTCGGGTGACGACATTCGCATCGAAGAGCGCGATGGTGACGAGGTCCGCACCGTGCGGGGAACGGCTGTCGCGTTGGAGTCGGTCGCCGTCTTCAACCCCGCGTTCGACGTCACTCCCGCGCGGCTCGTGACCGGCATCATCACCGAAGTGGGTATCGCGCGGCCGCCGTACCGGCGTTCACTGCCGTCCCACGTGCGGCGCGCCGGCGTCGATGTCTCACCCCGTTCGTAGCCTGCGGGGTGTGGTTCCCGCGCTCGTTTCGAAGGCGGTCGACGATCTGCTCGGCCTGCTGCTGCCTACGCCCTGCGTGGCCTGCCAATCGCTGGATGGCCCGCTGTGCGGCCGGTGCCGGGCCGATCTGCGACCCGCGCCGAGCGCCGCCCCGCCCCCCGGAGTCGACTGGTGGGTCGCTGCGTTCGCGTACGAAGGTCCGATTCGGGAAGCGATCGTGCGGGCAAAATACCGGGACCAACGAGCCGTTTTGTCATGGCTCGCGCGCCGTCTCGCCGACCTTTGTCCACACGATGTCGACGTCGTGACATGGGTTCCGGCGAGCACGATTCGTCGGCGCGCTCGCGGTGTTGACCACGCGGAATTGATCGCGCGTCACCTCGGGCGACGATGTGACCTGCCCGTTCGCCGTCTGCTCGTCCGTTCTGCCGGACTGCCGCAAACGGGGCGCACCGCGCGTGAGCGTCGCGCGGGACCGAAGTTGCGTTGCGAGTACGCGCTTGGACCATATTCAGTGTTGGTTGTCGACGACGTGGCAACGACTGGTGGTTCGGCGATGGCGGCCGCACGAGCATTGCGATGCGCGGGCGCCGACTCCGTGGGCTTTGCCAGTGTCGCCCGTACAGCTCCTCACGAGTAGACGCCGTTCGATCACGTGCTGCGTATACTCGGGCGGATGCGGCAAAGCGAAGAAAACGCGCGGTGACAGTGGACATCGTCGTGTTCGGAAAGCACGTTGAGGTACCGCCGGCGCTGCGGACCCACACGCTCGAGAAAGTCGAGCGCGTAGAGAAATATGCAAAAGACGTTCGTCGCGTCGACGTGGACTACGCCGTACACGCGACGCGGAAGGCCGCGGACTCGCACGAGTGCGAGATCCTCGTCCACGTCAACAAGCATCTCGTGAAGGGTCACGCAACCGCAGCGGATCACTATGCGGCACTCGACATTGCGCTGGAGAAAGTCGAACAGCAAATGCGCCGGCTCCACGAACGACGCGTGAGGCGTCGGGGTGGGGCGAAGGGGGCTCGCGCCGGCGGCGTCTCGGTGATAGATCCGAACGCCGACGAAGAATCCGACGCCGAGGAACAGATCGTCAAGGTCAAGCAGATCGCGGTCAAACCCATGGATCCCGAGGAGGCCGCGCTACAGATGGAACTGCTTGGACACGACTTTTTCCTGTTCACGATGTCGAATTCCGGTCGCGCCGCGGTGATGTACCGCCGGCGCGACGGGCAGTTAGGGATGATCGAAGCGTCGGGCTGAACCAAGAGCGCGGGTCGGAAACACTGTGGCAAACGGCGAAGAACGAAACGACGAACGCATACGCGTGCTGATCGTAGACGATCACGCGCTGTTTCGGCGTGGCCTGGAACTCGTCCTCGTCGCCGAAGACGACATCGATATCGTCGGTGAGGCGACCGATGGTGCCGAAGCTGTCGAACGGGCCGAGGAGCTCGCACCCGATGTGGTGCTGATGGACGTGCGCATGCCCGCCATGTCCGGTATCGAGGCGGCCCGCCGCATTCGGGCCTCGCATCCCGGCGTCCGCATCGTCATGCTGACCGTCTCCGAAGACGAAGACGACTTGTTCGCGGCAGTACGCGCCGGAGCGACCGGGTACCTGCTGAAGGAGGTATCGATCGAAGAGGTCGCGGCCGCGGTGCGCGCCGTCCACCGCGGGCACAGCCTCGTTTCACCGTCGATGGCATCAAAGCTGCTGGTCGAGTTCAACGTGCTCTCGCGCCGGGTCGAAGACCAACACGGCGGCGCCCCCCGCCTCACCGACCGCGAGCTCGAAGTGTTGCGCCTCGTCGCGCGCGGCATGTCGAACAAGGAAATCGCGGCCGAACTCGTCATCGCCGAGAACACGGTCAAGAACCATGTGCGCAACATCTTGGAGAAGCTCCAGCTGCGCTCGCGCATGGAAGCGGCGATGTACGCGATCCGCGAAAAGCTGATCGACAGCGCCTAATCGGCCCTCAAAACCGGTGTGAAACGGGAAGGGGGCACGCCGCGGGTACGCTGACCAGCCGCATGGGTCTGTTCAACAAGATTCTCCACGCCGGCGAAGGGCGACGCGTCAAGGCGCTCCACGCCGTGGTGCCCGAGGTCAACGCCTGGGAGCCCGAAATCAAGAAGCTGTCGGACGACCAGCTGGTCGCCAAGACCGCGGAATTCAAGGGTCGCATCGAGCGGGGTGAGGATCTCGACGACCTGCTCCCCGAGACCTTCTCGGTGATGCGCGAAGCCGCCTGGCGCATCCTCGGCCAGCGCCACTTCGACGTGCAGATCATGGGTGGGGCCGGGCTGCACGCAGGCTGGGTCTCCGAGATGAAGACGGGCGAAGGCAAGACCCTCGTCGCCACGCTGCCGTCGTACCTGAACGCGCTCGTCGGGCGTGGTGTCCACCTCGTCACCGTCAACGACTACCTGGTCAAGCGCGACGCCGAATGGATGGGCCAGGTGCACCGATTCCTCGGCCTCACCGTCGGCACCGTCGTTCCCGACAAGTCGACGCCCGACGAGAAACGCAAGCAGTACGACTGCGACATCACGTACGGCACCAACAACGAGTTCGGCTTCGACTACCTGCGCGACAACATGGTCTCGAAGATCGAGCAACAGACCCAGCGCGGCCATCGCCCGCTACACGTGAAACCGCACTACTACGCGATCGTCGACGAGGTCGACTCGATCCTCATCGACGAGGCGCGCACACCGCTCATTATTTCGGGGCGCGCGACCGACGCGGCCGAGCTGTACTACCAGTTCGCGCGGGTCGTGCGCGGTCTCCAACGCGACCGCGACTACGAGGTCGACGAGGCGAAGCGCACCGTTGTGCCGACCGAAGAGGGAATTACCCGCGTCGAGGAAGCCCTCGGCGTCGAGAACCTCTACGACAACGTCAACCAGAACTTCGTCCACCAGCTCCAGCAGGCGCTGCGCGGCAAGGAACTGTTCAAGCGCGACGACGACTACATCGTCACCGACGGCGAAGTGAAGATCGTCGACGAATTCACCGGCCGCATCCTCGAAGGCCGCCGTTGGAGCGAAGGTCTGCACCAGGCAGTCGAGGCGAAGGAGGGCGTCAAGATCAAAGAAGAGAACCAGACGCTCGCCACCGTCACGCTCCAGAACTACTTCCGCATGTACGAGAAGCTCGGCGGCATGACCGGCACCGCCAACACCGAGGCGGGCGAGTTCGCGCATACGTACAACCTCCAGGTCGTGCCGGTTCCCACGAACCGCGAGATGGTTCGCGACGACGCGGCCGACTTCATCTACAAGAACGAAGAAGCCAAGTACCTCGCGGCAACCGACGACATCGCCGAGCGGAACGCGAAAGGTCAGCCCATTCTCGTCGGCACGATCTCGGTCGAGAAGTCCGAAAAGCTCGCGCGCGAGCTCCAGAAGCGGGGCATTGCCCACGAAGTACTCAACGCCAAGGCCCACGAGCGGGAAGCCGAAATCGTCACGCAGGCGGGGCAGCTCAACGCGGTCACCGTCGCGACGAACATGGCCGGCCGCGGGGTCGACATCCTCCTCGGCGGCAACCCCGAGGGACTGGCGCGCCGCGAGTGCACCCGGGAAGGACTCGAGCCGGGAACCGATGAGTTCGTGGCCCGGTTCGACGAACTGCTCCCGCGTTTCCAGGAGGAGTGCAAGGTCGAGGGCGACAAGGTCCGCGAACTCGGCGGGCTGTACGTGCTCGGCACCGAACGCCACGAGTCGCGCCGCATCGACAACCAGCTCCGCGGGCGTGCCGGTCGCCAGGGCGATCCCGGCGCGAGCCGGTTCTACCTGTCACTCGAAGACGAACTCATGCGCCTGTTCGCAACGGGGCTCATGCAGCGCGTCATGGAGTCGTCGTTCCCCGACGACGTGCCGCTCGAATCGAAGATGGTGTCGAAGGCGGTCGAGCGTGCGCAGCGCACGGTCGAGGACCGCAACTTCGAGATCCGCAAGAACGTCCTCAAGTACGACGAAGTCATGAACGAGCAGCGCAAGGTCATCTACCGGCGCCGCCAAGAAGTGCTCGACGGCGACGACCTGCGCGACGAAGCGCTCGAAGCCATCCAGAACACGATCGACCGCCTGGTCGAGCAGTACTGCCCGGGAAACCACGCGGAAGAGTGGGACATCGACGGGCTCTTCGAGGCGATGAAGCAGTACTTCCCGACCGCTGTCGACAAGACGGTGCTCGAGCGCATGGGTGTCGCCGAACTGCCTGCCTTGTTCTTCGAGGAAGCCGAGCGGTTGTACGCGGAGAAGGAAGAGCAGGTCGGCACCGAGACACTCCGCGATATCGAACGGCGCGTCATGCTTTCGGTGCTCGACCAGCATTGGCGCGAGCACCTCTACGAGATGGACTACCTCCAAGAGGGCATCAACCTGCGGGCCATGGGCCAGCGCGACCCGCTGGCCGAGTGGCAGCGCGAAGGCTTCGACATGTTCGAGGCGATGATGGGCCGCATCGAGGACGACTTCGTCCGCTACGTCTTCCACCTGCAAGTGGTGAAGGAAGACCAGCCCGCCACGAAGATCGCCAACGTGAGCTACAGCGCTCCCGAGGGCCCGGTGCAGGGCTCGGGTGCGATTCGCACGGCCGTGGCCGCCGAGGCCGCCGAAGAGGGGCTCGCGGCCCCCGTGGCGACGGCACCCCGCGCCCGCGCCAAGG
>JAWXCJ010000337.1:0-7330 GCA_034408875.1 Actinomycetota bacterium
GACCCGCACGTGCGGGTCGAGGACGCGGTCGTCCGAATGCACCCACTCGATGCCGTAGCGACCCTTGTCGCACAACCAACCGTGGTTCACCGGTTCGGAGTCGACGCCGAGCAAACGCACGAGACGGTTCGACGACGACTGAAGCGCGCCCCGGCACTGCACCGCGCACGCGTTGCACGACGTCTCGGCCGTCGCGAGGTCCCACGGCCGCGCCTTGAACCGGTACTGCGAAGCGGTCAGCGCGCCGACCGGGCAAATCTGCACCGTGTTGCCCGAGAAGTACGAGTTGAACGGCTCGCCCGCGAAGTTGAGGACCTGCATGCGGTCGCTGCGGTCGACGAAATCGATCAGCGGGTCGCCCGCGATCTCGTCGGCGAACCGCGTGCAGCGCGCACACTGGATGCAGCGCTCGCGGTCGAGCAGCACGAGCGGGCTGAGCGGAATCGGCTTCTCGAAGTGGCGCTTCTCCTCGACGAACCGCGACTCGCCCGGGCCGAACGCCAGCGTCTGGTCCTGCAGCGGGCATTCGCCGCCTCGGTCGCAGACCGGGCAGTCGAGCGGGTGGTTGATGAGCAGGAACTCGAGCACGCCGTCCTGAATCTTCTTGACGGTGTCGGAGGCGGCGTGCACGTTCATGCCTTCGACGACCGGAGTGGTGCACGCGGGCGGATACCCGCGCACGCCGTCGACTTCGACGAGGCACATGCGGCACATGCCGACCGGCTTCATGCGCTCGTGCCAGCAGAAGCGCGGGATGTAGACCCCGTTCTCCTGCGCGACCTTGATGAGGAGTTCCCCCTTGTCGGCCTCGATCTCGACGCCGTCGATCGTGATGGTGACCTTCTCGGGAGGGACGCCGGTCACAATCCCGCCTCGATGCGCGCCATGATCTCGGCGCGGAAGTACTTGTCGAGGCTGGCGATCGGCGACACCACACTCGGCCCGAGCGGGCACAAGGTTGTCTGCGTGAACGGTGCCGTCGCGACGTTCGGCGAGATGCCGGAGCCGACGTCGATCAGCAGGTCGAAGTCCTGCTTGCGCCCGAGTCCGTTCGCCATGCGGTAGAGCACCTTCTCGATCCAGCCCGTTCCTTCGCGGCACGGCGTGCACTTGCCGCACGATTCGTGCGCGTAGAACTTGGCGAGGCGCCACGCGACCGCAAGCGGGTCGGTGGTCTCGTCGAACACCATGATCGCTCCGGAACCGAGCGTGGTACCGAGGTTCTGCTGCACGAAGTCGATGTCGTAGATCGCGTCGAGGTGCTCGTCGATGTTGACCAGCCACTGGAACGACGCGCCGCCGGGCAGGAAGAACTTCAGCTCGTTGCCGTCGCGGATGCCTTCGCCGAGCCCGAAGATGATGTCGCGGAACGTGCAGCCGAACTCGACCTCGTAGTTCCCGGGCTTGTTCACGTGGCCGGACAGCGCGACGAGGCGGGTGCCGGTCGACTTGTTGACGCCGATCTTGGCGTACTCCTCGCCGCCCATACGCATGATGTGCGGCACGGTCGACAACGTCTCGACGTTGTTCACCACCGTGGGCTTCGCGTAGAGGCCTTCGATCGCGGGGAACGGCGGCTTCAACCGCGGCATGCCGCGCTCGCCTTCGAGCGACTCGATGAGCGCGGTCTCCTCGCCGCAGATGTACGCACCCGCGCCGCGGTGCACGACGATGTCGATGTCGAAGCCTGAACCGAGCACGTTCTTGCCGAGGAACCCTTTGGCGCGGGCGTCGGTAATCGCCCGGGTCAGACGGTCGTAGCCGAGCGCGAACTCACCCCGCAGGTAGACGAACGCGAGGTTGCACTCGATCGCGTACGCCGAGATGATGATGCCCTCGAGGAGTTGGTGCGGATCGCGCTCGACGAGCATGCGGTCCTTGAACGTCGAGGGTTCGCCCTCGTCGCCGTTCACCACGAGGTAGCGCGGATAGCTGCCCGCGGGCAGGAACGACCACTTCTGGCCGGTCGAGAAGTTCGCGCCGCCACGACCGCGCAGGCCCGAGGCCGCGACCTGCGCCTGCACGTCGGCCGGGTTGCCGGCCGCGAGCACCGTGCGCAGCGACTCGTACGCGCCCGCCGCGAGCGCGCCGTCGATCGTCCACGAGTCGTTCGGCCGGTCGTACAACCGCTGCGAGACGATCCTGCGTTCGCTCAACGTCATTGCAGGCTCCCCGAGATCGTGCGGGCGCGTACGGTGCCGCGCTTGTAGCCGTCGACGACGTCTTCCGCGATCGCGGGCGTCATGTGCTCGTGGAACTCGTAGTTCACCTGGAGCGCGGGCGCGCCGGCGCACGCGGCGAGACACTCGACTTCTTCGATCGTGATGTCGGGGTCGCCCGTGTAGAGCGTCTCGAGGTGGTCGAGGACTTCGGGACCGCCGAGCACGAGGCACGTCACGTTGGTGCACACCGACACCAGGAGCTTGCCGCAGGGGCGGCGCTTGAACATCGTGTAGAAGGAACACGTTCCCTGCACGATCGCAGGTGTCTCTCCCACGAGCTCCGCGATCTCGGCCATCGCGTCTTCGGTGAGCCACCCGTCCTGATCTTGCGCGAGGTGCGCGAGCGGCAGGATCGCCGACTTCGGGCGCGGGTACTGCGCCACGATCGCCTTGGCCTTGGTGAGGTTCGCCTCAGAGAACACGTTACCGGTCCACCTCGCCCATGATGGGGTCGATGCTCGACACGATCGCGACCGCGTCGGCGACCAGGCTGCCGCCCGCCATCGGCGTGATCGACTGCAGGTTGTAGAACGACGGGCCGCGCACGTGCACACGCACGGGCTTCCCCGAACCGTCGCTCACCAGGTAGCACCCGATCTCACCCCGGGGCGACTCGACGGCAACGTACGTTTCGCCCGGCGGGACCTTGAACCCTTCGGTGAAGAGTTTGAAGTGGTGAATGAGCGCTTCCATCGACTCGTTGATGCGCGCCCGCGGCGGCGGCGTGACCTTCTTGTCCTGCACTCGGAAGTCGCCGGTGGGCATCTGCGCGACGCACTGGCGCACGATCTTGGCCGATTCGAGGATTTCGTAGAGGCGGATCCGGTAGCGGTCGAACACGTCGCCGTTCGCCGTGTAGATGACGTCCCACTCGACTTCGTCGTAGGGCAGGTACGGCTGCGCCTTGCGCAAGTCCCACGCAAAGCCGGTCGAGCGGAGGATCGGGCCCGTGATGCTGTTCGCGAGACAGTCCTCGGTGCTGATGACGCCCACACCGACCGTGCGCTCGACCCAGATGGGGTTCTCGGTGAGCAGCGTGTCGTACTCGGCCACGCCCGCTTCCACCGTGTCGCAGACGGCAAGCACATCTTCGCGCCAGCCGGGCGGGAGATCGACGGCAACGCCGCCGGGGCGAATGTAGTTGTGGTTCATCCGCAGCCCGGTGAAGCGTTCGAAGAGGCGCAAGACCTCTTCGCGCTCGCGCCAGCCGTAGAGCATCATCGAGACCGCGCCGAGGTCCATGCCGTTCGTCGCCTGGAACAACAGGTGCGACGAGATGCGGTTGAGTTCCGCCATCATCATGCGGATCCACTGCGCCCGCACCGGCACCTCGATGTCGAGCAGCCGTTCGACCGCGAGGCTGTACGTGAGCTCGTTCGACAACGGCGCCGCGTAGTCCATGCGCGTGACGTTGGTGCCGCCCTGCACGTAGGTGAGCTCTTCGCCGGTCTTCTCCATGCCCGTGTGGAGGTAACCGATGACGGGCTTGATGCGCAGCACCTCTTCGCCGTCGAGCTCCATCATGAGGCGCAGCACGCCGTGGGTCGACGGGTGCTGCGGGCCCATGTTGATGATCATCGTGTCGCCGGATTCGTCCTCCGGCCACAGCCCGCCGGTGAGGACGAGTTCCCCAGTACGAGGCTCCTTGGCGCGCGGACGCATCTCTTGCGCGCCCTCGTCGGTCTGGCGCTCGAGCCGCTTCTCCTGCGCGCCGTTCGAAACGTCAGTCATACGGGCTCGAGTCACACGCCGCGGCGAGCGAAGCGAGCTCGCCGGAGCGGCGGATCCCGCCCGGGGCGCAGCCGCCCATTGGATGAGTGCGACAAAGCAAGCAAGTCATCTCGGGCTCGGGTCGCCTTTGAACGTCACCGGCACGCGCGCGGCGGGGTAGTCCTTGCGGAGCGGGTGGCCGTCCCAGTCGTCGGGCATGAGGATGCGGATGAGTTCGGGATGGCCGGCGAAGGAGATGCCGAACATGTCGAACACCTCGCGCTCGGCGAAATTCGCGCCCGGGTACACGGGTGTCACCGACGGCACGGTCGGGTCGTCGGCAGGAACCTCGCAGATGACGCGGATTCGCCGGTTCCGCGTGTGCGACAAGTAGTTGGCGACAACCTGGAACCGTTCCAACGCCACAGCGCCACCATGGGTCGACTCCACGCTCCGCCTGCCATCGCCGGTGTCTTCACCCTCCGACCCGGTCGTCCGGCTGCGCTGTCGTCTCCCGCCGGGCGTGTAGCGCACACCGTCGAGGAGATGATCGACCGCGGTCACGTCGATCAGCATCGAGAACGCCTGCTCGTCGCGCAGGAACATCGCGACATCGGCGAACACGGCGCGGTCGACGTAGACGACGGGTTGGCCGTGGCTGATGTCGTAGATGCTGCCGCCGAACGCGTCGAGCAACGCCGCCGCCACCTCGTCGTCGGGTGGTTCGGCTTCGTGATCGTTTTCACGAGGGGTCTCGTCGTCGGACATGGTCGTGGCCTCGGGGCGGGGTGGGTCAGGGCGCAACGGTCAGGGGCTCGCGGCGGCGCAGCAGCTCGCCCGTGCGGATCTGCTCGTGCAACGTGAGGATGCCGTGCATCAGAGTTTCGGGTCCGGGGGGGCAGCCCGGAACGTAGACGTCGACCGGAACGATCTGGTCGACACCCTGGACGATGGCGTAGTTGTTGAACATCCCGCCGCTGCTCGCGCACACACCCATCGAGATGACCCACTTCGGCTCGACCATCTGGTCGTAGACCTGGCGCAGCACCGGGGCCATCTTCTGCGACACGCGGCCGGCGACGATCATGAGGTCGGCCTGGCGCGGGCTCGCGCGGAAAACCTCCATGCCGAACCGCGCGAGGTCGTAGTGCGGAGCGCCGGTCGCCATCATCTCGATCGCGCAGCACGCGAGACCGAACGTGGCCGGGAACACCGAGTTGCGCCGGCCCCAACGGACGACGTCTTCGAGGCGCGCGGTGAGGAAGTTGTGCGGGATCTGGTCGAGACCCACTAGGCCGCTTCCTCCTCGGCGGGTACGGCGTCGGGGTCGAGCACCCGGTCGCGCGTGCGCAGCAACGGACCGGCGCCACGCGACAGCACCTTCTGCACCGGACCCCACTCGAGCGCGCCCACCGAGAGCAGGTACGCGAACGGAATCAGCAGCACGAAGATGAACACGGCCATCGCGACGATGCCGAACAGCCCGAGATCGCGGAACACGGTCGCGAACGGGTAGAGGAACACGATCTCGACGTCGAGCACGATGAAGGCCATCGCGACCAGATAGAACTTCACCGGGAAGCGCTCGGGCGGTTCGTACTCGGGGACGATGCCCGACTCGTAGGGGGCCTGCTTGGCGGCGTTCGGGCGCTGCGGCGCGAGCAGGCGCGAAGCCACGAACGAGGAGAACACGAACGCCACGACGAGCGCGGCCATCACGATGATTGGCAGATAGTCGGCCACCGCGCGCGAACGCTACAGGACGCCTATTGGTCTCTACGGACTTCGATGCTCTAGGAGCGGAGGTGCGCCGATGCGGCCGGCGGTGACACTCCGCACGGGCGATGGAGCATCGGTGTCCGTAGCGACCCGGAATTAGGGCTCGGGTGCGTACTTCACCATGGCGGCCACGGTGCGGTAGATGACCTCGGCCGGGCCGATCTCGTCGGGTCGCAGCAGGTTGGCCATGATGCGCAGTACCCACTCCATGAGCGTGCGGCTCTGGAACCCGACGCGGGTCAGCTCGCGCATGACCGCCGGGTTCCCGATGGCGCGGACGAACACCCGGGCCACCTTGAAGTACAGGTCGTATACCTCGGTGAGGCGCGCGTCGTAGGTCTGGAGCGCGAGCCCGTCGCCGGTGACGAGCGCGAGGTCGACGGCGTCGGCCGCGAGTCGGCCCGTCTCGTAGGCGACGGAGATGCCCTCGCCGTTGAACGGGTTGACCGACCCGGCCGCGTCGCCGACGACCAAAAAGGTCGGTCCGACCCGGGGCGTCACCGAGCTGCCCGTCGGGAGCCGGCCGCCGGTCGGGGCACAGGTGGCGGTTTCGGGGGAAATACCCCACCGCTGCGGGGCGGTGGCGCAAAAGGCGTCCATCAGGTTCGACGTATTGATGTTCTTCCAGCCCGAGAAGGTGGAGAGGAGACCGACCCCGACGTTCACGGTGCCGTCCCCAACGGGGAATATCCATCCATACCCGGGCAAATGGTTGCCATCTCGGTCGCTGATGTCGAGGTGGCTCTCGATCCACGGGTCGTCGTGAAGCGGGCTCTCGAAGTAGCCCCGGATCGCCATGCCGAGCGGGTACGAGCGGTTCCGGGCGGTACCGAGAGCCCGGCCAAACCGCGAGTTGGCGCCGTCGGCGACCACCACGTAGCGGGCGCGGATCTCGGAGACGGCGCCGGTGTCTTTGTTCTTCACCTTGGCCCCGGTGACGAGGCCGCCCTCGACCAGCGGTTCCAGCGCCTCGGTCGCGGCGGCCAGGGTGGCGCCCGCCTTGACCGCCTGGTCGACGACCATCTCGTCGAGCTCCGAGCGTCGGACCACGTAGCCGAAATCGGGGAAATCGGGATGCTCGGGCCACGCCAGTTCGAGCGTGATCCCGTGCCCGATCGAACGGAGCCCGTCGAAGCGCTGGAACTGCGCGAGGGGCTCCGCCAAACCCATGTCGTGCAGTTGGCGGACGGCTCGCGGCGTCAGCCCGTCACCGCACGTCTTGTCGCGCGGAAAGCGGTTCTTGTCGACCACGATCACGCGATGGCCACGCTCCGCGAGCCAGTACGCGGCCGATGCCCCGGAGGGTCCGGCACCAACGACGAGGACGTCGTACGGCTCTTGCATAACCATGGCTCCCTCGCCTCCGTCGTGGAGGCCTACGGCGTTTTGGACGGCGGCTGCGTCCGCACGGCCACATGCACATGATCACACGCTCGGAACCGTTCGTCCGAAGCGGGGAAATTCACTTACGAACAAGCAGCGCGGAGATCTCGAACACAGTGCTCTTGCGTCCGTACACTCCGATGGCACCCTCAGGGGCGTTCCGCAGAAAAGGGGTGCCGTTCGTCCGCACAATCACACGGCTCCCTCTGCGGCACCCTCAGGGGCGTTCCGCAAAA
>JAWXCJ010000338.1:0-5975 GCA_034408875.1 Actinomycetota bacterium
GCTAGAGGGACCTCTAGTGGCCTCCAACGACGCACGGGTTATTCGGTGGAGATGGCTTTGAGGACGTCGAGCTTTGCTGCTCGCCGGGCCGGGAACACGGCGGCGAGGACGCCGGCGATGCCCGCGACGATGACGATGATCACCAACTGGCCGGGCGCGGGGTCGAAGGACGAGAACCCGTCCTCCTCCAGGGCAAGTACGACGGACCAGCCGAAGAAGAACCCGATGACGAGTCCGAGCAGGGTTCCCAGCACCGCGATGATCACGGCTTCCCAGCGCACCATCGACTTCAACTGCCGCCTCGTCGTTCCGACTGCCCGCAGCAGGCCCAGCTCACGCGTGCGCTCGTAGATCGAGAGTGCGAGCGTGTTGGCGATTCCGATGACCGCGATGATCACCGCCAGGAACAGGAGCGCGTACACCAGGTTCACGAACGCGGCGATCGTGGCCTCCTGGCTCTCCCTGAACTCGGCGTTGTTCTGGAGCTTGGCGGTCGGGTAGGGCTCGAGCACCCGTTCGATCGCGGCGGCACCCTCCTCGGTCGTCACTCCGGGGGCCAGGCGCGCGAGAACGAAGAAATCGACCCGTTGCTCGGGCAGGTAGTGCGCGTCGAACGACTCGATCGAGATCAAGAGTTTGCCGGTGAGGCCGAGATCGTTGCCCTGGTACAGGGCTCGTACTTGGACCGACGTCAGACCGGTCGCCGGGAAGACGACATCGAGGGTGTCGCCGATCAGAAGGTCGTGGTCGTCCGCGTAGCTGGTGCTCAGGGCGATGCCGTCGACGTCGAGGCTCCCGAGCGTTCCCCGGCTGACGCCCAGGTCGAAGAGTTCGTCTTCGGTCTCGGTGTTCAGCGCCGTCATGAACTCGCCCCGCCCGTCGACCGCGGCCCCCGCGAAGCGCAACGGCGACACGGCGCCGAGCTCGGGAAGTGCCGCCATCTCGTCGCCGATCGCGGGGCTGAGCGGGACGCCAAAGCCGGAGCCGCCGGTGACGATGAAGTCGGTCCGGAGCTGGGCGTCGAGCGTGTCGGCCACCGACGCCTTCGTCGACGCGGCGAGAATCGTGATGAACCCGACGAGTGAGACGCCGACCATCAACGCCGTCGCAGTCGCCGACGTGCGGCGCGGGTTCCGGAGCGCGTTCTCGCGCGCGAGATCGCCCACGATGCCCCTGACGCGCGGCAACGGCCACCCGACGACCCGACTCACCGGAACCGCGACCACCGGGCCGACCACGATCACGCCGACAATGACCGCGACCGCGCCGACACCGAGGTAGTAGATCGCGTTGCCCGGGCTGCCGAAGAGTGCGAAGAGCATTAATGCGGCCCCGCCGACGGTAACGAAGACACCGATGGCGATCCGGTAGCCGAAGCCGTGACGGTGCTCGATGGCGACGTCGCGCATCGCGGCGACCGGCGGGACACGCGACGCCCGCCGGGCCGGGATCATCGCCGACACGACCGTGACGATGAGGCCGGCGGCGAAGGAGAGGACGAAGGCGATCGGAGGGACGACGATGTCGCCAGCCGGAATGTCGAGCCCAAACGCGTCGAGCGCAACCTTGAGCCCGGCCGCGAGCGCGATGCCTGCGACGAACCCGACGAGCGATGCGAACACGCCGACCGCGATCGATTCGAGCAGAATCGACGTCGTCACTTGTCGAGTACTCGCACCGATCGCGCGCAACAGTGCCATCTCGCGCGTGCGTTGCGCGACGATGATCGAGAACGTGTTGTAGATAATGAAGCACGAGACGAAGAGTGCGACCAACGCGAACACGAGCAACACGCGGTTGAAGATGTCGAGGAAGCCCGCAACTTCGTTCTGGTTCTCCTCGGTCAGCTCCTTGCCCGTGAGCACTTCGACGTTCGTGTCGGCGATGGCGCCGGCGATGTTGTCGCGGACCTGCTCCTGCGTCACACCTGAATCGGCCACGACGCCGATGTTGCTGTAGTCGGCCGCAGCCATCCCGTTGATGCGCTGCGACTCCGGAAGCGTGAACTGAATCACCGACGCGCCCAGTTGGCTGTCCTGCGTACCGAACTTCGCGATACCGACGACCGTGTACTGCTTCGTCGGCAAGAGACTCAGCACGTCGACGCGATCGCCAACGGCGATGCCACCCTCTTTGGCCGTTCCCTTGTCGATCACAATCTCGTCGTCGACCCCGGGCGGCTCGCTCCCCGGCACGAGCTGGAACGGGTTGAGGTCCTCGTTGTCGACCCACGACTGCCCGAACGTCGGCGGGCCGACGCCACCGCCGATCGGGTCGCCCGCGCCGTCGACGACCTGCGCGTAGGGGATCGCGACGAACGGTTCGGCGACCGCGACACCGTCGACGCCGCGCACGACGTCGAGCGCCGACGCGTCGACCGGCAGCCGCGGCGCCGACCCCGGTCCGAACTGGGCGTCGACGGGTTCGATGCCCCGCACCTGGGCGTCGGTTCCCTCGTAGATGCCGGCGAACAGGTCGTCGAAGGTCGCGTTGATCGTCGCGGTGAGCACGAGCGTGCCCGCCATGAACGACACGCCGAGGACGACCGAAACGGCCGTCAGCGCGAACCGGAGCTTGTGCGAGAGCAGGCCCTTCCAGGTGACCTTCCACATGGCGCCGCGCCTCAGTCGCCGAGTCGGCGGATCACCGCGAGCACGGTGTCCGGGGTGGGGTCACGTATCTCGTCGACGATCTTGCCGTCGGCGAGGAACACGACCCGATCCGCGTACGACGCGGCGATCGGGTCGTGGGTGACCATCACGATCGTCTGCTGGAACTCGTCGACGGCCTGGCGCATGAACGTGAGAATCTCGGCGCTCGCCTTCGAGTCGAGGTTGCCGGTGGGTTCGTCGGCGAAGATGACGTCGGGCCGGCTCGCGAGCGCGCGTGCGACGGCCACGCGCTGCTGTTGCCCGCCCGAGAGTTCGGACGGCCGGTGTTGCAGCCGATCCGCGAGGTGCACGGTCTCGATCACGCGATCGACCCACTCGTCGTCGGGGTCACGCCCGGCGAGCGACATCGGCAACCTGATGTTCTCGATCGCGGTGAGCGTGGGAATCAGGTTGAACGACTGGAACACGAACCCGATGTGGTCGCGGCGAACCCGCGTGAGTTGTTTCTCGTTGAGCGTGTTCAGGTTGATGTCGCCGATCCACACGTCGCCGGTGGTGAGGCGATCGAGCCCGGCGATGCAGTGCAACAACGTCGACTTGCCCGAACCCGACGGGCCCATGATGGCGTGGTACTGCCCGCGGTCGAAGTCGACACTCACCCCGTCGAGCGCGCGTACCTCGGTATCGCCTTTCCCGTAAAGTTTCGATGCGAGTACGGCACGGGCGGCGGTAGTCGTGATGGAGGGAACGGTTGCGGTCACGCCCCCACGCTATTGGGAACTGGCCTCCGTCGGCGCCGCGGAGTCGGCGATGCGCCCTCGGCGCCCGAGGACGACAAACCACACCGCTCCGCCGACGCACAGCCCGACAGAAAGCAGCAGGTTGAAACGCACACCGAACAGCTCGCTCGCGGGATCGGCACGCAATGCCTCGAACCAGATGCGCCCGAACGTGTACATGGCGACGTAGAGCGCGAACGTCTGTCCGCGGCGTAGTCGATAGCGGCGCTCGGCCCACACGATCACACCCGCGATAGCCACGCACCACAATGACTCGTAGAGAAACGTCGGGTGAAACGTTTCGTTCGCGATGTAGCGCGTCGGGCGGTGCTCGACGTCGATCTCGAGTCCCCACGGCAAATCGGTCGGCCGCCCGAACAGCTCCTGGTTGAACCAGTTGCCGAAGCGCCCGATGGCCTGCGCGAGCGCGAGGCCCGGAACGATGGCGTCCATCAGTGACAGCGCGTCGAGTTGCTTGTTACGAGCCAGAATCACCACGGCGATGAAGCCGCCGGCGACCGCGCCCCAGATCGACAGGCCACCTTCCCAGATTTTCAACGCGCCGACGATGCCGCCGTCGTCCCAGTCGTAGCCGGTGAACAGGTGGTACACGCGAGCGCCCAACACCCCGCCGATGACGACGGGGAAGGCGATCTCGGTGATCTCCTTCGGGTCGTGGCCCCAACCGGCCCAGCGCCGCTGGGCGACGTACGCGGCGACCAGCACCCCCAGCGCCAGCATCAAGCCGTACGCGTGGAGTTCGACCGGGCCGAGGTCGATGAGGCCCTGCGAAGGGCTCGGGATACTCAGGAGCACGGGCAGCAGACTAAATGGTCACAGTTCGGAATCGGGACGCACGGCCCAGGGCGCTCCCATATATGGTCGTAGGCCACGGCCGCCGTCGTGAACGTGTGGGGAAAGTGGAAATGCGGTTCGAGTTTCTGGGACAGGTCGTCGTGCGGGGCACGGCACAGGACTCGACGGTGCGGGGGGAGCAACCCGCACTCGTCCTCGCGCGCGTCGTCCTGGAACGGCCCGCGCCGCTGTCGCGCGACGAACTGGCCGACCTGCTCTGGCCGTACACCCGCCCCCGCGACTGGGAAGGCCCGGCTCGCCAGGTCGTATCCCGCGCCCGCGCGGCCATGGTTGCCGCCGGATTCTCGGCCGACGCGCTGCGGTCGAAGGCGGGGCGCACGGAGTTGCGCCTCGATGCCGTCGAGGTCGACGTCGAAGACGCGCTGGCGGCGGTCACGCACGCCGAGACTGTACTGAGCGACGGCGACGCGCTCGCCGCCGAGCGCCTCGCGACCGAAGCCGTCGAACTGTTTCACAGACCGTTCTTCGCGACATCGGAAGCGACCTGGATCGTGCGGTGGCAGGAGCGGCTCCAAGCCCACTTGCTGCGCGCGCTGCACACTGCGAGCGGCGCGGCCCTCGCGATCGGTAGTACCGGTCGCGCGATCGCGCTGGCCGACGAAGCGCTGTCGATCGACCAGTTCGACGAGATCGCGACGCGCGCGCTCATGGCCGCGTACGACGCGACCGGAAGTCGCGCGCAGGCGCTCGCGGCCTACGAACGCTGCCGGCGCATGCTCGACGACGAACTCGGCGTGCGGCCGTCGGAGGAAACCGAGGCCGCGTACGTCGCGCTGCTGGGTGAGGCGCCGCGCGAATCGGTCGCCGCGCCGCACGCGAGCGCGCCGCCGATCCCGACCCGGGTCTTGCCGTTCGTCGGCCGCCATTCCGAACGTGAACGCATCGATCGGGCGTGGAGCGAGTCAGTTGCGGGCGACGCGCGCGCCGTCGTCATCGCCGGTGAGGCGGGCATCGGCAAGACGCGGCTCGCGACCTACGCCGCCGATCTCGCGGCCGACAGCGGCGCACTCGTGCTCTGGGGTTCGTGCGTGGCCGATGTCGGCCTGCCGTACCAACCGTTCACCGACGTACTCACCCAGCTCGTCACCGCCCGGCCCGCGGTGCTCGACGCGATCGGTCCGCTCGCGGCCGACCTCGTCGCGCTGGTTCCCGAACTGGGCACCGGAGACGCTCGGCCGCAACCGGACGAGCAGGCGCGCACACGACTGTTCCGCGCCGTCGACGCGGCGTTCGCGGCTGTACACGAACCGTTCCTCGTCGTGCTCGACGACCTGCAGTGGGCGGGCGACGACGCACTGACACTGCTGCGCCACACCGCGGTCTCCTTCCCCGGGCACCCCCGAACGCTCGTCGTCACTGCGCGCGAAGGCGGTTCGGCGACGACAGCGGCCCTCGCCGACCTTCAACGCCGGCTTCCGACAACCGAGCTGGTGTTGCGGGGTCTGACCGTCGCCGACCTTGGAGAGCTTCTCGAAAGCAGCGGACTCCTCCTCGGCGACGAGACGCGCATAGTCGCGTCGCAGCTCGCGGCGCGCACGACGGGAAATCCGTTCTTCGTCACCCAGCTCGTGCTCGACGCGGGCGCCATGGGAGCACCGTTCGACCCGACCGCGATTCCAGAAGCGGTCGCGCTGTTCGTCGAACGGCGGCTCGACGCGCTCCCGCGCGAGGCGACCGCGGCGATTGCGCTTGCCGCGATCGCCGGCGA
>JAWXCJ010000339.1:0-14955 GCA_034408875.1 Actinomycetota bacterium
GACCCGGACCCGGACCCGGACCCGGACCCGGGGCTTGGCGATCGCAGGTGGTATCGGGCTGGGACTCACGATGATGTGCACGTACGGCGCGTCGCTGCTCGCGCTGATCCCCGCTGCCGTCGCCACCCGGACTCGGCGGTTCGCCCTTCTTGGCCTCGCCGCGGGTTCTGCGCTTGGCGTTCTCGCGCTGGCGTACGTCGCGGGCTTCGACTACCTCGACGGTCTCCGCCTGACCCGCACCGAGTACTACGCCGGGGTCGCCGCCGAGCGGCCGTACTCCTACGCACTCGTGGCCAACATCGCCGCGTTGGCCGTGATCCTCGGTCCGGCGACGCTCGTCGGGCTCACGCGCACGCGCGGGCCCATCGTCCACCTCGTCGGGGCCGCAGTCGTGGCTGTCACCCTGGCCAACCTGAGCGGCCTGTCGCGGCTGGAGGTCGAACGCATCTGGTTGCCGTTCGCGCTATGGATCCTGCCCGCCGCGGCCTACGCCGGCGCGGGCGCGGGCGCGACAATGACCCGGCGTTGGCTGCTCGCACAGATGGTCTGGGCACTGGCAGTGCAGGTGGCGGTGAGGACAGGATGGTGAGCGTGCTCGTGGTTGAGGACGACCCGACAGTCTGCGAGGTCGTGACGAAGTACCTCGAGCGGGAGGGTTTCGAAGTCGAAGCGGTCGGCAACGGATCGGAGGCTCTACGGCGAGCCCAGGCCCGCCGCCCCGATCTTGTCGTTCTCGACCTCATGCTGCCGGGCATCGACGGGCTCGAAGTCTGCCGGCGGCTGCGGGAGCACGGACCGGTTCCGGTGATCATGCTGACTGCGAAGGGCGACGAGGACGACCGCGTGCTGGGCCTAGAGCTCGGCGCCGACGACTACATGAGCAAGCCGTTCTCGCCGCGTGAACTCGTGTCGCGGGTCAAGGCCGTGCTGCGGCGCGCCGGCTCCGAGGCCCCACCTGAACCGCAGTCGATCGTCGAGGTCGGCGACCTCTCGGTCGACGCGGCCGCACGTCTCGTCCGCCGGGCCGGGACCGCGGTCGCACTGACCGTTCGCGAATTCGACCTTCTCGTGTTCATGATGCGCCACGCGAACACCGCGTTCTCGCGCGAAGAGCTCCTCGAGCGCGTCTGGGGATTCACCTATGGCGATACGTCGACCGTGACGGTCCACATCCGGCGGCTGCGCGAGAAGATCGAGCTCGACCCGGCTCACCCAATGCGCATCAGCACGGTGTGGGGCGTCGGCTACCGGTTCGACTCATGACCCGCGATCACGCGCTCGAGCTGTTCGTCGTCGCCGCGGCTACGGCGACGATCGCTACGGCATTCGGCGCACTCGCCTTCCGGATCGTTCGGGGTCGAAGCATCGGCGCCCAGGCAGTAGTCGTCGCGTTGAGTTCGACGGTGAGCGTGGCTGTCGGCGCACGCGTCGCCGCGAACCGCATGCTCGTGTCCGATGACGATCTCCAGGTCCTCGACATCGCTCTCCTGTCGGCGGCGGTCGTGGCAGTTGCGGGTGCCCTGCTGCTCGGGCGCCGGGTGGGCCGGGCCGAGCAATCTCTCGTCGCGGCGGCCCGCAACGTCGGCGAAAGTAGCCCCCTCGCCCCGCCGCCGACCGACGCACCCCGCGAACTGTCGCGACTCGCGCGCGAACTCGACGAGACGTCGACCCGGCTTCGCGAGGCGCGCGCCCGGGAGCGCGCCGTCGACCATTCCCGGCGCGAGCTCGTCGCATGGGTGTCGCACGACCTCCGCACTCCCCTGGCCGGCATCCGCGCGATCGCGGAAGCGCTCGAAGACGGCGTCGTGACCGACGAAGCGACGACGAATCGGTACCACCGGACATTGCGTGAGGAAGCCGACCACCTAGCTGCACTCGTCGACGACTTGTTCGAGCTGAGCCGCACTCAAGCGGGCGTCATACAACTTGAGCTCGAACGGATATCTCTGGGCGACCTCGTCTCGGACGCGATTGCCGGAGTGCGGCCGGTCGCGACGGCTAAGGGTGTCCACTTGATCGGACGGCTCGACGCTCCGGCTCCCGAGCTCTTGGTGTCGGCGCCCGAGATGCTTCGCGTGTTGCGCAACATCCTCGAGAACGCGATCCGCCATACCCCGGCCGACGGAACCGTCGTCATCGAGGTCGGTGCGGAAGAGGACCGGGCCCGCGTGTCGGTCGTCGATTCCGGCGGCGGAATACTCGAGGAGGACCTGCCGCGCGTGTTCGACGTGGCGTTCCGCGGCGATCCGGCCCGCACCGACCGGGCCGGCGCCGGGCTCGGCCTGGCAATCGCGCGCGGGCTGGTCGAGGCGCACAACGGCATCATCAGCGTGTGCAACGAGAACGGCGGCGCGCGTTTCACCGTTGACCTCCCGCTCGACGCGATCGGTGGCGCGTGATCCCGCGCCACGTGCTCGTCACGGGCGCGTGCGGCTTCGTCGGGAGCCACATCGTCGACGCCCTCGACGCGATCGATTGCAGCGTGCGCACGGTCGACCTCAACGCGTCCGACGAACCGGCCGATCTCGCCGACCTCGACATCGCGAGGAAATCCGTGCGCGGGATCGATACCGTGTGCCACCAAGCGGCCAAGGTCGGATTGGGCGTCGACTTCGGTGACGCCCCCGCGTACGTACAGCACAACGTCGCCGCGACAGCAGCGCTTCTCGCCGCGCTGCACGAACAGCAGTTCGCGGGGCGGATCGTACTGGCGAGCAGCATGGTCGTGTACGGCGAAGGTGCGTATCGGTGCCGCGTCCACGGGCCGGTCCGGCCCGGCCCTCGGGAGGCCGGAGCGCTCGCCGCGGGACGGTTCGAGCCACCGTGCCCCGCCTGTGGTGAGCCTTTGGAGCCGGCGACGGTCGACGAAGACGCGCCGACCGATCCGCGCAACGTATACGCACTGACGAAGCTCGCGCAGGAACACCTGTGCTTCACCTACGGCCGCGAGCACCCCGGTACGACTGTGACGGCCTTGCGCTACCACAACGTCTACGGGCCGCGGATGCCGCGCGACACTCCGTATGCCGGTGTAGCAGCCTTGTTCCGGAGCGCGATGGAACGCGGCGAGACCCCACGCGTGTTCGAAGACGGCGGTCAGCGGCGCGACTTTGTGCATGTCCACGATGTGGCGCGGGCGAATGTCCTCGCGATGACGATCGACGAACCCTTCCACGGCCCCCTCAACATCGCGAGCGGGACGCCCCACACGATTCTCGACCTCGCAACGGCACTGAGCGATGCGAGCGGTCCCGAGGCACTGCGTCCGGTCGTCACCGGGGAGTGGCGACTCGGCGATGTCCGCCACGTCGTCGCTTCGCCGGATCGGGCCCGGAAGGCACTCGGCTTCGACGCCGAAGTGGGTTTCATCGAGGGCATGCGCCAGTTCGCAACCGCGCCGCTCCGCCCGGCGTAACCCCGCGATTGCGACGGGCCGCTTGCCGGTGAAACGCGTCCCGTTGCGCACGAGCTCGGCGCCCGACGAGACTGCGCGGGTGGACAACCTCGAAGCCATCCGGATCCTGAAAGCGCGCTACTTCCGCCACATCGACCGCAAAGAGTGGGCCGAGTTGCGGACGCTCTTCACCGACGACGCGTACATCGACGTCACCGACGACGTCGGCCCGACCGGCATCCGCGAGGGCGGCGACCGGTTCGTCAACGGGGTTGCCAAGATCCTCGAAGGCACCGTGACCGTGCACCACGGCCACATGCCCGAACTCCAGATCACGGGTTCCGACACCGCGACCGGCATCTGGGCCATGGAGGATCGGGTCGAGTGGCCGGACGGACGCGTCACGACCGGCGCCGGGCACTACGAAGAGGAGTACCGCCTCGTCGAGGGCGGGTGGAGGATCAGCCGCATGCGACTCGCGCGCATCCGCGTCGAGACGACCACGCCGCCGGGCTAGGCGACTTCGACGACTGCCTGCACTTCGAGCGCGAGGTCTGCGGGAAGCGACGACACGCCGACCGCGAGACGCGCGTGCTGCCCGCGCTCGCCGAACACCGCGACCAGCACGTTCGACGCGCCGTCGATCACCGCGGTGTGGTCCGTGAAGGTCGGTACCGCGTTGACCGTGCCGAGCAGCGACACGATGCGCACCACGCGATCGAGGTCGCCCAACTCGGAGCGGAGCGTCGCGAGCAGGCTGTAGGCAGCGAACTCGGCCGCGCGCACACCGTCGGTGACCGTGAGATCGCCGCCGAGCTTGCCCGTCACCAGGCCGGCACTGTGATGCGGCACATGGCCGGACGTGAACACGAGGTCACCGGTGCGTACCGCGCTCACGAACGTTCCGAATGCCGGCCACGGCTCGGGCAGTTCGATACCGAGTTCGGCCAACCGTTGTTCTATCTGTGCTCCCATCGGGCCATGTTCGCGTGGTTCGCACACCCACGGCGACTACATGCGAGGTCATCGTTCGGGGTATTGCGACGGGCATAGAGTGCCGTCCCCCGCCCGCGAACCTTTCGAGGTAGCGAATGTCGAATACCGGACCGTCCGCCGACGGCGCGGCCATTGTCGCGTCAGAGCTCGTGCGCTGCTTCGACGACGTGCGCGCCGTCGACGGCGTCAACCTCGAAGTCGCGACCGGCGAAATCTACGGCTTCCTCGGACCGAACGGTGCCGGCAAATCGACGATGATGCGCATGCTCTGCACGCTGCTCGCACCGACGTCGGGCCAAGCGCGCGTTGCCGGCTACGACGTCGTGAAAGACTCCGGAGCCGTCCGGCTTCGTATCGGGCTCGCGTTGCAGGACGCCGCGCTCGACCCGAAGCTCACCGGCCGCGAAGTGCTCGTGCTCCAAGGTCGCTACTACGGATTGCGGCGCGACGAGATCGCCGAGCGGGTTGCGAGCCTCGAGCCCCTCATCGACATCGGCGACGCGCTCGACCGCCAGATCCGCACGTATAGCGGCGGCATGAAGCGCCGCCTCGACCTGGCCGCCGCCTTGGTCCACAACCCCGACGTTCTGTTCCTCGACGAACCGACGACCGGGCTCGACCCGGTGACGCGGGCGCGCGTGTGGGAAGAGGTGCGCATGCTCAACGCCGAGCTGGGCATGACCATCTTTCTCACGACGCAGTACCTCGAAGAGGCCGACGCCCTCGCCGGACGGGTCGGCATCATCGACCACGGCCAGATCGTGGCGGAGGGCTCGCCCGACGAGCTGAAGCGTTCGATTGGCGCCGATGTCGTGATCGCTCGCATCGACGGCGACCTCGAGGCCGCTCGTAAGGCCGCGAGTGAGGTCGATGGAGTCGGCCGGGTCGATGCCCACGGCCACGAAGTGTCGATCGCGGTGAGCAACGGGGCGCAGGCGATCAGCCCGATTGCCGTTGCGCTCGACGCGTGCGGGGTGACGGTGCGCGAGCTGACACTGCGCACGCCGACACTCGACGACGTGTTCTTCGAATTCACCGGCAACCGCATCCTCGAGTCAGGTTCGGACAAATGACCGCTGCAAACCTCACCACGAACATCCGCGCCCGTGAGGTCGGCTTCCTCCACGACCTCCGCGCCGTCGCCACGCGCGGCCTCACGCTGATCCCTCGCGACGTCGAGGGCGTCGTACCCGCGCTCATCATCCCGATCTTCTTCTTCATCGTGAATGTCGGCTCGTTGCAGGAGATCGCCGAGTCGCAGGCGCCGGGGTTCGACTACAAGGCGTTCCAACTCCCGGTCGCGATCATCTTCGCCGTCACCGGCATCTCGCGCGCGCCCAACCTGGTCACCGACATCCAGGACGGCTACTTCGACCGCATGGTCGTCACGCCGATGAACCGCGTCGCGTTCCTGCTCGGGTTGATGGTGGCCGACCTCGTACTCGTCATCGCGCTGAGCATCCCCGTCGTGACGCTCGGGTTGTTGCTCGGTGTGTCGTTCGAGGCGGGGCCGTTGGGCATCGTCGCGTTCATCCTGATTGCCGCGCTGTGGGGCGTGGTCTTCACCGGCTTCCCGTACGCGATCGCGCTGAAAACGGGCAGTCCCGCCGCGGTGAACTCGAGCTTCTTGCTGTTCTTCCCGTTCGCGTTCCTCACGACGGCGTTCGTGCCCGAAGAGGCGCTCACCGGCTGGTTGGCAGCGATCGCGAAATACAACCCGGTCACCTACATCCTTGAAGCACTCCGCTCGCTGATCTTCGTCGGGTGGGACGCGTCCGAGCTGGCGAAAGGGTTCGCGGCCATCATCGGCGTCGGGATCGTGAGTCAGTTCCTCGCGTTCGCGGCACTGCGCGGCCGGTTGCGTCAGGGCTAGCTCGGACGCCTCGGATCAAGGCCCATAACCCGGCGCGTACCGGAGTCCGCCACGGCTCGGCGACCACGCGGGTGAGCGCAACACCGGCGATGCAGAGTTCCGCGTGAGCTCGCGCGTGCTGGTCACGGGCGAGTGGAGGCTCGGCGATGTCCGGCACATCGTCGCGTCGCCGGAACGGGCCGCGCGCGCAATCGGGTTCCGGGCCCAGATCGGCTTCGCCGACGGCGTGCGAGAGTTCGCTCGGGCACCACTGCGCGCTACGGCTTCGTGAACCCCGACAGCATTTCGACGACGTTGGCCCACACCGCGTCTTGTTTGACACCGAGCGCGGCGAGGGCCTTGGCCGCGACCGCGTCCTGGTCGAGGAACAACGCCAGCAAGATGTGCTCGGTGCCGACGTAGTTGTGACCCAGTTGCAGCGCCTCGCTGATGGCGCCGCCCACGAGTGCGGCCGCGCGCGGCGTGAACGGCACGACGCGGGAGTGCGATCCGTCGCCGCGTTTCACGAACTTGAGAACCTCGGTCTCGACCTTCTCCTGCGTGACGCCCATGTCGGCGAGCAGTCGGGCCGCGAGTGATTCGGGGTCGTCGAGCAGCGCAAGCAGGACGTGTTCGGTGCCGACATAGTTGTGACCCAGTCGGCCCGCCTGGATGACCGAATTCTCGAGCAGATTCCGAGCGCGCTCGGTGAGCCGGTCGAGTTGCATGGCGCCCGGCGTGAACCGTTTGTGCGCCGCCTGTTTGCTGACCCCGAGCGCGGCGCTGATCTCGGTCCACGTGTGCCCGGCCTTGCGGCACCGGTCGACAAAGTGCGAGAGCAGGGAGTCGCTGACGTCCTCGAGTTCGGCCGCGGTCGTGGCCGCGACGGAGAGCTGGGCGAGCGCTTCCTCGCTGGCCGCGTCGGCCTGCACCGTCGCGATCAAGTCCTGGAGGGTGGGGGGAGGCGTCATTCGTCAACTCTACATTGACGGCATCGGTGCGTCAACCTACCGTTGACGACTACCCCAGTCCGGGCTGCTCGCGTCCGAACCGCTCGCGCAGGCGCGCACCGAGGTCGACCGCTTCCCGGTGCAATCCCGCGTGCTCCAGACCCGCTTGCAGTTGCATCGCGCCCTCCTGATCGAGTGGGTCGAGCAGCAGCAGCCGTTCGACGAGGTCGTCGGTGACGCCTGCGGCGTGTACCTGTACCGCCAGACCCCGGGGCGAGAACCGGCCGTGTTGCACGAAGCCGTCGACGACGAGCGCGAGCCCCTGGTCGGTCGCACCGGATGCGAGCGCGAGCGCACCCCGGAGGTGCAGCGGCACGGGCGTGCCCTCGGGCAGACCGGCCAGCGCGGCCTGCGCGCCGGAAACGTCGCGCGCTTGGAGGCAGGCCCACGCTTCGACGATCGCGGCCTGCACTTCGAGCGCAGCATCCGGGCGGTCGCGAAGGATCGAGTCGGCCACGTCTGTTGCTCCGCGCACGTCACCCGCCGACTCGAGTCGCGACGCGGCGTCGACGAGCCGCCGCTCACCCTGCCGGGCAGTGACGGCGCGGAGCCCCTGCAAGTTGGTACCGATGAAGAACAGCGCGAACAGCGCGCTGAACGGGTACCCGGCCGTGTACGCCCAGACTCCACCCGCCACGGCGACGGCGATCGAAACGCGCCGGACGAGCGCCTCACGGTCGACGCCCGACACGATGTGAATGATGTCGCGCAGGACGTTGCCGCCGTCGAGGGGAAGGATGGGGAGCAGGTTGACGAGGCTCCACACCACGTTGATCCACAGCGCGATGATGACCGCGGCGCGGACGTCGCCATGCACCGGCCCCGCCGCCTCCGAGACGACATAGACGATCGCGCCCAGCGCGAGTCCCGAGAACGGGCCCGCGAGCGTGATGACAAGACTGCGATGCACCGTCGTCTGTCTGTACGACGTGAGTCCGCCGAACCCGTACAACGAGATCGACGCCGGGCTCCCAAACGATCGGGCCGCAACCGCGTGACCGAGTTCGTGCACGAGGATCGACACGAACGCGACGCCGAGCCAGATCAGCCAGTGGGTAGCCGAAAGCCCCCAGCCGAACAGCCCGATGATGAGGAAGAACGACACCTGGACTTCGACGGGTATCCCGCCCAGCCGGAAGCGAATCGCCGGTACGCGTTGCGCGCTCTCCACGCTCTCACGCTAATGGCAGGATTGCAGCAGCTGGGCAAACGCCTCCGGCTCGGTGACCATCGGGATGTGCCCCGTGTCGAGGTCGACCACCGCGACCGGCGGTTCGCGCAATCGAGCGATCATCTCGTCCTGCAACGCGGGCGGGACCGCCCGATCACGCAGGTTCTTCACGTACGTGACGGGCACGCCTTTCGCCTTCGACCGGTACACCGGCTGGAAGTAGAAGTGCATCGAGTCCTTCACCGCCCGCACGGGGTCGACGATAAACGCGAGCGTGTCATCGTCGAGCGTGATGCCGTACGAGTCGCGCATCCGCTCGGGGTCGTCGGGGGGACCGGGCGTCGTGAGCGATGCGGGGGTGTGTACAGCCCGCCGGACGAATGCGCCACGAGAATCACGCCGCCCGCGACCGCGGCCTTCACGTCGACGATCGCGGAGGCGACACACTCGTCGACGGTGAGTGTCATCGGGTAGGCCGGCTTCCCCGCCCGCCCCGGCAGGTCGACCGCGAACGCGGGACCGTCAAACGCACGGCAGCAGCCGGTCCCAGAACCGCGCCGTCGACGCACCGCCGTGAATGAACACAAAGATCGGCTCGCTCATCGTCGGGCGCGGAGACGGGTTTCGAACCAGTCATGGGTTTGTGCGGCCCACAACTTGGTGATGCCGCAGTCGACCATCATGAACGCGTGCGGGAGTTCGGGCGCGACGAACAGATCGACGTCGACGCCCGCGGCCGCCGCCCGCGACGCGAGCATGAGCGTGTCGTCGAGCAGATGGTCACACGAGCCGACGCTCATGAGGCACGGCGGCAGACCTCGGAGATCGGCGTACGCCGGTGAGATGTTCGGCCCCCGCCGTTCCTCGGAAGTCATGCCGGGCACGAAGCAGTCGGTGAAGAACTCGATGCCGTCGACACTCAGGATGTCGGTTCCGTCGTGCGGGCGCAGGCCCCGCTGACTCGGCGAGCGGCCCCAGTCGTACACGCCGAACACGAGATTGAGCCCCTCGACCCGATCGATGCCGCCGAGTTCGTCGCGCACGCGCAGCCCCGTGATCGCGGCCATGTAACCGCCGGCCGACTCGCCGCCGATCAGGATGCGCGACGTACCGAATTCCTTCTCGCCGTTCTCGAGCAGCCACTGCGCCACCGCAACGCCGTCGTCGGGGCCCGCGGGCCACGGGTGTTCCGGCGCTTTGCGGTAGTCGACCGAAATGACGGCGACGCCGTAGGTGCGCGCCATCTCGCGGTTTGGGTAGTCCATCATCTCGGGTGCGCCGGCCATCATCCCGCCTCCGTGGAAGTGGAGGTACACCGCGACCGGCGCGCCGTCGGGACGGAACACCCGGCACCGAACACCCGCGATCTCGCGTTCCTCGGCCTCGGGCACCGTGACGTAGCTCGACGCCAGCAACGCGCGGTGACTCGCGACCCGCTCCGACTGCGTCATCTTCGACTCGTCCGCGCTCGCGTTGTCGAAGAACCCCATGCCGTGCGCGACCGCTTCCCGCGCCTCGGGCCGCATCGCTTCCAACTCGTCCGACCACAACCGCAATGTCGCCATGGCGTCAGTCTCTCGCGCGCGCCCATACGAAGCCACGTCCGGTGTGGCCCGGCGTCTCGATCGGGTGGTCGACTTCGGCCGCGAGCGAGTACCCGAGCTTCGGCGGGATGGCCGCGGTGGCGTAGCCCCGGCCCGTGCGGTCGGAACGCAGGAAGTCGACCTCCGCCTCGCGTGTCGGCATGGTCAGCGCCCACGGCATGAACTGCGCCAACTCCGGCAGCGACGCCGCAATCACGTCCATCAACGGGTCGATGTGGTCCTCGCGCCGGCGGCGCAGCTCGATCGGCCCGGCCGCGAGCGTCTCCGGCAACGTCGGCTTCATGCGATCCGCGCCGCGCGCAACGCGCGCCGCAACGACTCGTTCTCGACATCCATCGCGTCGTACCACGAGAACCACTTGGCGTCGGGGCTCTCGCCCGGCGGCGGTGCGGGGTCCTCGTCGGGTGCGTGCAGCAGGTAGCGCAAGTCAAGGTGCACGTGGTCCTTGGGGGCGTCGTGCACGTCGACGTGCACGAGTTTCGGACCGGCGTCCGGATGCGCCGCCACCAACCCGGTCTCTTCGAGCGTCTCGCGCACGGCCGCATCCCACGGCGATTCACCCGGGTCGATGTGCCCGCCCGGTTGCAGCCAGATACCCATGCGCTTGTGCAGATGCAGCACGACGCCACGCGGGCCCACCACCATGCCCGAACCCGTCAGATGGACGCGGTCGCCCTCCTCGGCGAGCGGAAACGGCAGGCGTTCCATCGCCGCGAGGATCTGCTTCTGCGCGTCGACCTCGATGTCGTCGCTCGGTGCGTGCGCGGCGACGTGTTCGTATACCGAATGCCAGAGCGCGTCGCGCACCACCTACCCGAGGTCGGGACCGTAGATGCCGACGAAGCTCACCATTTCACCCGGGTAGCCGCCGAGGTTGTGCGAGAGGGCGAGGCGCTTGTCGGTCTTGATCTGGCGCTGCTCCCCTGCCTCGCGGCGCATCTGCGTCCAGCACTCGAACACCATGCGCAGACCCGACGCACCGACCGGGTGCCCGAACGACTTCAGACCACCGTCGGGGTTCACCGGAATGTCGCCGGTGAGGTCGAAGGTGCCGTCGATGACTTCCTTCCACGCGGTGCCGCGCTCGGCGAACCCGAGGTCTTCGTAGATCAGCAGTTCGGCAGGCGTGAAGCAGTCGTGCACTTCGGCCATCGCGATCTGACCGCGCGGGTCGGTGACACCGGCCTGCTTGTACGCTTCGAGACCCGACGCGTGGATCTCGGGGAACCACGTGTAGTCGTACCCGGGGTCGGCGTTGCCGGAACAGTTGCCGGCGATGAACGACAGGGCCTTGATGTAGATCGGGTTGTCGGTGTACTTGTGCGCGTCTTGCGCCCGCACGATCACGGCCGCGGCCGAACCGTCGGCGACACCGGAGCAGTCGTACACGCCGAGGTTGCCCGCCATGAGCGGCGCGTTGCACACGGTCTCGACCGTGATTTCCTTCTTGAACTGCGCACGCGGGTTGCGCGCGCCGTTGTAGTGGTTCTTGACCGAGATGCGGGCCAGCGCTTCGCGCACCTCTTCGTCGCTGACGCCGTACTTCTTGCCGTAGGCGGGCGCGCACATCGCGTACATCGCCGCGGCGGTGAGCGTGCGGCCGGTGCCGTCGGTCGGGGTCTTGGCCGCGCCGACGAGACCCTGGTAGCCGCTGTCCTTGACCTTCTCGACGCCGATCGCCATCGCGACGTCGTAGGCACCGCTCGCCACCGCGTACGCGGCGTTGCGCAACGCTTCCGCACCGGTCGCGCAGAAGTTCTCGACCCGGGTGACCGGCTTGCCCGAGAGCTGCAACGGGCGGGCGAGCGCCATACCGCTCATGCCCGACATCGCGGTGCCCAGCCAGTACGCGTCGACCGTCTCCTTGTCGACACCCGCCGACGCGAACGCTTCGTTCGATGCGTCGATCAGGAGGTCGTCGGCGCCTTTGTCCCAGTGCTCGCCGAACGGCGTGCACCCCATTCCGACGATCGCGACTTGGTCCTTGATGCCGTGCGAAGCCATGTGGCTCCTTCTCGGTGTCTGGGCTTAGCCCCGAACAGGGCGTGCCTTCCAAAAGTAGTTGTGGATGCCGTCGGCGGTGAACAACCGGCGGAACGTCATCTCGACCTGCCGGCCCATTGCGAGCGAGTCGGCGTCGACGTCGCACAGTTCGACCGGCAAGCGGCCGCCACCGTCGAAGTCGACGATCGCGAACACGATCGGCGGACTCGGCGAGTACGCGATGCGGTCGATCGTGAACGTCGCGATCGTGCCCCGCACATCGGCCATCGGCGCCGCTTCCATTTCGTCCTGCGCGCCGCCTTCGCGCGACACGCGCTGCGGCGGGAGGTGCAGCGCACCGGTGCTGCGGTCGCGTGACCCGACGAACGCGTACTTCCAGTCTTCGCTGCGGCCCGACACTGATGCCGAAATGCGGTCGGGTTCCGGGCGGCGTGGCGGTTCGACGTGCACCATGCCCCGCCACATGAGGAACTTGCCGTACGGAATGTCGGCCGAGCTTTCGACCTGCTGCGCGACCGGACGAGCCGACCGGTACTGCGTGATTGCGTCGGTCGTGCGGAACAGCGCGACGTCGACACCGTCGGAAAGGCTCACGAGCGCAATGACCTGGCCGGGCTCGGCCTGTTCGAGTGCGTTCGCCAGCAACAGTGCCGGATGGGCCGTGCCCGACTGCCCGACCGCGCTCGCCAGGTCGTCGGCGACCTTCTTCACGCCCAGCCGGCCCGCCGCACCCTTCACGGCGCGCGTGTGCGGTCCGGTGACGATCGCGATGTCGACCTGGTCGACGTTGAGCTGCGCGTCCTTCAGCGCCGCGTCGAACGCTTCGGCCGTGAGCGGCAGCAGCTTCACTTCACCGAACTTCTCTTCCCACTGACGCGGGCGCGGATCGCCCGGTGTGCGCCAGCGGTCGATGAACTCCTCAGTGCGCTGCGCGCCGCCGAGGTATTCGGCGATGACCGGGCCGTCGGTGTCGTCGCCGACGAGGATCGCGGCGGCCGCGTCACCCTGCGCCGATTCGTCGGCGCCCGTCGGCAGCCCGACCCGAATGTCGGAAGCGACGACGAGAATTGAGTCCCGGCTCCGCAACGCGGCGAGCAACGAACCGACACCGGAGCGGACCGCCGAGCCCGTGTCGAGCGCGGTGACGTCGGCGTCGAGGCGAAGCGCGGCGTGAATGGTGGTCGCGTTGGTCTTCTCGAGGTACGCAGGGTCGGCGGTCGCGAACCACACCGCCGTCGGTCGGGCGTCGGTCGAAGCCAATGCCTGGCGGGCCGCTTCGGCGCCCATCGTGGTGGTGTCTTCGTCGTACGAAGCGACCGATCGAGTACCTCGACCGCCCCCCGAACCGAAGAACGTGGCGATTTCAGAACGCTGAAGACGCCGGTACGGCACGTACCCCGCCGCGCTAATCACACCTCGCATGGCGACGAAGTCTATGACGCCGGTGTCATACGCTCCCGGTCGTGGAACACCGTGCGGACGCAGCGGAGCCACGGACGGCGCAGTGAGGGAGCCATGAAGCTCGGAGATGTTTCCAACGCGGACGCGGCCCGCTACGGCAAGCCGCTCGACGGCGTGCGGATCCTGGCCCTCGAACAGATGCAGGCCCTGCCCTACGCCACCATGCTGCTCGCCCGACTCGGCGCCGACGTGGTGAAGGTCGAGCACCCCCGCGACGGCGAATCGGGCCGGGGCTCGGTGCCGTTCATGACCGACACCGCGGGCGACCGCTCGGGCGCGACCTTCCTGCGCAATGCGCTCGGGAAGCGCAGCGTGGGCATCGACCTCAAGCAGCCCGCGGGCCGCGAGTTGGTGCTCGCCCTCGCACCGCACTTCGACGCGTTCGCCGAGAACTTCAAGGCCGGCACGCTGAAGAAGCTCGGCCTCGACTACGACTCGGTTGCGGCGGTGCACCCGAGTGTCATCTACCTGAGCGTCTCCGGGTTCGGGAACACCACCGACTCGCCCTACGGCACCTGGCCCGCGTACGCGCCGATCGCGGAAGCGATGTCGGGCCTCTACGAGTACAAGCGGCGCGGCGACGACCCGCCCGTCGTCGGTCCGGCCGGAGCGCTCGGCGACATCGGTTCGTCGATGTTCGGCGCGGTCGGCCTGCTCGCCGCGCTCCGCCACCGCGACCGCACGGGCGAGGGGCAGTACGTCGACATCGCGATGTACGACTCGATGGTCGCGATGGCCGACCTCGTCGTGAACTTCTGGTCGATGGGCCTGCGCGGCAACCGCATGGCCCCCCTCATCATGGACGGCTTCCGCGCCCGCGACGGCTGGTTCATCGTGCAGGTCGGCCGCGAGCACCAGTTCGAGCGCCTCGCGCGCATCCTCGACTGCGAGTCGTGGCTGACCGACCCGCGGTTCGCGACACGCGAAGGCTGGCGCGAGCATCTCGACGACGTCATCCGCCCCGCGATCGAGACGTGGGCCGCCGCCAAGGGCAAGGTCGAGGCGTGCCACGAGCTGGCGAACGCCGGCATCGCGGCCGGTCCGTGCAACACGCCCGAAGACATCGTCGCCGACCCGCACGTCGCGATGCGCGACATGCTCGTGGAAGTGCCCCGCACCGACGGCGTCGCCGACCCCGTGCTCGTCCCCGGCAACCCGGTGAAGATGACGAAGGTCGCGCAAGGCCCCGAGGGCTACCCACCAACGGTTGGCGAACACACCGCCGAGGTGTTGCGCGCGGAGTTGGGGCTCAGCGACGCGGAGCTCGAAAAGCTCCGCGCCGACGGCGTCGTCAACTAGCGCGCAACGCTCACAGGGAACTCGCAGTCCGCTCCCAGAGAACGGCCGGGGGCGGTTGTCATCGTGGGCGCACGATCAACGTCCATGAATCGACGCCACGCCCTGCGCTTGCCGGGCGACGGCGCGGGGTTGCTCGTCGTCGCGGCTTGCGGGTCGAAGGGCTC
>JAWXCJ010000340.1:0-22686 GCA_034408875.1 Actinomycetota bacterium
GAGCGCTTCGAGCGATTCGAGGATCGCGGCCGTGACAGCGGCCGGAGGTTGCACCGCGTCGACCGGTACCAACACGTCGCGTTCGCGGTAGAAGCCGAGCAGCGGAAGCGTCTCGGCATGGAAGACCTCGAGCCGCCGTTCGACGGCGGACTCGTCCGCGTCGTCGGTGCGGTCCGATTGTTCGCGCAACCCGAGCCGCGCCCGCGCGACGTCGTCGGGCACGTCGAGGTAGATGACGGCATCGGCCGTCTCTCCCGCGCGCGCGGCCCGATCGAACGCGCGCTGTGCTTGTGCGAGTGTGCGCGGAAAGCCGTCGAGGACATACCCGCCGTACGAAGACGCCGCGACGATGGCGTCGCCGACGACATCGAGGACGAGTTCATCGGGAACGAGGTCACCGCGCTCGAGGTACGCCCGAACCTGGCGCCCGAGTTCGGTATCAGTGGCGACGTGGTCGCGCAGCAGTTCGCCGCTCGACACGTGCGGCACACCGAAATGCGCCGCAAGGACGCTGCCTTGTGTGCCCTTTCCCGATCCCGGCGCGCCGAGGAGTACGAGTCGCACGGCGCGCTACATCCCCGCCGAATTCGCCCGCTCTGCGTGGGCGGGACCGAGCGATACACTGCGCACTACGAGCCGGGTTCCACCCTGCTTCGACGATCGAAGGTTCGAATGCGCTATCTGTGTCGTGTCTCGGACCGTGAAGTGCATGCGTACGCGAACAATCGCCGCGACTTCTTCCTCAAGGCTGACGACACACTGTGGGCCCATGAGTCGCATTCTTGGCTCTTGTCTTCCCCGTCGGGAGCGAAGCTCGCGCATCGTATCGGCGCCACGTACTACGACGCCGAGACGAACGCGCCGCTGTTCTTCGAAACGGCCGAGCTGCCTTCGTGACGTGATCTGACCGGTGAGGCAGAGCGCCTCGCCGACGCTTCAGGCGAACGCGGCGCGCAGTCGTTCGATCTTCGCCAACCGCTTGGCGGCGTCCTCGGGAGCGAGATCGTTGTCGGCGCGGACGGCCTTCTCCATCGCGTCGAAGCGGACGCCTTCGCGCTTGCGAATGTCCTTTTGCTCGGCTTTGGGACGGCGCTTCAGCGCCCGGCGGTAGGCCGATACGGCGGCGCGGGCGCTGTCGCACTTGAGGTCCGCGGCGATTTTCACGAACGACGTTCCCTCGCGACGCAGAGCGAGCACTTGATCTTCGTGCTCGGTTGCTTTCGTCACTGATGCTCCTCGCGCTCGTGTGGCCTACGAGAGTACCGGCAAACCCGCAGGCTGCGGATCTGGAGGTGCTGGTCGGGGGGTATGCTGACATCAACCTGCTTGGGTCATGACTCGCAGGGAAGCCCAATTTGGGGAAGTGACGCGCAGACCGAGCCGAAGGTAGCGATGCTGCCCGGCCTACTCGCCTCTTTCCAGGTGAAGGAGAGAGAGGGAGGCCCGTGCCGGTACCTGTATTCACCCCGCGTAACACGATCGACCTCGCCGACGTCGCAGCGTTGCGCACGGAGCTCACTGCGATCATCGATCGCCACGGTGGCGTCGTGATCGACTGCGCGGACCTCGATCATGTATGCGGCGCGGGTATGCGGGTGCTGGAAGTCGCGTCTCGTCACGGCTCCGTTTCTCTCGCGAATGCGTCACCGGTCATGCGTTTGCTCGCTGCTGTCTTCGGACTGCACGAGCCCGAATTCCGCGTCGCACGGTTGCCGCGCGTCGAACACAGCTTCGATGCCGCGGCCCGATCGTTGCGCGCGCACCACCCACTCGTCGTCTGCGCGTCGGACGACAACTGATGATGGCCTTGGAGGTCTCACCATGAACACCACCACCGAATCTGGTGAGCTCAAACGTCGCATCGAGCGTCTGTCCGCTGAACGCGTGACGCTGTTCGCCCAGCCGAACGCTTCGGCCGCCGACAAGGCCCGGCTCAAGACACTCGAGCGCGAGTTGGACGAGTGCTATCTCGAACAACGTCGGCTGCGGGCGGTCAAGGACGCGCGGCGGTTCGTTTCCGAGTACTCCATCGTTCGGGTCCCGCGTCCTGACACGTCGTCGACCGCGCCCAGGGACTAGCTCCCGGACATTTTCGCCTTCACGGTTGAAGCCCCGGGCGTAGGGTAAGAACGCCCGGGAGGCCCGCGTGGGCACAACTGAACAGCAACTCGACTGGCATGGCGATGCCTTCCGCCACGAGGCGCTCTTCTACGCGGGCGATCGCGATTACGTACGCCACACCGTGCCGTTCATCGACGCCGGCGTCGCGAACGGCGAACCGGTCCTCGTCCTCGTACCCGCGTCCAAACTTGCGTTGCTGCGTGAGCACGTTCCCACCCCGGCGCCCGGTGTCGTATTCGGCGACGTGGAGCGCATCGGCCGCAACCCCAACTGCATCATCGCGGTGTTCGACCGGTTCGTCGCCGAGCACGCGCGTGACGGTCAACGGGCGCGTGGGATCGGCGAGCCGATCTGGGCGAGCCGAACGCCGGCCGAACTCGTCGAATGCCAACGGCACGAAGAGCTGATCAACCTCGCGTTCGCCGGCGCGAACGAAGTCTGGATTCTTTGCCCGTTCGACACCGACGCGCTCGACGAATCCGTCATCGCCGAAGCGCACCGAAGTCATCCCTGGGTCACCGGCGAGCAGATGGCGCAGCGCAGCGCCGAGTACGTCGACCCCATCAGTGCGTACGACGCGCCCCTCGCCGAACCTGCGGTGCCGACCGACACGTTTGCATTCGACCGCGCATCGCTCGGGCATCTCCGACAGGTCGTTACCGCCCGGGCGGTCGCACACGTCGACGCGGCCGGGGTCGACGAGATCGTGCTTGCCGTCAGCGAGTTCGCGACGAACAGCATTCGTCACGGAGGCGGACGAGGTTCGGTCCGGATATGGACCGAAGGTACGGCGTTCGTGTGTGAGATACACGACGACGGGCGCATCACCGATCCGATGATCGGGCGGCGACGCCCGGCCGCAGAGGGAATCGGCGGCCGCGGCGTATGGCTCGTCAATCACCTGTGTGATCTGGTGCAGATCCGTTCGGCTGATTCCGGAACCGTCGTACGTTTGACCTTCGGAACCGTCGAGCCGACGTGAACCGGCCGCCGTCACCTGCGATCGGAACACGTCGAAGGGCCTGGGAGGATCAGGCACGGGAGCCGGCGAACGCGGTGAGTGTCAGCGTCAGTCGTTCGGGTCCGCGGACCGCGACCGGGGCAACATACAAGCCAACGGTCTCGTAGAGGCAGGCTGACACGCGCGGCGCGAACGCGCGAGGCTGCGCCGTGGCTTGGACTCGCAACCGCCCGATCGGACTTACCTATCGCGACGAGTCGGCCGCTCTCTCCGGCTACGTGCTCTTCGCCTCGGCGCGCGGGCATCACGCCCTGCTCCTCGACGACGAGGGTCAAGTTGTGCACGCGTGGTACCACCCCGAAGGCGTGATCCACGTCTCCTTGCTGGAGAACGGGCATCTGCTCGCCCACACGCTGCCGCCGGAGCACGCAGACGGCGCCGAACGGATCGGCGGCTCCGCGGGCGCGCTCGTCGAACTCGACTGGGACAGCAACGTCGTGTGGGAGTACCGCGATCCGTTCATGCACCACGACTGCCGGCGCCTCGCGAACGGCAACACGCTCGTCGTCGCCTGGGACAAGCTGCCCGACGACTTGCGGCCGAACCTCGTCGGCGGTCACGCGCACGCGGACGATCCCGAGTGGACCTGGGCCGATGTCATCAAGGAGATCGATCCCGACGGTGCGGTCTTGCGCGAATGGAAATCGTGGGAGCACCTGTCGTTCGAGGAGCACCGCATCTGCCCGTTGGAGAGTCACAAGGAGTGGACGCACTGCAACTCGATCGACCTCACCGCGACAGGTGACTGGCTGTTGAGTTTCCGGCTCACGAGCACGATCGCGATCGTCGATTCCGACAGTGGCGCGGTGAAGTGGAGCTGGGGGCCCGAGCAGTTGTCGCACCAACATCACGCCACCGAGCTCGACAACGGGAACATCCTGCTGTTCGACAACGGGTGCCATCGGCCCCGCATGCCTTCGTTCTCACGAATCGTCGAACTCGATCCGGAGTCGCACGAGATCGTGTGGAGCTACCACGCCGACACGATTGTCGCGTTCTTCAGCTTCATGGTCAGCGGATGCGAACGACTGCCCAACGGAAACACCTTCGTCACCGAAGGTGCGAGCGGTCGGCTCTTCGAGGTCACGCCGGGGCACGACATCGTCTGGGAGTTCGTGAGTCCGTGGATCTTGCCCAGCTTCTTCGGTCCGACTCCTGTCGTGTTCCGGGCCCACAAGTTCGCCCGCGACGACTCCCGGCTCGCGGGCCACGAACTCGATCCGAAGCGTTACGAGACGTTGAACCGCCGCATCGCCGCCGGCGTCGTGCTCCGCGAGGCCGACGACGTCGCGGCACTTGCGGGCTGACGGCCGGTCGTCGCCGCAACCGCGTTGCACGTCGGGTGAATTAACCTTAGGGTCGATGAACATCACGACTGCCAGGAGGCCCGCCTGATGGAGGCCGCGCTCGAAGTCCCGAGAACTGCCCGCGCGGCCCGGACGGGCGTGCAGACCGGTGCACTTGCCCTGGCCGGCCTCGCCTCGCTCGGAGCCGGCGCGATCCACGCGGCCGCGATGGGTGTGCACAACGAGCACGACCAGGCCGTGCTCGCGTTCGGGATCGTCGCCGCGTTCCAACTCGGTTGGGGCGCCGCCGCGCTGACGTCGAGCAAGCGGTGGGTGGGTGTGGTCGGCGCGGTCGGGAACGCGGCCATCTTCGCCGGCTGGGTGCTCGCCAAGACGTCTGGTATCTCGTTCGTCGACGGACTCGAGGCGAGCGAGTTGGTGCAGTGGGCCGACGGCGTCGCGGTCGCGTTGGCCCTGCTGTCCGTCCTGGGTGTGATTGCAGTCGCGGTGCGCGGGCGCCGGCTGCTCAGCTCGCCGACCGCGTTCCCAATCGCGACGGTCGCGATCGCCGCGATAACCGTGAGCGCGATGGTCTCGGCCGCGAACGGCCACGCGCACGCGGCGGGCGGCGACGGTCACGGGAACGAAGCGACCGCCGCGGCTGCCGGCGACGGCCACGGCGACGACCACGGTGACGCGCCGGCGACCGACGCGACCGTCGACCACGGCGACGACCACGGCGACGACCACGTCGACGACCACGTCGAAGCAGTAGCGAAGCCCTACGACCCCGCCGAGCCGATCGACCTGAGCGGCACCGACGGTGTCACACCCGCCCAGCAGGCCGCGGCCGAGAACCTCATCGCGTCGACGTTGCTCGACTTGCCGCGCTGGGCCGATCCCGCGACCGCCGAAGCCGAAGGCTGGCAATCGATTCGCGACGGCGCAACCGGTTACGAGCATTACATCAACCGATCGCTGATCGGAGACGGTCGTATCCTCGACCCCGACTATCCCGAGTCGCTGGTGTACACGGTCAACCGATCAACCGGGCAGAAGGAACTGGCGGCGGCCATGTTCATGCTCGAGCCGGGCGCGACACTCGACAACGCACCCAACGTCGGCGGCAACCTCATGCAGTGGCATATCCACAACAACCTGTGCTTCACGGCCCCACCGGATTCGCGCATCGCGGGTCTTACCAACCCCGACGGCACCTGCAACGCCCCGCTCGTCACGGGAATCCAACTGCCGATGGTGCACGTCTGGATCAAGTCCCACCCGTGCGGGCCATTCTCCGCGCTCGAAGGAGTCGGTGGCGGGCAAATCAAAGAGGGCGAAGAACGCCTGTGCGACGCCGCTCATGGCGCGTGAGGGATGCTCTCCTAGACAGCGACGCGTGCGGGGGCGGGCGCCGAACGCGTCCGCACACTCGGCCGCGCGCTGACGCGCACCGAGATCGGGATCGCCAGGACCGCGAGCACGGCTGCGGCCACCAGCTGCGTGGTCTGCGGTGACAGCATCATCGTCGTAGGCCCGAGTGCGCCGGTAACCCACGCGATCTGGAGCACGGCCTCGCCGCGTGCGAACGCCCGGTTCCGTTCCTGCGGTTCAGACTCGCGTTGCACGATGCTGTCGTACGCGTGACGGCCGACACTCGACGCGAGGGCGACGACAGGGAGTGCGAAGACGACTCCGACGATGCCACCGGCCGCGCCTCCCGCCACGACGAGCGCGCTCGCGGCCAGGCACGCGCCGAGCACCGTGCGTTCGTCGGTGTAGGCGCGCCGCACCCGCGGGCTCACGAAGGTGCCCGAGAAGCTGCCGAGCGGAACCGTGATGGCGACAACGCCGAACGCGAAACCCGACGCGTTGGCGCCCTGCAGCGTGAACGCGGCAGTGAACGCGAGGAGTCCCGTGGTCAGGCGTAGGGAACCCATGGCGAGTCGGGGCGCGAGCAGTGAGCGGGCCGGGCGTTCGGAAATAGCGTCGGCGTCGACCGCCTTTGTAGTGGGCGGGGGAACCGGAACGCGGCGCGAGAGAAGTGCCGCGGCGACGTGCAGCACCGCGGCGAGCTGGAGCACGAGGCCCGGGCCGGTGAGGTACATCAGCACGGTCCCGGTGAGTCCGCCGGCGGCCGCGGCGGTCGTGCCCGCGCGCGAGAGCTTTGCGTTCGCAGCCATGAGCTCGGCCGGGTCGGTCACGAGCGATGGCACGAGAGCGCGCTTGGTGATCGCGTAGCCGCGCCCGAAGACGAGCACGAGGAACGAAGCCGGGTGCAGCAGCAGTCCCAGAGGGTTCGCGGCAATCGCGAGTGCCAGTCCGGCGCGCGCCCAACTGGCT
The DNA here is from genome assembly GCA_034408875.1 of Actinomycetota bacterium. Taxonomy (GTDB): domain Bacteria; phylum Actinomycetota; class Acidimicrobiia; order IMCC26256; family PALSA-610; genus JANNHK01. The sequence goes on from JAWXCJ010000340.1 coordinate 6,772, forward strand.
CCGGCGATGGCTCGCATCGGTGCCCGTGCCACGCGTTCGACCGCGGGCGCAAGAAACGGGGTGACGATCGCGAACGGGGCGAGTGTCAGGAGGAGGTACAGCGTCACCTGCGACCGGGCCGCGTCGGTCGGGAGATTGAAGAAGAGCGTCCCCGCGAGCGATACGGCGATGCACGCGTCTGCGGCCGTGCTCACCATGTGCAGGCGCGTCAAGCGGGCCAGCGGCTCCGAGCCTCGGAAGTACGCGGTGGGTGACATCGCGCCCATTGATCGGCAACGAGAGCGTTTACCTGTGCTCGATTCTCGCGACAAACGGATGACCATCCGCCCGGGGCCTGGTCAGGAGGGGGATACCCCCGCGGGGAGGACAGGTGTCCCATCACCCTGGCGACCGGCCGCGACTTCACCAGCCGGGTTGGTTACTTGTGCCGACATCCACGACACGCGGCGTTGCGAAGAGAGTCCGGCATGGCCAAGGAATTGCAGAAGGGCTAGAACACCCCCCGAGGAAACGACCTTCGACGCGCGCGGCGCCGCGTTCCTCGAGACGATGCCGCGGCGCGAAAGCGACAATTCCGTTTACAACCCTGCTTTCTCGGCGTATCGTCTCATCGACGTCGGGACACGGCCGACCGCAAAGGTTGGTCGTTTCGGCAACGGACGTGGCCGGACGCCCGCTCACCAACGTGGTGAGCGCGCGAAGAGGCTGCCGGGTGGCAGCCACAGGAGGACAGCGTGTCCATCGTCATCATCGGCGCAGCCGTTGTGTTCGCCGCGTTCGCGGCGCTCGCAGCGCTGCTGTCGATCAACACCATCGGCCCGACCGAAGTCGGGTTGGTTACCAAGCGCGTCTCGATGAAGAAGCTCGTCGACGACGACCCCATCGCGTTCCACGGCGAAGCCGGCTACCAGGCCGAGATGCTCATGCCGGGTCTGCGATTCAAGCTGTGGCCGGTCTTCGCGGTGCGCAAGTACCCGTGGGTGCAGGTGCCGGCGGGCGAGATCGGTGTCGTCATCGCGCAGATCGGCAAGCCGTTGCCGATCGGTGCGAAGAGCGCGGTCTACAAGCCCGAGTTCGCGAACTTTTCCGACCTTGACGCGTTCCGGCACGGCGAGGGTCAGAAGGGTGTGCAACGGCCGGTGCTTCCCCCGGGAACGCTGATGCCGATCCACCCCGTCGCGTTCATGGTCGTAATCGCGCACCAGGTGTACGGCGTGTCGGTGTCGTCCGATGTCGCCTCGCGCGCGCAAGCGACCGGCGGAGTGCTGCGACCCGAATCGTTCGGGCTCGCGGCCGAACAACTCCAAGTCATGGTGATCGCGCCGCGCGGTCCGCAGGACATGATCGGCATCGTCACCGTGCTCGAAGGCGAACCGCAGGAGTCGGGCGACATCGCGAGCCGGCTCGGTGGCTTTGCCGACGAAGCGCGCATGGAGCACGAGGAAGCCAACAACTCGGAACTGATCGAGAAGCTGCTCGGTTCCAAGAACGTCCTGCACAACAACTACCAGGACTTCCAGGGCTTCCTGGACGCCGGTGGTCGCATCGGCCTCCAGCATGACCCGCTGTTGTACGGCGCGTACTTGCTGAACCCGTTCCTCGTGCGCGTCGAAATGGTGCCGATGCTCGTCATCAACCAGGGTGAGGTCGCGGTCATCAAGGCGTACGTCGGTCAGCCGACGCTCGACACTTCCGGTACGGAGTTCAAGTTCGGTTCGATCGTGCGGCCCGGACACCGTGGTATCTGGCAGGAGCCGTTGCGCACGGGCAAGTACCCGATCAACCCGCGTGTGTACGCGGCGGAGATCGTGCCGACGTCGATCCTCACGCTCAACTGGGCGCACGCGGTGTCGCAGGCGCACAACCTCGACTCGCAGCTCTCGCCGATCGACGGTAAGAGCAGGGAAGGATTCGTGTTCCGCATCGATCTCCAGGTGCAGATCCACGTTCCCGACACGCGAGCACCGAAGGTCATCTCGATGGTCGGCACGATGCAGAACCTCGTGAACGAGGTGCTGCAGTCGGCGGTCGGCAACCACTTCCGGAACACGCTGCAGAGCTTGGAAGCGGTGCGGTTCATCGAGACCCGCCAGCAGGTGCAGCTCAGTGCCTTCGAGGCGATCACCGAGTACCTCGCGGCCTACGAGGTCGAGACACGCGGCGTCTACATCCAAGACGTCGAGTTCCCGGCCGAGCTGGTCGAGGTGCTGACCACGCGTGAAATCGCGAACCAGGAAAAGGTCACCTACGCCGAGCAGGAACGGGCCGAGATCGCGCGTATCGAAATGGCGAAGGCGAAGGGTACGGCCGACATGCAGGCCGAACTGGCCAAGTCGCAGGTCTCGATCGACATCTCGAGCAACGAAGCGCAGGCGCGCGAAGCGCACGCCCGTGGTGAAGCTGCGTACGTCGAGCTGACCGGTAAGGCCGAAGCGTCGAAGACCGAAGCCATTGGTCTCGCCGAAGCCAAGGCGGTCGAGGCCCTTGGTCTCGCACGGGCCGAAGGCTTCGAGGCGCAGACGCGTGCGCTCGGTCAGGCGGCGACGGCACTCGTTGCGGTCGCGAACGCGGTGGCCGAGGGTCGCATCACGATCGTGCCCGAGGTGCTCGTCACCGGTGGCAACGGCGGCGGTGCGCTCGACGGGCTCGCGGCGACGCTCATGCGTTCCCTCAACAACGGCAACGGTCTCTCGCTCGAAGGCGCGAAGCCGAAGCCGGTCGAGGAAACGCCGGTCGCGGCGGAGGTCGCCAGCTAACTTCCATCCATGCAGGTCGTCGGATTGTGGCGGTACCCGGTCAAGTCACTCCAGGGCGAGCGGCTCGACACGGTCGACGTCACACCCGACGGGTTGGCGGGTGACCGCGAGTTCGGCATTGTCGAGCGCGCAACGGGGTTCGTGCTGACTGCTCGGCGCGAACCCCGGTTGCTGTTGGCGGCCGCGGCGCTCGTAGGCGACGGGGTGCAGATCACGTTGCCCGACGGCAGTGTCGCGACCGACGACAGTGCGCTCTCGGCGTGGTTGGGCCGCCCGGTGTCGCTGGCGAAGGCCGACAACACGGTTGCGGGCACGTACGAGACGCAGCTCGACTTCGAGCACGAGGACACCGCCGACTGGTTCTCGTGGGAGGGCCCGACCGGCCCGTTCCACGACTCCACGCGTACGCGGGTGTCGCTCGTGTCCGAAGCCACCATCGGGGCGTGGGATGCCCGCCGGTTCCGCGCCAACGTGTTGCTCTCGGGCGCGGGCGAAGACGACCTCGTGGGCACGGAGATCCAGGTCGGGAACGTGACGCTTGACGTGACGAAGCAGGTCGACCGCTGCGTCATGGTGACCCGCCCGCAACCGGCCATTCCCGGGAGTGGCGGCATCGAACGTGACCTCGGCGTGTTGCGCACGATCCACCGGGACCGCGCCGGCAACCTCGCCATCGGCGCCCTCGTCACCCAACCCGGAACGATAAAGGTCGGCGACGCGCTCACGCCCTGACTGGCACGATGGTCCCATGTTCTCCTGGGACGGACAGTCGCACAAGGTGAAGGCGGGTGACCGATCGCTCCCGACTGTCTGGGTGCGCGCCGAACGCAATGGATTCGAGGCACTCGTGCCCGTGACAAAGAAAGCGTTCGTCCACGTAGCGGCTCCGAGCCTCAGCGCGGACCGGGTCGCGGCCGCGCTGTGGAACGGCGAGCCGGGAGATGTACTCGCCGTCGCCGTTCTCATCGATGGCGACAAGCTCGATGCGCCGGCCGCGATACCCGTCTGCGAGCGCCCTTGTTGTTGCGCCGGCTCGACGTCATTCCGAAGTTGCGATGGAAGGCGTTCGACGAACGGATCCCGACCTGGAACGGCCACTTCGAGGGCGTGCGCGCAACTTGGTAGCGGCGCGGCGCTGTTCATTTACTCACTACCTACCTAAGAGGTAGTGAGTTAGTAAATGAACGATTCCGAGCTCGTACTAGCGCCTGACTTCTTTCCAGGCGATGCCTTTGTCGACGCGGGGCTCGCCGGGGAGGCCGAGGACGCGTTCGCCGATGATGTTCTTCATGACTTCGTCGGAACCGCCCGCGATGTGGGCGGCGGGCGCGCCGAGAAGCGGTTGGTGCCAGTGGAAGTCGTCGCCGCCCGCGCCGCCCGCGACGCCGGCGGGGCCGACGATGGCGAGCGCGAGCTCACCCATCTCGGTGTAGATGCGCGCACCGAACAGCTTGCCGATCGAGCCTTCGGGTCCCGGCACCTTGCCCTGGGCCGCGGCCGTGAGCGTGCGCATGCCGAGGAACTTCGAGATGCGGCTCTTCGTGTAGAGGCGGGCGAGACCCTGTCGGAGGATCGGATCGCCCGCGGCGCCGCGTCGTTGCGCGAGGTCGATCAGGTCGTGCACGCTGCCGCGCCCGCCACCTCCGCCACCCGAACCAATGGCCACCCGCTCGTTCATCAGCGTCGTGATCGCGACGGTCCAACCTTCGTTGACGTCGCCGATCACATGGTCGTGCGCCACGCGGACGTCGTCGAAGAACACCTCGTTGAACATGGCGCCGCCGTTCATCTGCTTGAGCGGCTTGATCGTCACGCCGGGCGCCTTCATGTCGACGATGAACGCGGTGATGCCCTTGTGCTTCTCGGCGTCGGGGTTGGTGCGGCAGATGACTTCGCCGTAGTCGGCGATCTGCGCACCCGAGGTCCACACCTTCTGCCCGTTGAGGATCCACTCGTCGCCGTCGCGCACGGCTGTCATCGACAGTGACGCGACGTCGGACCCCGCGCCCGGTTCGCTGAACAGCTGGCACCAGATCTCTTCGCCGCGCAGCAGCTTGGTGAGGTAGCGCTCCTTCTGTGCGTCGGTGCCGCACGCGCGCAACGTCGGGGCGATCATGCCGAGACCGATGACGAACGCGTCGCCGGGCACGTGGTGCTTGCCTTCTTCCTGGCCGAAGATCACCTGCTGCATGCCGGTGCCGCCGCGGCCGCCGAACTCGGGTTCCCACGTGATCTTGGCGAAGCCCGCGTCGTACTTCTTCGCCTGCCACTTCTTCGCGCGCTTGATGTAGTCGGCGCTCGTGAACTCGCCCGAGCCCTCGCCCGCGACTTTCGGCGCGTTCTCCTCGAGCCAGGCGCGGTACTCCTCGCGCCAAGCGGCTTGTTCGGCAGTGTCGTTGAAGTCCATGGCGACGCTTTCGTCCTGGGCGTCGCGCCCACTACTCCGAGGTCGAGGGCTCCTCGGGCGGTGCGGGCTCCGGCGCCGGATCAGCCGGTGGTGCCGGTTCGACCGGCGGAGGGGGAACGTAGCTGTCGAGCGCCGGGGTTGTCGTTTCCTGAGGTCGGTTCGCCTTCTTGCGCAGGGCGAGCGGCACCGCGATCCCGATGAGCAACCCGACGAGGGGGAGGATGAGCAGCAGGATGCTGTCGAGGGCGATGACGCCGAATATCAACAGGTCGACACCGATCAGGAGGCCGAGGAAGAAGCCCGAGATGGCACCGAGGACGGGACGGCCGCGTTTGCGCATCATCCGCCTGCCCGAATCGCGACGACGAGACCGACTGCGCTGAGTGCGGTGAGGACGAGCGCGGGAATGGCGGCCGGGCTGCCGATCCCGCTCTCGCCGATCGTGACGGTGATCGAGCCCTCGCAGCGGATGCCCTCTTCTTCGTGGTATCCGCTCACCGGGATGGGAATGCCTTCGAGGATGCTCGGCACGTCGTATTCGTACGTACCGTTCTTGGCGTACTCGTCGCTCGTGTCGCCCCAACTGCCGACGGTCACGGATCCGATCCCGCCGGGCAGGTCGACGACGACCTCGCCGCCGACCGCGCGTTCGGTGGGTGCGCTCGGCGAGTCGACCGCGCCCTGCCAAGCAACGTCGCCACTGGCGGGCAGACCCTCGGCCTCGTCCATGACCTTCGGGTCGTAGGTCTCACCGTCGACGACGCCGGACGCCGAGCACGGGTCGTCGAGCTTGGCGTCGGCCGGTGGAGCGCTCAGCAACATCACCGCCCCGGCGAACCCCGCGACGGCCAGAAGTCGCCATCCCACGCGTCGGCGCATCCCCCGGCCCTCTCGTCGGCTCTCCGGAGGGTACGGGCGAAGGTGGCCCGGGTCAACGACCTGGGGTTACCGTCCCGTCATGCCGACCTTGAACGATGCTGCCCTGACCGACCTGCTCGCCCGGGCCCAGCGCGAAATCGACGAGGGGCACGTCCCTTCGTGTCAGATGGCGCTCGCCCTCGACGGGGAGGTGATCTTCGAGGCGACGCTCGGTGACGCGGCCCCGGATTCGCGCTACACGATCTTCTCGGCGACGAAGCCGGTCGTCGCCGGGGCGATGTGGATCCTGATCGGCGAGGGCGCGATCGACGTCGACCGCACCGTCGCCTCGTACATCCCCGAGTTCGCGGCGAACGGCAAGGACGCGATCACCGTCGAGCAGGTGATGCTGCACACGTCGGGGTTCCCCCGCGCGCCGTTCGCCGCGCTCGACTGGGACGACCGGGAACGGCGCCTCGCCCGCTTCGACCGGTGGCGGACGAACTGGGAACCGGGGACGCGCTTCGAGTACCACCCGACGTCGGCCCACTGGGTGCTCGCCGAACTCATCGAACGGGCCTCGGGCATGGACTTCCGCGAGTTCATCAAGACGCGCATTCTCGACCCGCTCGGACTCACGAAACTGCGCGTCGGTGTTCCCGCCGCGGAGCAGGACGACATCAACGACCTGGTCAGCACCGGCGAGCACGCGTCGGCCGAGGAGTTGATGGCGGCCATCGGTATCGCCGAACTGCCGCTCACCGAGGTGACACCCCAGGCGCTGATCGACATGAACGCGCCCGCCGTGCGCGCCGTCGGTGTGCCCGGCGGTGGTGGAGTGTCGACCGCCGGCGACCTCACCCGCTACTACCAGGCCCTGCTCCACGACCGGGCCGGGCTGTGGAAGCCGGAGGTCCTGGCCGACGCCAAGACGGCGGTGCGCAACACCTTCCCCGACTACATGGGGACGCCGGCCAACCGCACCCGGGGGCTGGTCGTCGCCGGATCTGACAATAAGTCCCATATGCGGGGGATGGGTCACACCGTTTCCGCCGGCGCGTTCGGGCACAACGGCGCCGCCGGTCAGATCGCGTGGGCCGACCCCGAAACCGGCGTCTCGTTCGCGTATCTCACCGACGGCAACGACCTCCACGAGCTGCGCCAATGGCGGCGTACCTCCGCGTTGGCGAGTCGCGCGGGGAATTGTGTGACCTGACAGTTGCGCAGGGGTGCGCGACTCGTAAGATTGCACTGCTCGTGCACACCACCTTCGTGCGCGGTGTTTCCAATGGGGGGAACCGAGTGGACGTTCGCAAGGTCGGAATCTGGATGGTCGCCGTCGGCGGCGCCGCACTCTCGGTCGGAATCGTGCTCGACGCGATCCAGCAGGCCGACGACCCGACGCTCGCGTCGAAGGAAGGGATCTTCGACCTTTCCCGCTTCGCGCACGCGTTGTTTTTCGGCGGCATGGCTGTCGCTGTGCTCGGGTTGTTTGCGTTGCTCGTCGGTGCGCACCTCTACGGCGGCGAGGGACGCGTCACGGTCGGACGCCGCATCATGCAGGTCGGTGCGCCGATCGCGGCAGTCATCGTGCTCGGGGCGACGGCCGCAGCCGCGAGCAACACCGCGTTGGGTGAACCGAACGGCGACGCGGCCGCGACCGAAGAAGTTGCCACAGCGGAGGCCGATGCCGCCGCGACCGACGAGATGGCGGAGCACGCCCACGGTGACGAAGCCACCGCGGCCGACGCGACTGGTGAAACCAGCGAGCACGCGCACGGTCCCGTCATCGAAGGCACCGCGACCGGCGACTCGCCGTGCGAGGTCGCGTCACCGACTCCCGCGTCACCCGGTCAGGTCGGTACCGGTGAAGGTGGATCCGAAGAAGTGATCGGCGAGCACGGCGGCCGCGGCATGGTGAAGCAGACGCCGCTCACCGCCGACGAAATGCAGGCGCTTCAGGAGCAGATGGTCCAGGCCCGCACCGTCATCGAAAAGTACCCGACCGTCGCCGACGCCGAAGCGGGCGGCTACCACAAGTCGACCGTGTACGTGCCGTGCATCGGTGCGCACTACACGAATATCGCGCTCGTGCCCGGGTTCGACCCGACCGCGCCTTCGGAGTTGCTCTACGACGGTTCGACGCCCGACGCCAAGATCGTCGGCCTCAGCTACCTCGTCCTCGAACCGAGCGGGGAACCGCCCGAAGGTTTCGCCGGCAAGAACGACCACTGGCACCAGCACAACGCCAACGGCGGGCTCTGCTTCGGAGCCGGCCAGGTCGTCATCGGCGGCGAGGAGATGACCGAGGAAGAGTGCACCGAGATCGGCGGCACCAAGCGCGAGCTCACGAACATCTGGATGATGCACGCGTGGGTCGTCCCCGGCTTCGAATGCAGCTGGGGCGTCTTCGCCGGTGAGTGTCCCGAACTCGGTGGCCGCGCCGGCGGCACCGCCTGGGACGAACCCGCCCCCGCCAGCTAACCCAACGGCGACCAGTTCGCGCTGCGCAACAACCGGCTCTGCCAGTCGTCGCGGACTTCGAGCGCGTCGTGCATCCACGTGCCGGGTTCCTTCACGCGCGCGGGGAGTTCGTGGGTGAACAGCGCGGGCAGCCGCTCGGGGTAGTCGACGCGTTGCCACAGCACGACTTCGCGCCGCCGGGGTGAACCGATCGCGGTCTGGAACACGCCGAGCAGTGTGAGCAGCGAACGCGTGGTCTGCTGTTCGAGGCTCGGCGCGTAGTGGGTGCGTGCCTTCTCGAGGTACGTGTCGAGCATGCCTTCGTAGGGCCACGCGCTGTCCTGCATGTAGAGGACGGGGTCGTGTTCGCGCCCGTCGGTCGGCACCGCCGCCAGGTCGATCTCCCGGAGTGGCGACCACTCGACGGCGAGGAGCACCTTCCCGCGCACCTCGTGGCGCATGCGGTCGGTGTCGGCGGCCCACGACCGCAGGTCGCCGCGCTGCACCCGTTCGGCCAGGCGCTCGTACGCGTTCCCGTCGCGCAGGGCGGTGATCGTGACTACGTGGTACGCCCGGCCGGTGCCGTGGGCGATCCGCAGGAAGTAGAGGAGCCGCGCCCCGTCGTCTTCGGCGACCTCGGGCATGAAGCCCTCGCGGAACGTCCGCTCGAAGGCTTCCTCGTGGCGTCCGGCCACGGTGTGGAGCTCGTGCAGGAACAACATGGTGGGGCAGCCTCGCGCAATTCGGACACCGGCTCGACTCCGTGCCCCGACAACGGGGTTCACCGGGTCGCCCGAGACGCCGATCACTTCCGGGATGGGCGATTCGCGGCGTCGGGAGTTGGTCGGGATGCACCCGGACCCCGTCGCGCTCGTCGCCCTCTCGCCGTCGCTCACCGCGGTCCTCGACGCCGACGGGGTGCCCCGCTACCTGAGCCCGAGCGCGGCGGCCCTGTTCGACACGGTGCACCCCGACGACACGACGGTGCTGGAGACCGCGTTCGCCGAAGCCGTCCTGCACCCGGGCCGGGCGGTGCCGGTGCACTTCCGTGCGCATGCCGGCGGCCGGATGCGGCACCTTGCCGGGCAGTTTCTCAACCGCGTCGAAGACCCGCGTGTCGGTGGGGTCGTGTTGCACCTCACCGACGTCAGCTCGGAGTCGACGCTCGCGGTCATCGCACGCGACTTCATGGACCGCGGCCGGCACGACCTCGATGCGTGCGTTGTCGACGCGCTCGCCGCACTGGCCGACCTCGCCGATGCCGATCGTGCCGCGGTGTTCCACGTCCGCGAGAACGGGTTGGCCGCCGAACTCACCCACGAGTGGTGCCGTGACCCGAGCACGAGCCGCGCGGGCGACTATCAGAACGTGCCGCTCGACTTGGTGCCGCGCCTCGTCGACCTCCTGCTCGACCTCCGCACGACCGTGATCAACATCGCGGAGCGGCCCGAGTTCGCGGCGGACGCGGCTGCGATCGGCGCGGCGGACACCCGGTCGTGCGCGCTCGCGCCGCTGATCGTCGATGGTCGTCTGGTCGGATGCGTCGCGCTCGAGTTCATCGGCCGCGAACGCGCGTGGCAGTCGGCCACGCTGTCGCTCCTCGACCAGTTCGCGCCGGTGTTGTCGTCCGCACTGGAGCGGCGCCGCATCGAGCGCGAGTTCCGCGACGCGCAAACACGATTCGAACAGGCGTGGAAACACGCGCCCATCGGCATGGTCATGCTGTCCCGCGAGGGTGAGTTGCTACGGGTAAACCCGGCGTTCTGCGAACTGCTCGGCTACCGCGAGTGGGAGCTGATCGGCGCGCCGTTTCCCGAGCTGCTGCACCCCACCGACCTCCGTGAGTACGAGGCCAACGTCGCGCGGCTCGACGCGGGCGAGGACGATCGGCTGCAACTGGAACTCCGGTTCGGTCGCCGCGTGCCGGGCGAGTCGGGGGAAGACGGGACGTGGTGCCGGGTCAGCTTGTCGCTCGTGCGCGACGACGACCGCGAGCGCACCTATCTCATCGGGCAGATCGAAGACGTCACGCAACGCCGCGAGTTCGAAGCACGTCTCGAGTACGAGGCGACGCACGACGCGCTCACCGGGCTGCCACAGCGCAACACACTCCTCGAAAGTCTCGAACGAGCGCTGGCCGGCGCGACGCGCCGAGGCGACAACGTCGCGGTGTTGTTCATCGACGTCGACAACTTCAAGCGTGTGAACGACACGCTCGGGCACGCCGCGGGCGACGAGTTGCTCCAGTCGTTCGCCGGGAGGCTGTCGCGCGCAGTGCGCGCGTCGGACATGGCGGCCCGGCTCGGCGGGGACGAGTTCGTCGTCATGTGCACCGACCTTGCCGACCCCCGCCAGGTCGTGCGGGTCGCCCAACGGATCCTGCACCTCGTCGAGCAACCGTTCCGCGTACGCGGCGTCGAGGTGTTCGTCGGCGCGAGTATTGGCATCGCCGTCGCCGAGTCCGGTGTCGACGCGGCGACGCTGCTGCGCCACGCGGACACCGCGGCGTACCGGGCCAAGGACCGGGGCCGGAACCGGTACGAGATCTTCGACGACGAACTCCGCGCCGCGGTCGCGCGCCGGCTCGAGACCGAAACCGCGCTGCGCCGGGCGATCGAAGACGACGAACATCGTCTGCATTTCCAGCCGATCATCGACGTGTCGTCGGGCCGGGTGGCGGCGTTCGAGGTGCTCGGCCGTTGGGACGACGACCGGCACGGTTCCGAGCGCTCTCACGATTTCCAGACGATCGCCGAGGAAACCGGCCTCGTTGTCGCGATCGGCAAGCGGCTCATCCACGACGCGTGCGAACAGCTCGCCCGGTGGCAACGCACCTTCCGTGACGACGCGCCGGGCATCTCGATCAACATCTCGGCCCGGCAGCTTGCGCATCCGTCGCTGCTCGACGACACCCGCGCCGCGTTGCGCAAGACGGGAGCCCGGGCGGCCGACCTGACGTTCGAGATTTCCGAGAGCGTGCTCATGGACGACACGCAGACGAGCATCGCCCGGCTCGAAGAGCTGCGCGCGCTCGGAGTGCGCATTGCCATCGACGACTTCGGCGCCGGCTATTCGTCGCTCAGCTATCTCCGCCGGTTACCGGTCGACGCCATCAAGATCAATCACGCGTTTGTCGTCGAGCTCGGTATCGACCACGACGGCTCGACGATCGTCGCGGCGGTGATCAACCTCGCGCGCGCGCTGGGTTTGGACATCGCCGCCGACGGTGTCGAAAGCATCGAACACGTCGCGGCTCTGGTCACGCTCGGCTGCGACCGCATGCAGGGTGGATACTTCTCGGTTCCGCTGAACGAGGCGGATGCCACCGAGATGTTGCGCTGCCCGGTGCGTCAGGACTTGCCGGGGCCGACCACGTCGAGCACGTAGTCGATCGACGCGGTCAGCGCCCGCACGTCTTCGGGTTCGATCGCGGGGAAGAGCGCGATACGAAGCTGGTTGCGGCCCAGCTTGCGGTACGGCTCGACGTCGAGGATGCCGTTCGCACGGAGTACCGCGGCGAGCGCGGCGGCGTCGACCGTGTCGTCGAAGTCGATCGTCGCGGTGACCGGGCTGCGGTAGTCGGCGTCTTTCACGAACGGCGTCGCGTGTGCGTGCGTCGCGGCCCAGCCGTACACGATGCCGGCGGAGGTGTTGCAGCGGCCGGTTGCCCAGGAGAGGCCTCCCTGCGCGAGCATCCAGTCGACCTGATTCGCAAGCAGGAAGAGGGTCGCGAGCGCGGGCGTGTTGTACGTCTGGTCGAGTCGCGAGTTCTCGAGCGCGATGGCGAGGTCGAGGGTCGGGGGCGTCCAGCGGCCCGACGCGTGGATCGACTCGATGCGGGCGATCGCCGCGGGTGAACACAGCGCGATCCAGATACCGGCGTCGGTCGCGAAGCACTTCTGTGGCGCGAAGTAGTAGGCGTCGAAGTCGGCCGGGTCGACCGCCATGCCGCCCGCGGCCGACGTCGCGTCGACGAGGACGAGGGCATCGACGAGGACGAGGGCGTCGCCGAGCGGCCGGTGCACCGGCACCGTCACGCCCGTCGACGTCTCGTTCTGTGGGTACGCGTACGCGTCGCCGTTGACAACGTCGAGGCGGGCGGGCGTGCCGCCGGGTTCCGACTCGACGACTTCGGGGTCTTCGAGGTGCGGTGCATTGCGGGTCACCGCCGCGAACTTCGACGAGAACTCGCCGAGCACGAGGTGTGAGCTGCGCCGTTCGATCAGTCCGAACGCGGCCGCATCCCAGAACTGGGTCGAACCGCCGTTGCCGAGCAGCACCTCGTAGCCGTCGGGGAGTCCGAACAGCGACGCCATGCCCGTGCGCATGCGGCCGACGACCGAACGGACCGTCGAGTGCCGGTGGCTGGTACCGAGGTATTTCGGCGCGGCGTCGGCGAGTGCGGCCACGGCGTCGTGGCGCACCTTCGACGGCCCCGACCCGAACCGCCCGTCGTTCGGGAGCAGCGCAGCCGGGATGACGATCTCGGGGGTGCTCACGTTCATTCCGCTACGGCCTCCGGTCCTCTATCTCCAGTATCTCCAGGCGAATTTCTTTGGGCGAACGCGAATCACGGCCCGGCCCCCCGGTCTGCGCGTGGCTGCTCACGATACCGGCTACGACTGTGCGAGAACCTCGTCAAAACCCTCGCGCAGGCACGCGACGAGGGCGGCGGGGTCGGGCACAGCAGTGGTGTCGACGACGACACCGATACAGCACGTGTCGCAGTGCGAGATCAGCGACACGTTGACTGCGGCACCCGCCGTCGGGGCGAACGCGTAGAGCCCGTCGACGCGAGAGCCCGCGCTGTACACGGGGATCGGCGCACCGGGAACGTTCGTGGCGACGAAGTCGCAGCACTTCAACATGCCGCCGAAGAGCGCGGTCGTCGTAGCCGTGGGCAACCGGTTGAGTATCCCGGCGAGTGTGCTCGTCATCTGGAGCGCGGGTTCGGCCCGCCAGTCCTTCACCAGCCCGCGCACGCTCTGCATGCGCGCGACAGGAGTCGCCGCGCCCGCGGGCACGGGGAAGCGCGCCGGGGCGAAGCGATTGCCCCCCTTCTCGTCGGCGCTCGTGCGCAGGTTGATCGGCATCGTCATGCGCAGCGAGTGGAGTTCGGTCCCGTGGCGCTCGTGATACCGGCGCAGACCACCGACGACCGCGGCGACGAACGCGTCGTTCACGCTGCCCTCTGCGACCTTGGCCGCCCGGCGCAACTCGTCGAGCGAGACTTCGAACATCGCGAGCTCGCGCGCGAGGCCGCGGTTGCGCATGATCGGTGAGAGCGGCGCCGTGGCGGGAGCCAGTGTGCGCGCGATCGAGCGGGCAGTGCGGACGAACTCCGACATGGTGCCGATCGGGTCGCGCAACGCGGTGCCGGTGCCGCGGATCATCGTGCCGGGGACGCGGCTGACGATTCCGACCGTGCGGCGGCGGTTGTGGGCGAACGAGTCGCGTACGAGGGCCGTGGTGGTGAACGACTCGGGCGCGGGCACGGCCGGCATCGCCGCGTCGGGGTTCGCCACCGGGTCGCGTTCGAGGTCGACCAGCTCCGTCAGCAGCGCCATGCCGCCGACGCCGTCGGTGACCGAGTGGTGCACCTTCATCGCGAGGGCGGCGCGACCGCCTTCGAGGCCCTCGATGAGGGTGAACTCCCAGAGCGGGCGGGCCCGGTCGAACGCGGCGGCGGTGATGGGCCGCAGCACGGCGAGCAACGCCTGTTCGTCGCCCGGCGCGGGCGACCGCACCCGGCGCAGGTGGTAGTCGAGATCGAACGACGGCTCGGTCGTCCACCGCGGCGGCGCGATGCGCATCGGCGGTGAGAGCACGCGATCGCGGAAGCGGGGGATCACGCGCGACGCGCGGTCGACGCGATCGCGCAGCCGCTCCCAGTCGGGTGTCTCCGCGAACGTGGCGACGGCGACGATCGTCGACCGCAGCACCGGGTCCTTCTCGATGTTCCACATGAGCGCGTCTTCGTCGCTCATGTGACGGGTGGTGGTACTCATATCGGTCCAGGGTACGGTCACGCACGTGCGCAGTCGATACGTGATCACCAACGGGATCCGTCTTCACGTCCTGGAAGCCGGGCCGCCCGCCGGTCCTTTGGTGCTGCTGCTGCACGGCTTTCCCGAACTCGCGCACTCGTGGCGCCATCAGGTAGAGGCGCTCGGCGCCGCGGGCTACCACACCGTTGCGCCCGACCTGCCCGGCTACGGGCGCTCCGACAAACCCGATGTCGCCTACGACTGCGAGTTCATCAACGGCACCCTGGTGGGCCTGGTCGACGCGCTCGGTCACGACCAGTTCGTGGTCGCCGGTCACGACTGGGGCGGCATCCTCGCGTGGACGATGGCGCGTCAGTTTCCCGACCGCGTCGCGGGGGTTATCGGTGTGAACACCCCCGACCTGCCGCGCGGGCCGATCCCACCCGTGCAGATGTTGCGGATGATCTTTCCGGACACGCCGATCTACATCATCGGTTTCCAGGATCGCTACGTCGCCGAATGGGTGTTGTCATGGGGGCGGGGCGCCGACGACTTCATCGACATGATGTTCCGCAACGCGACAGTGAAGAACGCGGATGCGTTCCCCGACGACGTGCTCGAGGTCTACAAGGAAGCGTTCCGGCCCGCGGGCGCGCTCACACCACCGATCGAGTACTACCGAAACCTCGACCGCAACTGGGAGCTCACCGCGTCGATCGCGGAGAACAAGATCGAGGTCCCGTGCCTGATGATCTGCGCGGCCGACGACCCCGTCCTCCCGCCGGCGCTGAGTGAAGGCATGGAAGAACGCGTCCCCAACCTCGAGCGCGTCATCATCGAGAACTGCGGCCACTGGACCCAACAAGAACGCCCCGAAGAAACCAGCGCCGCCATCCTCACGTACCTCACCCGCGAACACCCAAGGATGCGTCGATAGCCCACACGTGGTGTGGGCTATCGACGCATCCCGTTGGTTGGGTGCGGCGGGCGGCCATGGCGCCCCGCGCCCATTCTCCCGGAAGAGATCGCACCGTTCGACTTCGGCCCGCGCGAAGTCGTCGGCATGTGGAGCACTCAGGACCTGCGGCTCGCGTCGGGCAACTGGATGGAAGCTGGGTCAGAAGCCCGCTGCGGTTCACGAAAGCCACCGGTATCAACGCCGAGGTGACGGTCCACTTGCATCGCAGCGCGGTGGCCGATCGGGCGTGCCGCCCAGTCGTTGCTCGTCGAGTCGACCGCGGTGCGGCAACCGCCCGGATCGCGACTCGAGAGCTCCTAGAAGTCGTCGGGCTCGCGCTCGACGTCGGCGGCCGACAGCTCGAACTCGCCGTTGCGGAACACGAGGCTCGCGGGCCGGCCCGCGAGGGGCGGGCGCAGGTCGCCCCGGTTCATGTCGACCCGCACCGCAATGGTGCGCCGGCCCGCGGCCGTGAGCATCGTGACC
>JAWXCJ010000341.1:0-4660 GCA_034408875.1 Actinomycetota bacterium
CCGACGACCCCGACGCACCCGTCGGCAACGGGCGTGCCATCGCAGTGCTGGCGGCGCGGGCAGGAGCGGCCGTCGCGTGCGCCGACATCTCCGCGGAGGCGGCCGAAGAAACCGCGCGACTGGTCGAGGCCGAGGGCGCACAATCGGCCGTCGTCGTGGGCGACGTTCGCTTCGAAGCGTCGTGCGCGGGCATGGTGCGCGAAGCGGCCGACGCGTTGGGCGGACTCGACGCACTCGTGTGCAACGTCGGCGTCGGCGGCGGCATGTGGCTCAAGGGCACCACTGCCGAGCAGTGGGACGATGTGATGGCTGTCAACCTGCGCGCGCATTTCCTGTTGTGCCAGGCCGCGCTCCCGGTCATGGACGACGGCAGTGCGATCGTGCTCATCTCGTCGATCGCCGGCCTCGGTGCCGGCAGCCGCATCCCCGCGTACGACGCGAGCAAGGCCGCGCTCTCCGGGTTGTGCCGCCACGTCGCGTTCGAAGGTGCGCGCCGCGGCATCCGTGCGAACGTGGTCGCACCAGGACTCGTCGACACGCCGCTGGGCCGAATGGCAACACAGGGCCGGCCGAGCCGGGCCAAGACACCGGTACCGCTCGGCCGCCAAGCCACCGCGTGGGAGATCGCCGCGCCGGTGGTGTTCCTCCTGAGCGAAGAAGCCGCCTACATCACCGGAGCAATCCTCCCCGTGTGCGGCGGCCTCAGCACCCTCTAACGCATGGTGCGTCGGTAGGGGGGAAATATCACCCCCTACCGACGCACGAGAAGATCACGAAACGGCTCATCGAGAAGTTCGTCGAGCAACCGGCCGGCGCGGCGCGCGAGGTCCCCGGCCTCGACTCGCTGACCGAGCGCGAGTTCGAAGTGCTCGGCTCGGTGGCCCGGGGTCTATCCAACGAGCGCCTACGAGTCCGGTATCGCGACGCCGGGCGGGTCGCAGCCCAAAGCGTTCATGCGTCACAGAGGTGTCGTAAGGACGGGTGTGTGACGCAAGAATGGCTCGATGTAGCGTCACGGCCATGACGTACACGCGTGACGAAATTGAAGCTGCGTTTCAGAAGTACTGGCGGATGGGTGCCGTCGACGAGAACTGGGACGCGTGGTGCGACGAGTGCCTCACCGACGACGTGACGTATATCGAGCACGTCCTCGGCGACAAGAACGGGCGTGAGGAAGTGCGCGCGTGGATCAAGCCGATCATGGCCGAGTACGGCGAGCTGTACACCGCGTACGAGTGGCACACGGTCGACGCGGACGCAGGCCGGGTAGTCGTCTACATGCAGAACCGGCGAGACAACCCCGAACCGGGTGCCGACCCGATCGACTTTCCCGGCATCACCGTGGTCGAGTACGGCGGCGACGGGAAGTTCAAGACCGAGGAAGACTTCTGGTCGCTCCCCGCCGGCACCGCGACGTTGAAGCAGTACGCGCGGGCGTGCAAGGAGTTCGACCCCGACCACAAGACCAGGCGCACCCGCGAGAACTGGGGCAACGGGCCCGACTGGACCCAGGGCGCCAAGACCTACGATGAGAGGCTGAGGTGAGCGTCGCGAGGCGCACGGTGGGCCAGTCGTAAGGAACGCTCAGGCACGACGCATGCACGACTGCCGAGCAGTGAACCGGGGTCCGAGCGGCCCGGCGCGTAGCGCCAAGAGCGGAAAAGATGCCTGAGGCTCCACAGATGCAGGCGCTCGCCGAGCGCCTCGAAGCCGAGTTCCAGGGCGCAACCTTCGAGGGCTACTCGCCGCTCGGGTTCACCGGGTTGAAGACGTTCGACCCGCCCGCCGAAGCGCTTGTCGGTCAGACGCTCGAACGCGTCGACCGGCGGGCCAAGTACGTGATCATGCACTACTCGGGTGATCTCCAGGTGATGTTCCACCTGTCGCAGGCCGGTCGGCTCGACATCGAGTCGCCGCCCAAGGCCACGAAGCCCAAGGGATCGGTCGTGCGGTGGAAGTTTTCCGACGATCGCGCCGTGCTCATCCGTGAGTTCGGTACCGAACGCAAGGCGGGTTGGTGGGTCGTGCGCGCGGGCGACGAGGGCCCGCTCGCGAAACTCGGCCCCGAAGCGACGAGTGCCGAGTTCGCGCAGTGGCTCCGCGAGTCCGCCGACGGCCGGCGCGTGCACACCGTCTTGCGCGACCAGCGCACCGTCGCCGGTGTCGGCCGCGGCTACGCCGACGACGCATTGCACCGGGCCAAGCTGTCGCCCTATACGAGTGTGAAGTCGCTGAAGCCCGACGAGCGCGAGCGGTTGATCGAAGCGCTCCAGTACGTGCTCGCCGACGGCCTCGAACGCGAGCGCAATCGCGAGGGCGGCCTGTCGCAGAACAAGCTCGGAGAGCACTTCACCGTGCACGGCAAGGTCGGCCTCCCGTGTCCCGTGTGCACCGACGACCTCAAACGCATCTCCTACGAGTCGCACGAGGTCGTCTACTGCCCCACGTGCCAGACCGGCGGCAAGGTCCTGGCCGACCGCCGCACGTCCCGCTTCGTGAAGTAGCCGTAGCCTCAGGTCGTCGGGCGGGATTCGCGGTACGTGTGGGCGAAGGGGTCGGCGCCTTCGTAGGTCCAGACGTGCATCATGTTGGGCGCGTTCTCGTTGCCACTCTGTTCGGAGTGGTCGTGCCACTGGGTGATGGGGCCGCCGGGCTGCTCGCGGTTGGCGTCGTCGCGCTCGACGAACACGACGCCGAGCAACTGGGCCGTGTCGCCGTCGATGCGGTAGACGAGCCCTTCGGGTTGCGTCGGGTCGAGGACGCCCGGGTTGGCGCCCCGTAGCCGGTAGTGCTTGTTCTTGCCCGGCATGCTCGCGGCGCGCTCGTTCATCACGTAGCCCTCGGCGATCGCAACGTCTACGTCCTCGAACCGGGCCGACCCTTCCTTCACCGCGGCGAAAAAGGTGTCGGCGTTGACCGTTGGTGCGGTCGCAGTGGTCACGATCTCGACGACGAATGGTTCGGTGGCGACGGGCGGGGACGGTTCGCCCTGGAGCGCGAGAACCGAGCCGGCCGCGGCAAGGGTCAACCCCGCGACTCCGAATCCGATGGTCGCCAGGCGGCGGATGAGACCCACAGGTACATGATCGGCCGCAAACGTGAGGAGATTGTTAGGGATCCGCGAAGTCTCTAGAGGAAGGGGAGTGGGTCGTCGCGGTCGTAGCCGTCGCCCAGGGCCTGCGGGAAGTCGTGGGCGAAGGGGTCCGCGCCGTCGAACAGCCCCACGTGCAGCACCGCCACGTCACCGTCGACCCGGTACACGAGGCCTTTGGGTTGGCTCGGGTCGAGTACGGCCGGTGTGTCGGCGCGGCGCATGTAGTGCTCGACCGCGGCCATGTTCTCGGGCCCGATTGTGAGGGGCCCGTGAACCTCACGCGAGCGCCGTGTGCATCTCCCACACCACGAGTTCGGCACCGTCGGCGCCGGCGGTCAGATCGAGCGTCCCCGCGTCGGTCAGGCGGACCGCGTCGCCGGGGCCCAAATCGTCGGAACCGAGTGTCGCGGAACCCCGCGCCACGAACACGTGCACGTACGGCGCGTCGGGCACTTTCACGGTGACGAGCGAATCCAACGGACCGACCCACAACGTCGCGTCGCGCTGGTGGATCTGCACACCCGCGTCGGCCTCGCGGCCCGACGCCAGCGGAACCAGCGACTTTCCATCGAGGCGCGAAGAAATGTCGACCTGCTCGTAGCCGGGTGCGACGCTCCGGTCGGGCGGCACCCACATCTGCAACAGGCGCACGCGCTCGTGCTTGCTCGCGTTCATCTCCGAGTGACGAATCCCGGTGCCCGCGCTCATGCGTTGCGCGACGCCGGGAGTGATGACGCCGTGATGGCCTTCGCTGTCCTGATGCTCGAGCGCGCCTTCGAGCACCCACGTGACGATCTCCATGTCGCGGTGCCCGTGCATCCCGAACCCGCTGCCGGCAGTGACGATGTCGTCGTTGAGGACGCGCAGCAACCCGTGATGCGTGTTACCCGGGTCGTCGTGCTCGCCGAAGCTGAAGCTGTGCCACGAGTCGAGCCAGCCAATCTCGGTGTGAAAACGAGTATCGGCCCGACGAATGTCGATGGCAGCCATGTTCACCAACCTCGTGTGCCGGGCGGACCCTTGAACGGGCCGACCAGATTCGACGTGATCCACCCACCGTAGAAGCCGCCTTCCTGCGGCGTCACCAGCTCGTCGTCGACGTAGCACGCGTCCATGCGCCCCGGATAGAACGCGAGATGGTCCTGGATCATTCCGAAGGCCGGACTCGGCGTCACATACGACCAGGCCGCATTCTCCTCCGCACGGTCGCCGCCCCGCACGGTCCAGTACGACGCCCGGCCCTTGAACTCGCAGAACGACGTGCCGCCGCTTGCCTCGACCGCGCCGTCGAGCAGGTCGCCGGGCGGGAAGTAGTAGTTCGGTGGGTGGCTCGTCTCGAGCACGCGGTACGCGGCGCGCGTGTCCGCGATCGTCACGCCACCGAGCACGACGACAAGGTGCGCGTCGGTGCGCTCCAACCGTGGCGGCCGGGGATAGTCCCAGACCGACTCCTGCACCTAGAACCGCACGCCGTAGGCGTAGCCGTGTCGGTTGGTGCGTACGTTGGGGTCGCCGTCGGCCCATTGATCGGTGACTTTGCCGAGGATGATGACGCCGGTGGGGCAG
>JAWXCJ010000342.1:0-6642 GCA_034408875.1 Actinomycetota bacterium
ACGTGGTCGCGGCGAACGTCACCGGCGACGAACGCGCCGGCGAGCACGGGAAAGTCGTCGAGGCGCCGGGCGGCGGAAAGGTCACGCCCCGCCGCGGTGGGGGTCATGCGGGCCCGGTCGGCCAGTTCCGCGGCGGGACCCCGCCTTGGACTGGTGTTCAGCTCACCGGCCCGAGCCGCGGCACCGACCGCCCGCAACCAGACGACTTCGCCGCGGTCGAGGACCTTCCGCAGCCGGGACAAGTCGTGGGTGTGGTCGGACACGAGGACCTTCTCGAGTGCCGTTTCGAGCTCGTCGAGCGGGTCCTCGCAGGAGGGGTACATACGTTCGTATCATAGTGAATCTAGCCCTATTTTACAAGGGTTTTCGGTCTTTCCGTCCAATAGATTCAGAGCGGAATGATGTCCTGCGGATCGTCAGTTAGCCTCCCCGCGGCATGACGGGCACGCGGCGGTTCTGGGGGTGGGGGGTCGAGGGCGAGGGACCGACCCGGGAGCAGACGGTCCGGCTGGGCGCCACTATCAGCGAGCGGTTCGGGGTCGAGGTGCCCGCGCCGATCGCGCCGCCGACCGTCGACGAGCTCGAGCTGCGCGCACCGCGCATTGCACCACCGCCGACACTCGAGTCCATCTGCACCACCGAGCCGTTCGAACGCGCGGCGCACACCTACGGGAAGTCATTCCGCGACATCTGGCGCGCGTTGCAGCGCGACTTCACGCATCCGCCCGATGTCGTCGCGCTCCCCCGCGACGAAGCCGACGTCACCGCGCTGCTCGACTGGTGCACCGACGCGAACATCGCCGCGATTCCCTACGGCGGCGGGTCATCCGTCGTCGGTGGTGTCGAGTGCAACGTCGGTGACGACTACCGCGGTGTCGTCAGCATTGATTTGCGGAACCTCGACCAGGTGCTCGAGATCGACCGCACGTCGCGCGCGGCGCGCATCCAGGCCGGCATCTACGGGCCCGCACTCGAAGACGAACTGCGCACGCACGACCTCACGCTGCGGCACTACCCGCAGTCGTTCGAGTTCTCGACACTCGGCGGCTGGCTCGCAACCCGTTCGGGCGGGCACTACGCGACGCTGCACACGCACATCGACGACTTCGTCGAGTCGATCCGCGCGACGACACCCAAAGGCATCTGGGAGAGCCGGCGGCTGCCGGGCTCGGGTGCGGGTCCATCACCCGATCGCATGTTGCTCGGTTCGGAAGGCATCCTCGGCGTCATCACGGAAGCGTGGATGCGACTCCAGGACCGTCCGACGTTCCGCGCCGGCGCTACCGCGAAGTTCGACACCTTCGAAGCCGGAGCACAAGCCGCCCGCGCCATCGCGCAGTCGGGGCTCAACCCGGCGAACTGCCGCCTCCTCGACCCGGCCGAAGCACTGCTCACCGGAACCGACGACTCGGGGAAGGCGATCCTCATCGTCGCGTTCGAGTCGGCCGACCATCCGCTCGACGCGTGGCTGGCCCGTTCCGTCGAATGTCTGCGCGATCTCGGTGGCAACGTCGAGCAGCGCGCCGGCACGGAGAAACGGGAAGGTGCAGCCGAGAACTGGCGCAACGCGTTCATCCGCGCGCCGTACACACGCGACGCGCTCGTCAGCCTCGGCGTCATCAGCGAGACGTTCGAGACCGCGTGCACCTGGGACCGGTTCCCGACCCTGCACGCCGAAGTCACGAAGGCAGTCACCGAGACCGCCCAAGCCGTCGACGCCGCGCCCGCGTTCGTCACCTGCCGATTCACGCACGTGTATCCCGACGGTGCCGCGCCCTACTTCACCGTGCTCGCGCCGGGTCGTGCCGGAGAACAACTGAAGCAGTGGGAAGCGATCAAGGCCGCGGCTTCCGACGCGCTCATCGCGAACGGCGGCACGATCACGCACCACCACGCCGTCGGTCGCGACCATCAACCGTGGTACGAACACCAACGTCCCGACGTGTTCGCCGCTGCACTCGGCGCGGCCAAGCGCGCACTCGACCCGGCCGGGATCCTCAACCCCGGCGTCCTCCTCGCGCCCTGATGCCCGACTACAGCGCCGTGATCTTCGACCTCGGCGGGGTCGTGTTCCCGTCGCCGTTCGAGGCATTCGATCGCTACGACGACGGGCACGGTCTCGACCCGGGAACCGTGCGCGCGCTCATCCGTACGAGCAGCGAAACCGGTGCGTGGGCCGCGTTCGAAAAGAGCGAGCTGTCGATGGACGAGTTCGCGGCCGCGCTCGAAGCCGAAGCAACCGACTCCGGATTCACCCTCGACGCGCGGCGGCTCATGACGTCGATGGGTTCCGCGTTCGGACCCCGCCCGGCCATGACGCGGGCCATCGAACGCATCAGGGAAGAAGGCCTGCTGATCGCCGCGCTCACGAACAACTGGGCGACACCGAGCGACCACCCCCGGTTCGGCGCCCACGCCGGCCTCGCGTTCGATGTCGTCGTCGAATCGGCGGTCGAGGGGTTGCGCAAACCCGACCCGCAGATCTACGAACTGACGCTGAGCCGCCTCGGTGTCGACGCCACCGATGCGGTGTTCCTCGACGACCTCGGCATCAACCTCAAGCCCGCCCGCGCCCTCGGCATGACCACCATCAAGGTGACCGACCCCGACATCGCCCTTGCCGAACTCGCAACGACCTTGGGATTTGATCTGACGTGAACATTCTCTGGGTCCGTCACGCCGAACCGGAACGCATCGAGTCGGGCACCGGTGTCCCCGCCAACCCGTCGCTCACCGAACGCGGGCGCGAGCAGGCGCAACGGGTCGCCGACTGGCTGGCCCACGAACACGTCGACGCGGTGTTGTCGAGCCCGCAACGGCGCGCCATCGAAACCGCGGAACCCGTGGCACGCGCGCACGGCCTCACCATCGAAGTCGTCGACGGGCTCGTCGAGTACGACGTGCAGTCCGACCACTACATCCCGATGGAAGAACTGCGCGCGACCAAGGACGAACGCTGGACCGCCATGGTCGAGGGCCGCTGGACCGACTTCGGCGGCGAAGAACCCGACGCGTTCGTCACCCGCGTGACCACGGCGATCGACGACATCGTCGCCCGCTACCCCGGGAAGAACGTCGTCGCGGTGTGCCACGGCGGCGTCATCAACGTGGCGATGGGCTCGGTCATCAACCTGGACCGGCCGTTGTGGTTCGACCCGATGTACACGTCGATCTCGCGCCTCGCGGCGTCGCGCGCGGGCGTCAGGTCGGTAACGTCCTTGAACGAGCGCGCGCACTTGGAGGCGCGGAGGGACCCGGCATGAGCAACATCACGGTGGAGACCGAAGGTCCGGTCACGATCGTCACGATCAACCGGCCCGAAGTCCGCAATGCGGTCGACCGACCGACCGCGGAACTGCTCGCCGACGCGTTCCGCGCCTTCGACGGGGACGACACACAGTCGGTCGCCATTCTCACGGGTGCGAACAACACGTTCTGCGCGGGCGCCGACCTCAAAGCTGTCGCCGGCGGGACCGGTAGCCGGGCGCTCCGCGACGGCGACGGACCGATGGGCCCGACCCGCATGGTGCTGTCGAAGCCGGTCATCGCTGCGGTAGAGGGCCACGCGGTCGCGGGTGGTTTGGAGCTCGCGCTGTGGTGCGACCTGCGCGTCGCCGCCGACAACGCGGTGTTCGGCGTGTTCTGCCGGCGCTGGGCCGTGCCGCTCATCGACGGCGACACCATCCGCCTGGTCGAGCCCGGAACCGCGCTCACCGCGGGCGTCGGGAGACACGGCGCACCGGCCTGGGAAATAGACTCGGGCCCATGCCGACGACACCGAAGGAACGCACGGTAGGCGACATCATGAGCCGTCCGGTGACGACCGTTCGGCCCGCCGACACCGTCGCCGACGCGGCGACGGTGATGCGCGAACGACGCGTCGGTTCCGTCGTCGTCACCGACCACGACGAACGCGCGATCGGCATCCTCACCGAACGCGACATGATCCGCATCGCCGCCGCGGGGTCCGACGCGTCGACCGCGAAAGTCTCGGAGTGGATGACGGCCGACCCCGACACCATCGGGTCGGGCGTCGAAGCGCGCCGCGCGTTCGCGACACTGTCCGAGCACGGATACCGGCACATCCCCGTCGTCGACGACGGTCGCCTGGTCGGCATCGTGTCGATGCGCGACCTCATGCGCATCGCGATGATCCAACCCGCCGATGCCCAGGCCCACGAGGTGCCGAAGGGGCTCGAAGGTGTCGTCGTCGCCGAGACCACCGTCGGCGACGTGCGCGGCCTCGAAGGCTTCTACCACTACCGCCAGTACAGCGCCGTCGACCTGGCCAAGGCGCGGCCCATCGAGGACATCTGGCAGTTGCTGTTCGAAGGGAGACTGCCCGAGACACTCGCCGAGCGCGAGGCGTTCGCTGCGCACACGCGGCCCCGCCGCACGATTCCGGCCGACGTGCGCGAGGTGCTCCCCGCGATCGCCAAGGCCGGCAAGGCATTCGTTCCCCTCGACGCGCTGCGCACGTCGCTGTCGCAGTTCGGAACCGCCGAGGGGTTCCGTGCGTCGCACGACATCGACCGCGCCGAGCTGTACGACAACGCGCTCGCGACATGCGCGGTCGTCCCCACGCTCATCACCGCGTTGTGGCGCCTGCGCCAGGGGTTGGAACCCATCGAACCGCGCGACGACCTCGCGTACGCCGCCAACTATCTCTACATGATGCAAGGCGACGTCCCGACCGCCGAACACGCGGCCGCGGTCGAGAAGTACCTCATCTCAACCATCGACCACGGGTTCAACGCGTCGACGTTCACCGCGCGCGTCATCACGTCGACCGGCGCCGACCTCGTCGCCGCGGTCGTCGGCGGCATCGGTGCGCTGTCGGGGCCGCTGCACGGCGGTGCGCCGAGCCGAGCGCTCCAGATGCTCGACGAGATCGGAACTCCCGACCGGGCCGAGGGCTGGCTGCGCGACGCCGTCGAACGCGGCGACCGGCTCATGGGCTTCGGCCACCGTGTCTACAAAACCGACGACCCGCGCTCGCTCATGCTGCGCGATGTCGCCGACAGCCTCGGCGGCGAGAAGATGGAACTCGCCCGCCACATCGAGGCCACCGCCATCAAGGTGCTCGACGAACTGAAACCCGGCCGGCGCCTCTACACGAACGTCGAGTTCTACGCCGGCATCGTCATGGACAGCTGCGGCATCCCGCGCGAATTGTTCACGCCGACGTTCGCGGCAAGCCGCGTCATCGGCTGGTGCACACACATCCTCGAACAGGCCGCCGACAACCGGCTCATCCGGCCCAGCGCGCAGTACGTCGGCGGCGCCCCGCCGCAGCCGGTTCCCCCGATTTCCTGAACGTCACACGTTCGGGAGGACCAACTCCGCGATCGCGACGAGGACGTCGACTTCGTTGTCTTCGCCGAGCGAGTGGCCGAGTTGACCCGACGAGACCGTGAGGACGTCGTCGCCCGTGGTCACGTGCAGCGTGTTCCCACCGGCGAGCGCATCGAAGAAATACACGGCTTCGTCGCCGATGTCGGAGACCTCGTCGATGTCGTCGGCATCGCGGCGGATGAACTCGGCGTCGTCGGGTGACTCGACTCCGATGTTCACGTAGGTGCCGCCGTCGTCGAGGAACTCGACACTCCAGCCGCACAACCCGAGCCCGAGCGATGTCGGGTCGGTGACCGCCACCCCGCTGCCGTCGTAGCGCGGGCCGAGCAGCTCCTCGAGATCGGCTTCCGCGACCAACGCGCACGCGTCGACCTCGCCCCCTGCGACGGCGTCGTCCGCGACGTCGTCGGCAGGTTCTTCCTCGGCGATCGGCTCGTCCTCGACGACGTCTTCGCTGTCGTCGACCGCACTGGTGTCTTCGTCGTCGTCACCACCGCACGCGGCGAAGACGGTGAGAGCCAAGGCCGCGATGGCAAGGCGCGTTGCAGTTCGCACCGCGCCGACGCTACCGGGCGGGACTCAGACGCGCGGCACGACGATTTCGGCGAGCGCGGCGAGCGGAACCTGGGGTTCTTCGTCTACCTGCGGCGTGTACGAGTTGAGCTCGCCACCGTTCACGACCAGCACCTTGTCGCCGACCGTCACGTGCAAGAGGTCGCCGACGCCCGACAGGTAGAGGTACACGGCTTCGTCGCCGAGATCGGGGACCTCGACCAACTCGGCGCCGGGCTGATCGGCAGCCGCGTCCTGCTGTTGCTGTGCCTCCTCGGGCGTGATGATGCCGACACCGACGTACGTCGCGCCGTAGCCCGGGAAGTCGAGGTCCCAGTCGCAGGTGAAGAGGTTGTCGCGTGGCTCGTCGGCCACCGTGAAGTCCCAATCGGACTGCGCGTCGACGAACGCGCGGATGTCGTCGGTCGTCGCCAACTCCAACGAGCACGGGTCCGTTGTCCCACCGCTCCGGTCGACCCCACCGGCGTCGCCCGCGTCGTCGCCCGCGTCGTCGCCCGCGTCGTCGGCGACATCCTCGGTTGCAACGTCGTCATCGTCGTCGCCGCCGCATGCGGCAAACAGCGAGAGGGCGAGTGCAACGGCAACGACGACGGAGATTCGGGTGCCGCTGCAATTAAGCATCGGCGCAACCTAGTCGACACCCGCCAGGACATCGTTCCGGTGTGACCGCCCGGACATCGTTCACTCGGGGAGCGCAACGAGGTGAAACGACGG
>JAWXCJ010000343.1:0-5881 GCA_034408875.1 Actinomycetota bacterium
AAGAGGAGCAAGAGGAGTCCGAGGCCGAGGGCCTCAACGCGCCCGTTCCCAAGGTTGTCTGGAAGCTCCCGCCCGCCGCTTCGCTGAAGCGCAGCCAGTCGCGCGAAGTCGACCCCCGCATGATCGAAGCGGGCGGCGAAGTGCTCGAGGCGACGTTGCGCGAGTTCGGTGTCGACGCCCGCCTCGTCGGCGCGACGGTGGGCCCGACGGTCACGCGCTACGAGGTCGAGCTCGCCCCGGGCGTGAAGGTCAACAAGGTCACGAGCCTGGCCAAGGAAATCGCGTACTCAATGGCGAGTCACGATGTCCGCATCCTCGCTCCGATCCCCGGCCGCAGCGCCATCGGTGTCGAAGTCCCGAACAAGAACCGTCCGCTCGTGACATTGGGCGACATCCTCGCCACCGACGAAGCGAAGAAAGCCACCAACGCGCTCGACGTCGGCATGGGCCGCGACATCCAGGGTCGCTCGGTCATGGCCAACCTCGCCACCTTCCCGCACTTGCTCATCGCGGGCCAGACCGGTGCGGGCAAGTCGAGCTGCATCAATAGCATCGTCACGTCGCTGCTGATGCGCACGACCCCCGACCAGGTGCGCCTCATCCTCGTCGACCCGAAGCGGGTCGAGCTGGGCCAGTACAACTCGGTGCCGCACCTCCTCACCGAGGTGGTCACCAACCCGAAGAAGGCCGCCAACGCGCTCGAGTGGGCCGTGCGCGAGATGGAGATGCGCTACGACCTTCTCGCCGACGCCGGCGTGCGCGACATCACCGGCTACAACGCCATGTACGACAAGGGCACGCTGCCCACCGAGGACGATCCCGACCCCGACACGGGCAAGTGGTACACACGCCTGCCGTTCATCGTCGTGGTGGTCGACGAGCTCGCCGACCTCATGATGGTCGCGGCCCGCGACGTCGAGACGAGCATCTGCCGCCTCGCGCAGATGGCCCGCGCTGTCGGTATCCACCTCGTGATCGCGACGCAGCGCCCGTCGGTCGACGTCATCACCGGTGTCATCAAGGCCAACATCCCGAGCCGGCTCGCGTTCTCGGTGAGCACGCTCGCCGACAGCCGCGTCATCCTCGACATGATGGGTGCGGAGAAGCTCATCGGCAAGGGCGACATGCTGATGATGACCGCGTCGTCGAGCCGCTGCGAGCGCATTCAGGGCGCGTGGGTCGACGAGGAGTGCGTCCGTAAAGTCGTCGCGCACTGGCGCCGCCAGACCTTGCAGCCCAACTACATCGAAGGCGTGCAGGGCGACGACGGCCCCGGCGGCAGCCGCGCCGACGCCATCGACGACGAGGGCGACGACCTGCTCGACGAGGCAATGGAACTCATCGTCACGAGCGGTCTCGGTTCCACGAGCATGCTGCAACGCAAGCTGCGCGTCGGCTTCGCCCGCGCCGGTCGCATCATGGACCTCCTCGAACGCCGCGGCATCGTCGGCCCGTCCGAAGGTTCCAAGGCCCGCGCCGTGCTCATGAGCACCGAAGAACTCAACGAGATGCGCGAGCGCGAGTAACCCCAGCCGAAATTGCGTCACTCGGCGACCGAAACGGTCGTCGTACGGCGCAATTTCGGAACATGGACGCGCGAGAGGGGCGCCCCGTGGGGCGCCCCTCGTTACTGCGTTTGCGTGCGTTGGGTTACGCGGCGCGGATCTGGGTGTGCTCGCCGAGCGTCTCGTCGCTCGCCGCACGGTCGTGCGTCAGGTAGCCGAACACGGCCCGCCACGGGACTGTGACGCCGGCAACCATGAAGCCGGTGATCCAGGCGCCCATGTCGGCGTTGCGAATGTCGATGCCCCAACCCGCGAACACCGAGTAGTCGAGCAGCACGGTCGCGCCGACTGCGACGACGAACGTCAGCAGGGAACGGAACTTGCGTACCGGTGCGATGACGTCAGTGACGTAGTCCACGAGCTTGAGGGTCGCGAGCGCAAGGAGCGCAACAATCGCGAAGTCGTACATCGTCCACCTCCGGGTGGTTGTGGAAAGCTCCGTGCCTTCCAGACCGTTCAGACCCGCGGCGTGGTCGCGCGGTTACATCCCGCGAGATGTGACACTTGTCTCGGTCTTGGCGTCTCAGAGCTTGCCTTCGGCTTCGAGGGAGTCGAGGCGGGTGCGGAGCTGTTCGAGGAGTGTGGCCGCCGAGCTGAGTTGGTCCTCGATGCGGGCGACGTACGCGTGCGGTGACGTGTCGGGTTCCTCTTCCTCGGGTGTCACCTCGTTGACGACCGACCACGCGAATTCGCTGTGCTCGTCGGAGACGATGAGCACGCCGGTCGCGTCGCCTTCGGTGCTCGACCATTCGATCATCACCGCGACGCCCGCACTCTCGAGCCGACGCCTCAGGATCTGGGCTTGGAGCCGCGACCACTCGCCCAATTCGACGAGCGACTCCTCGTCACTGCCGCCCTCTCCTCCGGAAGTGAGCGCCGAAGGCTTGTAGCTCACGAGCGCCACCCGGCAGTCGGCGCATTGAGTCGAACCGGGCCGGTACTCGGCGCCGCACGAGGGGCACCACACCGATGGGCTGTCGTTTGTCACTGTGGAAGTCTCGCAGAATCCCGCCGGTACGATGACCGGCTGTGTCTGCTCCCCGGCGCTTCTACGTCGAAACGCTCGGCTGCCCGAAGAACGCCGTCGACTCCGACAAGGTCGTGGCTTCCCTCCTCGCCGACGGGCTGGTAGCGGCTGACAAGGCGGGCGACGCCGACCTGGTCGTCGTGAACACGTGTGCGTTCATCGAGGCCGCCCGCCAGGAGAGCATCGACACCGTGCTCGCGCTGGCCGACGTGAAGCGCGACGGCGCCCAGCTGGTGGTCACCGGATGTATGGCCGAGCGCTACGGCGACGAACTCGCGAGCGCCCTTCCCGAAGTCGACGCAGTCGTCGGCTTCGGGGGCGAAGGCTCCCTCGGCGACATCGTGCGGACGCAATGGAGCCACGGACGGCGCAGTGAGGGAGCCATAGACATCGTGTTGCGGCGCAAGCCGTCGGGCGTGCGCGACCTGCTCGAACTGCCTCGGCCCGCGCCGAGCGCGCCGTGGGCGTACGTCAAGATCGCCGAGGGCTGCGACCGCGCGTGCGCGTTCTGCGCCATCCCGTCGTTCCGGGGGTCGCAACGATCACGCACGCCCGAGTCGATCGAAGCCGAGGCACGCGGCCTCGTCGAGCAGGGTGTCGCCGAACTCGTACTGGTCGCGCAGGACCTGGCGTGGTACGGCCGCGACATCGGCGCGCCCGGGACACTCGCGCCGTTGTTGACGCGCCTCGACGCGCTGTCGGCGATTGGCCTGTCCCGCATCCGGCTGCTGTACCTCTACCCGTCGGAGGTGCACGACCCGCTCGTCGGCACGATGCTCGAGCTCCCGACGGTCGTGCCGTACTTCGACCTGTCGCTCCAGCACGCGGCGGCGCCGTTGCTGCGGGCGATGAAACGGTGGGGGAGCGGCGAGAAGTTCGCGAAGACGATCGACGACATCCGCAGCCGTGAGCCCGCGGCGACGTTCCGGTCGTCGTTCATCGTCGGTTTCCCGGGTGAGACCGAAGCCGACCACGAACAGCTCCTGGAATTCCTCGAACGGGCGCAGCTCGACTGGGCCGGGTTCTTCCCGTTCTCGCGCGAGGACGGCACCGCCGCGGCCGACCTCACCGACACCGTGCCCGACGACCTCGTGGCGGAACGCTTGCGGGAGTGCGCCGAAGTGCAGGAGCCGATCACCAACGGCGCGCGGGCGGCGTTGGTAGGGCAGACTCTGGACGTGCTGGTCGACGGCGTCGAGGACGGCGTGGTCGTGGGCCGGACCCACCGGGAGGCCCCCGAGATCGACGGTGTCGTGCGGCTCACCGCCGATTTCGCCCGCCCCGGCGCGATCGTGCGCGCCCGGGTCACTGACTTCGAAGGACCCGACCTCGAAGCGGTCGCCTTGTGACCAGCCGGAGGGCGTAGCCGCATGAACACGGTTCCGCAGGCGCGGCGGTTCGGGCAGGGCGCGATCCTCACCCCGGCCAACCTCGTCACCATCGCTCGTATCGCCATCGCGGTCCCGACGCTCGCCGTCATCCACGACCGGGGCGCGTCATGGCTCGCGTGGGCGCTGTGGTTCGGTATCACGGCCTCCGACAGCCTCGACGGGTGGATGGCCCGCCGCGACGGCGCAACGCGGTCGGGCGCGTTCCTCGACCCCATCGCCGACAAGTTCATCGTGCTGGGTGGGCTCGCGGTGGTTGCCGACATCGGCGCGTTCCCGTGGTGGCCGGTCGTGCTGATTGCCGTGCGCGAGTTCGGCATCTCGCTCTACCGATCACTCGCGGGCCGGCGCGGCATCGTGTTGCCCGCGCAACGGCTCGGGAAGTACAAGGCGTTCCTCCAGTACTGCGCGGTCGGCTTCGTCGTGTTCCCACTCACCGAAACCGCGTACCTGTTCCAGGATCTCGTGCTCGGCGCGGCCGTCGTGCTCACCGTCGTCTCGGGGCTCGAGATCCTGCGCCGGGGCTGGACCGACTGGAAGCCGGTGGAGACCTAGATGCGCTGCGAGGTTCTGGCCATTGGTACCGAGTTGCTCCTCGGACAGATCGTCGACACCAACAGTGCGTGGATCGGCGAGCAGTTCGCGGCATCGGGCATCGACTCGTACGAGCACCGCGTGCTCGGCGACAACCAATCCCGCATCGTCGCGGCCCTCCAGGACATGCTTTCGCGTTCCGACTCGGTGCTGATCTGCGGCGGGCTCGGGCCCACCCAGGACGACCTGACCCGTGACGCGATCGCGGAACTGATGGGTGTCGAACTCGAGCGCGACATGGAGCTGGCCGAGACGATCGCCGCCATGTTCCGCACCCGGCTGCGCGACATGCCCCAGAACAACCTGCGCCAGGCCGACATCCCGGTCGGCGGTGCCGCGATCCCGAACCCGATGGGTACGGCGCCCGGCCTGATGTGCCCCGTCGGCGACAAGCCGGGCTCCCGGAAAGTGATCTACGCGGTGCCCGGCGTCCCGTACGAGATGCAGGAGATGGTGCGCGCCCACGTCATCCCCGACTTGCTGCGCCGCTCGGGCGAGGCGTCGGTCATCGTGTCGCGTTCACTCAAGACGTGGGGGCAGTCGGAGTCGGGTCTGGCCGAGATGATCGCGCACCGGGTCGACGTCCAGACCAACCCGACGATCGCGTTCCTCGCGCGCGGCATCGAAGGACTGGTCGTGCGCATCACGGCCAAGGCCGCGACCGAGGCCGAGGCGCGCGCGCTCGTCGACGCCGAAGAAGTCGAACTGCGCGCGATCATCGGCCACCTCGTGTTCGGTGTCGACGACGAGACGATGGAACACGCGGTGCTCGCCCTCTTGGCGAAGCGGGGCTGGACGCTCGGCGTCGCCGAATCGGTCACCGGCGGTCTCATCGGAGCACGGATCGTCAGTGTCCCCGGGGCAAGCGACTCGTTCCGCGGCACGATCGGCGCCTACTCGACCGACGTGAAACGCTCCGTGCTCGGTGTCACGGCCGAGTCGGTCGTCACCGAGGAAGCGGCGCGCGAGATGGCCGAAGGCGCGCAACGCGTGCTCGGCGCCGACGTCGGCATCTCGGTCACGGGCGTAGCGGGGCCCGCCGAGCAAGACGGTGTCGCGGTCGGGACCGTGTTCTTCGGCGTTGCCCTCCCGGGCCGCCCGACGGAGTCGGTGTCGTTCCGGTTGCCGGGCGACCGCGAACGCATCCGGCAGTTCTCGACGATTTCGCTCCTGAGCCTCGTGCGGCAACGCCTCGAAGCCTTCGACGCGTGAGAGCGTCAGCGGAGCCGGCCCGAACCGGTGAAGTCACACCGGCGATGGCAGGCGGAGCGCAAGCCGATCCGGGAAAGTGAGAGCGTCAGCGGAGC
>JAWXCJ010000344.1:0-15163 GCA_034408875.1 Actinomycetota bacterium
GGCGCGCCCGGAGGCGCGGCCGCGTCGCCTCCGCGCGGCGGGCGCCCGACGTCGGGGGCCGCGACCACGTACGTCTTGGCCACCATGTCGCCGACCCGTTGGTGCCCGCTCGACACGAGCGCGGTGATGAGCCCGATGAGCACACAGAAGGAGTAGTCGAGCAACAGGAACAGGCTGCGGAGAAGCACCCGGCCGAAGGGCGCCCGCCGGCCGTTGGCATCGACGACGCGCACGCCGGTCATGAGCTTGCCGACCGTGCCGCCGGTCAGGCTCTGGAGAATCACGGAGTTGGCGAACCACATGCCGAGCCCGACGAACCCGGCCGTCGTCAGGTCGGCAATCTTGAACAGGACCACGTCGCCGTCTTCGCCCTCCGCGCAGATGTACTCGTCGTCGTCGATGAACTCGCACGGGTTGTCGAGGAACGGCGTGCCCTCGTAGGCCTCGGCCGACGCGAAGACGATGATCACGCTGATCACCGTTCCGATGACGACGTCGATGAGGAACGCGCCGATGCGCCGGCCCATGACCGCGGTCGGGTCCACCCGGTACGGCTGGTATGGCTGTCCGTACTGCGGCGGAGGCTGCTGGGGGTACTGCCCGGGGTAGTCCGGCGGGTTCTGCATCCGCGAATGCTCTCTCATTTGCCCCCGCGGCGCACTCCTTTCCGGCTGGTACCCTCGCAGGCCGTTCCGCGGGTGTAGTTCAGCGGCAGAACATCAGCTTCCCAAGCTGAGAACGCGGGTTCGATTCCCGTCACCCGCTCTCGTGTGAAGGCGCAGGTCAGCGCGTGTGGACGTGCGTTCGGCGTTGTCGCGAGCAGGGCCGCGCCCCGCGGGCCGCCGTGAAACTGGCTGACGATGCGCCCTCGGCAGGCGCGATCCCTGTGCCCTCACGCGCATCGAGCGGACACGCAGAAGGACCTTGAGACCGGGCGGCCGAAGCTTCCACTTCTGAGTTCGCTGTCGCGGCGGCGCTCGGTTGTATTGCAGAGCTTCGGGTCCAAGCAGACCTCAGCTTCGGTCAGGAACTCGGCGAAGGCATCCGGCGGATGTTCGAGGAGATGCGGCTCGCCGGCCTCGCCGACCCGGCGTACTTTCAAACGTCGGGAAGCGTGCGCCTCACGCTCTCGTCGACGCCGGTTGATCACGAACTCGAATCGCGCCTGCCTCCGGGCGCTCGTGAACTCGTCCGACTCGTTCGCCAAGCAGGACGGGCGAGCACCGGAGAGCTCGTCGAGGCGACGGGACGCTCTCGGCCCTTCGTTCTGCGCCGGCTGCGCGCTCTCGAAACCGCCGAATAGTCAGGTGGATCGGGCACAGCCGCAAAGACCCTCGCGCCTACTGGACCCTTCGCATTGGATGAGACCAATGTGATTCAAGGTGGTCATCTGGCCTGTGACCAGCGGTTTCCGACCTACTCGAAACCTGCTCTAACACGGCGTGCGCTCTCGCAGTCACGCCGGCACGATGCCGGACGACTCCAGGCGCGACCACGGTGTCCGGCTCGACGACAGGTGACTCCGCGCCGGCGAATCGCCTGCACCGTTTGCCGATCCACACTCCGGTCCCCCGCGGTGAACGTGTACCCTTACTTAGTCAAGGATGTAAGGACGTGCGTATGGAGATCGCAGCAAAGGTGACCTCGAAGGGGCAGGTAACGGTCCCGAAAGCGGTGCGGGAAGCGCTCGGGATCGTCGAGGGCGACAATGTCGTCTTCCGCGTCGAGGGCAACCGTGCAGTGTTGGCGCGCACGACAGATTTCCTGGACCTGGCCGGCACGATCAGGGTCCCCGCCGCCAAGCGCAACGCATCGTGGGACGACGTCATCCGCAAGATCCGAGCGACCCGAGCACTCAAGCGTCGTTGAGCGCCTTCGTCGACACCAACGTCCTGGTCCGTCACCTCACCGGCGACCCGCCCGAGATGGCCAAGCGAGCGACCGCCTACCTCGCGGCCGCGTCGGAGCTCTTCCTCACCGACCTCGTCGTCGCCGAAACGGTCTACGTGCTCGAGTCGTTCTACAAGGCGCCCCGCGATCAGATTGCAGACGCGATGCGCTCACTGCTCGCGATGCAGGCAATCGTCACCGTCGACCCCTCGCTGCTGCTTCGTGCGACCGAGGTGTACGAAACGGAGCGCATCGACTTCGCCGAGGCCTACCTCGTCGCCTGCGCTGAGAGCACCGGTGTGAGCCGGGTCGCCTCGTTCGATCGATCTATCGACAGGGTCGGGACCATCGAACGCGTCGAGCCCGGAGCCTGAGGCAACGCAATTCCATCGCGCGGCCATCCCGCGGCCATCGCGCGGCCGCAGTCGTCCGAGGTCGTCCACAGCCGTCCGCGCAGTCCGCTGACGTGCGAAGGCGCCGTTCGGCAAAAGCCGCCCGAATCCCTTCCCAAGCTGAGAACGCGGGTTCGATTCCCGTCACCCGCTCTCTCTGATAGGCGCAGGTCAGTAGCCCCGGCGTATACGGTGAACGACGTGACTCCGAAGGTCGTGACCGCCGCAGAGTTCGAACGGCTCTCACCCGAAGAACAAGATCAGGTGTTCGCGTCAAGCATCGTCACCGACCTCGGTGCCGTCCCGGCGGAGTTTCTCGCCAAAGTCCGGGCCCGGGTCGAGGCTCGCATCGCTGCATCTGACTCCGCACCCAAGGCGTGACACTGCCGCGTCGCGCGGTTCGAGCGACGGCGACGTTCTTCGCAGACCTGGATTACCAACTCGGGGCCGAACGTGGTCCGAACGGCGAGCCGTCGGCTCACGACTTCCAGGTATTCGAACTTCTACGCATCGTCGAACTGTTTGCGACTCGTTTCGATGCGCTGCCGCAGCTCATCCCGGGCCGGCCCGAGTACCGGGTTCTCATCGTGGCCGGCGTGTTGGTGCCGCGCATGTCTGTCGTCGGCCAACCGGCACCCGACGGCGCCGTCGAACTCGTTGAGCTCGAACTCGACATGGAGACCGGGTCCTAGGAACGCTCGGTCGCATCGATTCAGCCCTGATTGCGGCGGGCGCTCACGACCAGTAGCCGGGGAATGAGTTCGACGGCTTGGCCCATTGTGTGTACGTAG
The DNA here is from genome assembly GCA_034408875.1 of Actinomycetota bacterium. Taxonomy (GTDB): domain Bacteria; phylum Actinomycetota; class Acidimicrobiia; order IMCC26256; family PALSA-610; genus JANNHK01. The sequence goes on from JAWXCJ010000344.1 coordinate 3,074, forward strand.
CGGCTGAGGGGACGGTGCACGAACCGCAACTCCACGCCGGGTCGACACCCACAACCTCGGCGATGCGGCGCGCGACCTGACCCTCGCCGCATCCGATGTCGAGCACGCGCCGCGCTCCTTCGAGACGGCGGGCGACCAGTGGCAGGATCTGCTCGTCGTACTCAGGGTCGGCACCGCCCGAGTACGTGCGCTGCCACCACTTCGCGTTCTGCTCCCAGAGCGCCTCGTTGTGCGCCGTCGCGCTCATTCCACCGTCGTCGGTCACGGCCCGGATCTACGCGCGCGACAACGCGAAGCCCTCGTAGCCCTTCGCTGCGATGTCGTTGCAGCGTTCGACGAAGATCGGGAAGCCGAGCATGGTCATGAAGACCCGGGGCTTTCCGGGGATGTTCGAGCCGAGGTACCACGAGTCGCAGCTCGGGTACACGGTGAGGTCGGCGACCATGTTGACGAACATCGACCATTCGAGCTGCGCTTCCTCGGTCGCCTCGATCGTCGCGTAGTCGTTCTCGCGCAGGTACGCGATGCAGTCGGCAACGAACTCGACATCGTGTTCTATCGAGACGAACACGTTCGTCAGTGCGGCGGGGCTGAGCGGGCCGGTGAGCACGAACAGGTTCGGGAACGACGCGACCCCCAACCCGAGGTACGTCACCGGGCCGTGCTCCCATGCGTCGGCGAGCGGGAGGCCGCCCCGGCCGCGGATGTTCATGCGCAGCAGCGAGCCGGTGAACGCGTCGAAGCCGGTCGCGAAGACGATGTCGTCGACTTCGTACTCGTGGCCGGCGACGCGTATGCCCGTCGGCGTGATCTCCTCGATCGGGTTGGTGCCGATGTCGACGAGGGTGACGTGCTCCTCGTTGTACGTCTCGTAGTAGTTGGTGTCGACGCACAGCCGCTTGCATCCGATGCTCGACGTCGGGCACAGCAGCTCGGCGACCGCGGGGTCGTTCACGGTGGCGCGGATCTTGCGGCGGACGAAGTCGGCGGCGACCTCGTTCGCGTCGTGGTCGAGCATCAAGTCGTTGAATGCGCCGAGGAACGTGAGGCCGCCGTAGGCCCAGCGTTCTTCGAGGACGCGTTCGCGTTCGGCCTCGTCGACGTCGAACACCGACAGGTCGTTGTTCGGGCGGCGCGCCCCGAACGCGACCACCTGCCGCCGGTTCGCGGCCCGGAACTCGGGATACTCGCGCTTGATCTCGGCGACGTACTCGGGGTCGAGCACCCGGTTGTGCGCCGGGATCGAATAGTTCGCGGTGCGTTGGAACACGAAGAGTTCGCGCGCCTGCGCCGCGATCTTCGGGATCGACTGGATACCGGATGACCCGGTTCCGATGACGGCAACGCGCCGGCCGGTGAAGTCGACTTCCTCGTGGGGCCAGCTGCCGGTGTGGTACATCGGGCCCGCGAAGGCGTCGACGCCCTTGATGTCGGGCCGGTTCAACGACGACAACATGCCCAGCGCGGTGATGAGGTATTGCGCGGTGACGGCTCCGGTGTCGGTGTCGACGTTCCAGCGATTTGTTGTCTCGTCGAACTCGGCCGAAGACACGCGCGCCGAGAACTGGACGTCGCGGCGGAGATCGAAGCGGTCGGCGACGTAATTCGCGTACCGCAGGATCTCGGGCTGGCGGGCGTAGCGCTCCGTCCACTCCCATTCCTGCTGGAGTTCGTTCTCGAAGCCGTACGAGTACTCCATGCTCTCGACGTCGCACCGCGCGCCCGGGTACCGGTTCCAGTACCACGTGCCGCCCACACCGTCGGCGGCCTCGTACACGCGTACCGACAGGCCGAGGCCGCGTACACGGTGGAGCATGTACATGCCGGCAAACCCGGCACCGACGATGACCACGTCGTAGTGATCGGCTTCGCTCACCACGGCAACCCTGTCCCCCGATAGCGCCGGTGCTCGACGACGGTGCAGGCTACCGGTCCTCGCGCCGGCGCATCGGGGCCAGATGCGCGCCGCCCTCCGACCGAGGCGTCGTACACGAGTGCGAACTCGCCGACGGTGGCGCGCACGAGTTTGAAGCTGGATGGTTGCTAGACAACCATCGAGCTTCAATCACGAGGGGTGGGGACGGTATGGCCCGGATCGTCATGGTGCACGGCGCGTACAACGAGTTGTGGGGGCCGCACGAGATCGCCCAGCGCTGGGTTCCCGCGCTGCGCGACGGGCTGTGGCACCACGGCGTCAACATCGAAGAGCGCGACGTCGGGATCTGCTTCTACGGCGACTTGTTTCGCCGCAACCCCGAGTCGGAGCACGACAAGGCGTTCGCGCAGACCCGGGCGGGCGTCGCCGACGCGCTGACGAACATGCCGACGAACGACTTCCTCGACAAGTTGAAGGACGCGGCCGATGGCGCGCTGTTCGACCGGACGGTCGACATGGTCACGACGATGAGCACGATGCCCGACCTGAGCGATCGCATCCAGGGCCGCGTCGCGTCGCTCGTCAAGGACGACACTCGGGTCATCATTGGTCACTCTCTCGGATCGATCGTGGCGTACCGCGCGCTGTCGCGGCATCCCGAGTGGAAGGTCCACACGCTCGTCACGCTGGGTTCACCGCTCGGTGCCGAGTTCGTGCAGTCGGTGCTCGCGCAAAACCCCGGTCCGGGTGCGTGGCCCGGTTCAGTCGAGTCCTGGGTGAACGTCGCCGCGGTCACCGACAAGATCGCGCGGCCGGCTCGTCTCGCGACGACGTTCGGCGACCGCGTCGAAGATCACCTCGTCGACAACGGCGCGCGCGGCCACGACCCGGAGCCGTACTTGAACGCGGCCGCGACGGGCGGCGCTATAGCTCGCGCCCTCGGCGGGAAGTGACACCCGCGAGCAGCGTTGCGAGCCTCGCGTGCTCGTCGTCGCGGAGGTACTGACCGAACGACGTTTGCAACGCTTCTCCGTAGACCTCGTTCGCAGCCGTGAACTCCTTGCGGCCGAGGCGAGTGGTCACCACGATTGTGGCACGGCGATCGTCGAGGTCGCGGCGGCGCTCGACGAGGCCGTCGGCCTCCATGCGTTGCACGAGCCGACTGAACCCGGGCTGGCTGTAGCGAGGGTGCATCGCGCGCTGGAGTTCACCCATCGGCAGGCGGTGCCGCGGCTTGGCCCGTTCGAGGTACGCGAGCGCAGAGAACACTCCGGAGTCCATGCCCGCGTACTCGTCGAGCGCGGCGACAACGTCGTGCAGCACCGACTGGTAGACGCTCGCGAGCGCGCTCCAGCTCGGGACCGGCTCGGTCTGGGTCATCGGGTCATTGGGTCATCGCGCCCGGCGGGGGTCGTCGAGCACCAGTTCGAACTCGCCCGTGATGCGACGCGCGAGTCCCGCGTTGATCGTGTCGCGCAGTTCGTCGGGCGGGAGGATGCAGTCTTCGCACGAGACGTCGTCGAACACGAGCGCGAGGTGCACCCGCGCCGTCTTCGGGTTCGCCTCACGGAGCAGCAGGTCCGCGCCGTCGGCGCGCAGGAACCCCGCCAGCTCGTCGACGGCCGCCGCAACCGTTTCCCGATCCATCGTCATGCCGGGCGCACGACGGGCTTGCTCTGCATCGTGCTCTCGCCGAAGCTCGGCAGTGCGATCGCGTGCAGGCTGCCCAAGCCGCCGCACACGATCGGCACGATCTGATCGGGTCGTTCGACCAAGTGCACGCGCCCGTCGCCGTCGACCCGGCCCCGGTTGTGCAGCATCTGCGCGTTCGCTTCGGGCCAGAGGTCGATCGGCTGCCACGCGTTGGCGCGCAGGTACGCGGCGAGGTCGTCGACGTCGGGGAACGCGGCGCCGAACCGTTCCGCCCAGATCGGGTTGAACGCCACGACGACTTCGCCGTTCTCGACGTTGCCGAGGAACATGTTCGCGAGCGGGTACGCGATGCTCCTGGCGATGAGGTAGAGCAGGTCGCGCGGGTCGTCGTTGTGGATGTCGGCCATGGGGAACGTGCCCTTGCCGCCGTGCACGGTGACGACGTCGTCGGCGGCCGTGAAGCCCCGGCGTTGCGCGAGCGAGGGCCACGGTGACCGTTCCTCCCACTCGCCGATGCAGAACCCGGTTCGGGCGGGCTGGCCGAACACCGACTTCGTCGTCTCGCCCGCGCGCTGGCCGCCGATGTTGCGGATGCACAGCGCGACGGCGCGCCCGATGGTCATCGACCCGCGCCCGGCCGCGCCGCCCATGCAGCTCGCGCGGTAGTCGATGCCCAGCTCGTCGCGGCACGGCCCGTTGACGACGAGCATCGGGAACACGCTCGACGTCGTGGTCGTCAGACCAAACGCGTTCCACTCGGGTTCGGACAGCGCTTCGAGTGCAGCGAGCACGACGGGAAACGCTTTCGGCTCCACACCGGCGAGGGCGGCGTTGATCGCGACAAGTTCGACGGTCGCCACACCGTTCACCGGCGGCAGGACGCAGACGACGTGGTCGGCGGGGTACGGCGAGGCCGCGAGCAGCGCCTCGATCGCGTCGTCGGTTGCGGGCAACTGGGGGACGCCGTCGCTCCAGTGTTCCTCCAACGACCGTTCGTACAGCGCGCGCGGGTCGGCCGGAACCTCGACCCGCTCGGTGGAGAGCGTCACGTCGTCACGCCGAGCAGCTCGAGGACCTGCGGGTAGTAGTCGCGGGCGATCTGTTCGAGTTCGTCGGTCGGTCGAGCTTCGAGCGGATACGGCAGCACGAGCACCTTCATGTCGGAGTGGCCGACGTGGCGACTCACATTGTGCGCGTGCACGGTGAACTCGTCGCACACGACCGCGACGACCGGCTTGTGGTGCTCTTCGACCGTGACCGAGTCCTTGATGGTGAACGTCGTGCACGATCCGCACGTGCCGAGCCCGACGATCGCGGCGTCGACTTGTACCGCGAACTCCTCGATGTGCTTGCGGTCGTTCGAGGCGGGCCGGCCGATCTGCGCGCCCGTCTCGACCGCGAGTGTCTGCGCCCCGTCGCGCTCCAGGTACTCGGCCCATAGGTTCGAGATCAGCTGCCACGAGCGCCACGCCCGGTCGGTGCGCAGCCCGATCGTGAGCCCGGCGAGCGGCCGGTCGAGGCGGAACGTCGGCGCACTCACCTCACCCGCGGGCTGCGCCGTCGGCCGCCGCACCCAGATCGTGTCCGTCGTGCTCATACGGTGAAGCGTAAACGATATATGCGCCCGCATACACCCGCCCCCCCACCGTGCGTCGATAGGGGGGAATATTCACCCCCTATCGACGCACGACGGTTTTGTGCGCGGGTGGGGACGCGTACTGTGGCGGGCGAGGAACCGCCGACCTCGGGAGCGATCGATGGGCCAGGCGCAACCCGGAAGTGCGGACTTCCCCCAACGTCCGCCGGTGATCGAGCACTGGAGGGTGAAGCCCCATGAACACTGTTCGTGCAGCGCTGGTGCAGACGTCGTGGACGGGTGACAAGGAGTCGATGATCAAGGCGCACGAGGAGTACTCGCGCCAGGCCGCGGAGCAGGGCGCCCGGGTCATCTGCTTCCAGGAACTCTTCTACGGGCCGTACTTCTGCCAGGTGCAGGACGCGCGGTTCTACGAGTACGCCGAGTCGATTCCCGGCCCGACGACCGAACGATTCCAGGCGCTCGCCAAGGAACTCGGCACGGTCATGGTGCTCCCGATGTACGAGGAGGAGCAGCCGGGCGTGCTGTTCAACACCGCGGCCGTCGTCGACGCCGACGGGTCGTACCTCGGCAAGTACCGCAAGACGCACATCCCGCAGGTACAGGGCTTCTGGGAGAAGTTCTACTTCCGGCCCGGCAATCTCGGGTTCCCGGTGTTCGACACCGCGATCGGTCGCGTCGGCGTGTACATCTGTTACGACCGGCACTTCCCCGAGGGGTGGCGCGCGCTCGGGCTGAATGGCGCGCAGATCGTGTTCAACCCGTCGGCGACGAGCCGCGGTTTGTCGGCGTACCTCTGGAAGCTCGAGCAGCCCGCGTCGGCGGTGGCGAACGAGTACTACATCGGCGCCATCAATCGGGTCGGCATCGAGGACCTCGGCGACAACGACTTCTACGGCACGAGCTACTTCGTCGACCCCGAGGGTAAGTTCGTCGGAGAGGTCGCCGACAGCAACGAACCCGAGTTGATCGTGCGCGACCTCGACATGGAGCTGCTCGCCGAAGTACGCAACCGGTGGGCGTTCTACCGAGACCGCCGGCCCGACGCGTACGACCGGCTCGTACAACCTTGACCTCCCCGTTGCACGATCGGTACCGGGCGGTTCTGCCGAGCTGGCTCGCGCTCTACTACGACAACCCGATCGAGCTGGTGCGCGGCGACGGCCGTCACGTGTGGGACGCCGACGGCAACCGCTATCTCGATTTCTTCGGCGGCATCCTCACGACGATCTCGGGCCATGCGGTACCGGAAGTCGTCGACGCGCTGCGCGAGCAGGCCGGGAAGATGCTGCACACGTCGACGCTGTACCTGAGCCGGCCGCTCGTCGAGCTCGCGGAGAGGCTGTCGGCCCTCTCGGGCATTCCCGACGCCAAAGTGTTCGTCACCACGTCGGGCACCGAGGCCAACGAGGCGGCGTTGCTCGCGGCGACGTCGTACCGGCGCAGCAACCAGATCCTCGCGTTGCGCAACAGCTACCACGGCCGTTCGTTCAGCGCGATCGCGATCACGGGCAACCGCGCGTGGCGACCCACGAGCATCTCCGGTCTGAACGTGAACTTCGTGCAGGGCGGGTACCGGCTGCGCAGCCCGTACAAGGATCTCGACGACGGTTCGTACACCGCCGCGTGCGTGCAGGACCTGCACGACGTCATCGACATGGGTACGAGCGGCGACGTTGCGTGCATGATCGCCGAACCGATCCAGGGAGTCGGCGGGTTCGCGGTACCGCCCGACGGGTTCTTCGGCGCAATGCAGAAGGTGCTCGGCGAGTACGGGATCCTCTTCATCGCAGACGAGGTGCAGACCGGGTTCGGCCGCACCGGCGACCACTTCTGGGGCTACCAGGCGCACGGGTTCGTGCCCGACCTCATGACCATCGCCAAGGGCGTCGGCAACGGCGTCACACTCGGCGCGGTCGTCGGGCGCGGCGACGTGCTCGACAGCGTGCCTGCCAACAGCATCTCGACGTTCGGCGGCAATCCCCTCTCGTGCGCGGGCGCGCTCGCGAACCTCGAATACCTGATCGCGCACGACCTCCAGGGCAACGCGCAACGGCAGGGGTACGTGCTGAAGGACGCACTGCAACGCATCGCCGACACGCACCCGTACATTGTCGAGGTGCGCGGCCGCGGGCTCATGCTCGCGATCGAACTGTGCGCGCCGGGCACGGGCGATCGGCCCGGCGGACCGGAACCATGGCCCGCGGGTGCGACCGAGTTCATGGAGGCCACCCGCCGGCGTGGGCTGCTGCTCGGCAAGGGCGGTCTGTACGGCAACGTGTTGCGCATCGCGCCGCCGCTGAGTGTCACCGAGACGGAAATTGCCGAAGCGATCGAGATCATGAAGGCTGCAGCCGTTGAAGTAACGACGTAGGAGGGCTTCTCCGATGACCACGCTCATCACCAACGGCACGGTTGTGAGCGCGACCGGAGCGACGCCCGCCGACGTGCTCGTCGACGGCGAACGCATCGCCGCGCTGATCGAGCCCGGATCTTCGGTACTCGGGTCGAACCTGGCCGCGTCGGCCGACACCGTGATCGACGCGATCGGGAAGTACGTGATCCCCGGCGGCATCGACTCCCACACACACATGGAGTTGCCGTTCGGCGGCACGTCGGCGTCGGACACGTTCGAGACGGGCACGCGCGCGGCCGCGTGGGGCGGCACCACCACGATCATCGACTTCGCCGTGCAGCGCACCGGCGAACGCGTGCAGGACTCCCTCGCCGAGTGGCATCGCAAGGCCGACGGCCAGTGCGCGATCGACTACGCGTTCCACCAGATCATCGGCGGCGTCGACGACGAGTCGCTCAAGGCGATGGACGAGCTGTGCGCCGAAGGGATCACGAGCTTCAAGCTGTTCATGGCGTACCCCGGCGTCTTCTACTCGGACGACGGGCAGATCCTCCGCGCGATGCAGACCGCGGCCGACAACGGCTCGATGATCATGATGCACGCCGAGAACGGCATCGCCATCGACGTACTCGTCGCCCAGGCGCTCGCGCGCGGCGACACCGACCCGAGGTTCCACGGCACCACCCGGCCGTGGGAGACCGAGGCGGAGGCAACGCACCGGGCGATCATGCTGGCGCGGCTCGCGAAGGCGCCGCTGTACATCGTGCACATGTCGGCCAAGCAGGCCGTGTCGGCGGTCGCGCAGGCGCGCGACGAAGGCTGGAACGTGTTCGGCGAGACGTGCCCGCAGTACCTGTACCTCTCACTCGAAGAGCACCTCAGCGCACCAGGGTTCGAGGGCGCGAAGTACGTGTGTTCCACGCCACTGCGGTCGCGCGAGGAAGGCCACCAGGACGAACTGTGGCGCTACCTGCGCACCGACGACCTCTCGGTGGTGAGCACCGACCACTGCCCGTTCTGCTTCAAGGAGCAGAAAGAGCTCGGACTCGCGAACTTCTCGGCGATCCCGAACGGCATCGGCGGCGTCGAGCATCGCATGGATCTCATCTACCAAGGAGTCGTCGACGGGCACATCTCGTTGCCGCGCTGGGTCGAGCTGTGCTCGACCACACCGGCGCGCATGTTCGGGCTGTCGCGCAAGGGTGTGATCGCACCGGGCGCCGATGCCGACATCGTCGTGTACGACCCGAACGAGACAACGACGATCAGCGTGAACTCGCACCACATGAACATGGACTACTCGGCCTACGAGGGAACGACGATCCAAGGCAAGGTCGACACCGTGTTGTCGCGCGGCACGGTCGTGGTGCAGAACAACGCCTATGTCGGCAAGAAGGGCCACGGTCAGTACGTCCGGCGCGGACAAAGTGAGTATCTGAGGTGACCTCGTGAAAACGGTAGATCATTGGATCGGCGGTAAGCGCACTCCGTCTACGTCCGGGCGCAGCGGTCCCGTGTACGACCCGGCGACGGGCCAACAGCAGGCCGAGGTCGGGTTCGCGAGCGCGACCGAGGTCGACGATGCTGTTGCGTCGGCGGCCGACGCGTTTCCCGCGTGGCGACGCGCGTCGCTGTCGCGCCGCACCGAGGTGCTGTTCCGGTTCCGGCACCTGCTCGACGAGCACCGGGCCGAGATCGCGGCCGTCGTGTCGTCGGAACACGGCAAGGTGCGCGCCGACGCGGCCGGGGAACTCGCGCGCGGCATCGAGAACGTCGAGTTCGCGTGCGGAGTGCCGGCGCTGCTCAAGGGCGGGTTCACCGAACAGGCCGCGACCGATGTCGACGTGCATTCGGTACGCCAGCCGCTCGGTGTCGTCGCGGGCATCACGCCGTTCAACTTCCCGTCGATGGTGCCGCTCTGGATGCTCACCACCGCGATCGCGTGCGGCAACGCGTTCATCCTGAAGCCGAGCGAGAAAGACCCGTCGGCCTCGCTGTTGCTCGCGGAACTGCTCGCGGAAGCTGGGCTCCCCGACGGCGTCTTCAATGTCGTGCAGGGCGACAAGGTCGCGGTCGACCGGTTGCTCGAACACCCGGACGTCGCCGCGGTCAGCTTCGTCGGTTCCACGCCGATCGCGCGCTACATCTACGAAACCGGAACGAAGCACGGCAAGCGGGTGCAGGCGCTCGGTGGTGCCAAGAACCACATGGTCGTGCTGCCCGACGCCGACATCAACATGGCGGCCGACGCGGCGGTGTCGGCTGCGTACGGCTCCGCGGGCGAACGGTGCATGGCAATCTCGGTCGTCGTCGCAGTCGGCGACGTCGCCGACCCACTCGTCGACGCGATCTCGACGCGCTTGCCGGCGCTGCGCATCGGTCCCGGCACCGACCCCGACGCCGAGATGGGGCCTCTGATCACGCGCGAGCACCGTGACAAGGTCGCGTCGTACCTGGAGACTGCGGCCGCCGATGGCGCGTCGGTCGTGGTCGACGGCCGCGAGCGCACCTTCGACGGCGACGGCTTCTTCCTCGGCGTGTCGCTCGTCGACGGGGTGAAGCCGGGCATGAAGGTGTACGACGACGAGATCTTCGGTCCTGTGCTCGCGGTCGTGCGGGCCGACACGTACGAAGAAGCGCTCGGACTCGTGAACGACAACCCGTACGGCAACGGCTGCGCCATCTTCACGCGCGACGGCGGCGCGGCCCGGCAGTTCGAGTTCGACGTGGTGTGCGGCATGGTCGGCGTGAACGTGCCGATTCCCGTGCCCGTGTCGTATTACAGCTTCGGCGGGTGGAAGGCGTCGCTGTTCGGCGACACCGCGATGTACGGTCCGGCCGGCATCGACTTCTACACGCGCACCAAGGTCGTCACCGCGCGCTGGCCCGACCCGTCGACGTCGTCGGTCGACCTCGGGTTCCCGCGCACTCGCTGAGGAGAAAAATGGACTTCGGAGTCGTGCTCCAGACGAATCCGCCCGCGTGGCGGGTCGTCGAGCTGACGAAGCAGGCCGAGCTGCTCGGGTTCTCGCACGCGTGGACGTTCGATTCGCACCTGCTGTGGCAGGAACCGTTCGTGATTTACAGCCAGATGCTGTCGGCGACGCACAAGATCGTCGTCGGCCCGATGGTCACCAACCCGGCGACGCGCGACTGGACCGTGACCGCGTCGCTGTTCGCCACGCTCAACGAGATGTTCGGCAACCGCACCATCTGCGGCATCGGGCGGGGCGACTCGGCCGTGCGCGTCACCAACGGCAAACCGACAACGCTGCAAACGCTGCGTGAGGCGATCGGTGTCATCCGCGGTCTCGCCAACGGCGACGAAGTGCTCTACAAGGGCAGTCGCCTGCGCTTCCCGTGGAACACCGACAGCCGACTCGACATCTGGGTCGCGGCCTACGGGCCGAAGGCACTCGCACTCACCGGTGAAGTCGGCGACGGGTTCATCCTCCAACTCGCCGACCCCGACATCGTCGCGTGGAGTATCGCCGCAGTGCGCGGCGCGGCCGAGCGGGCCGGACGCGATCCCGATTCGGTGAAAATCTGTGTGGCCGCGCCCGCGTACGTCGGCGACGACATCGCGCACCAGCGCGACCAGTGCCGGTGGTTCGGCGGCATGGTCGGTAACCACGTCGCCGACATCGTCGCCCGCTACGGCGCCGACGGTGCCGACGTTCCCGCCGCGCTCACCGACTACGTCAAGGGCCGCGAGGATTACGACTACAACCAGCACGGCCGCACCGGGAACCCGCACGCCGACTTCGTGCCCGACGCGATCATCGACCGCTTCTGCCTGTTCGGCCGCCCGGAGACCCACGTCGAACGCCTGCTCGAGTTGAAGGCGCTCGGCGTCGACCAGTTCGCGATCTACCTGCAACACGACGCGAAAGAAGCCACGCTCCAGGCCTACGGCGAGTCGATCATCCCCGCCGTAGCCGACACGGTGATCGCCAAGAGCTAAGCGCTCGCAGCTACCGAAGGGCGCGGTGGATGGGAGTGCGGACGGGTGCGCGGGCGACGAGGACGAGGCCGAGCGCCATCAGCGCCACCGCGATGGCTGCCAGCGCGAGGAACGGTCCACCGGTAACCGGCAGCGAGCCCGAACTCGAACTCGTCGTCGCGGTCGTCGCGACCGGCCGCGCGGTCGTGGGCGTGGTCGCGGACGGCACCACGGTTGTCGTCGCCACTTGACCTGACCCCACCACGGTCGTGGTCGGTGTGGGGCTTGACGTGGTGGTCGCCGCGGTCGGCACGGTGCTGCTCGTCGTCGACGTGGTCGGCACCGTCGTCGCCGTCGAGATCGTCGTGGTGGTCGTCGGCGGCACGGTCGTCGTAGACGTGGACGTCGATGTGGACGTCGAAGTCGACGTAGTCGTCGGCGCGACCGTCGTCGTCGAAGTCGAAGTCGACGTAGTCGTCGGCGCGACCGTCGTCGTCGAAGTCGACGTAGTCGTCGGCACGACCGTCGTCGTCGAAGTCGAAGTCGATGTGGACGTCGACGTAGTCGTCGGCGCGACTGTCGTCGTCGAAGTCGGCGCGACCGACGTAGTCGTCGAAGTGGACGTGGTCGCCGACGACTGACCCGCCGCCGACGACCACGTCCAC
>JAWXCJ010000345.1:0-9683 GCA_034408875.1 Actinomycetota bacterium
CTGCCCCACCGGCGTCATCATCCTCGGCAAAGTCACCGATCAATGGGCCGACGGCGACCCCAACGTACGCACCAACCGACACGGCTACGCCTACGGCGTCCGGTTCTGATCCGGAAGGCGTAAGGAGCTCGCGTGGCGAACGGAAACGGTAACGGCAAGGGACCGAAGGTCCTGGAGCGACTCGGCGAGATCGGCGAGAAGACGCGCGGGTCGCAGGCGTGGCAGTCGATCTTCCGGCCCGGCTCGATCTACCGCAAGGGTTACACCGACAGCCCTCGTAACCGCTCGTACGTGATCATGAACAACGTGCTGTTCCACCTTCACCCGGTGAAGGTGAAGCGACACGCGGTGAAGGTCTCGTACACGCTGTGCCTCGGCGGCCTGTCGTTCTTCCTCTTCATCCTGTTGACGGTCACCGGCATCTTCTTGATGTTCTTCTACCGACCGACCGAAGCGCTCGCGTACGCCGACATCCAGCATCTCGAGACGGCGGTGACGTTCGGTTCCCTTGTGCGCAACATGCACCGCTGGGGCGCGCACCTCATGGTGCTCAGCGTGTTCCTGCACATGGCCCGCGTCTTCTACCACGGCGCGTACAAGTCGCCGCGAGAGTTCAACTGGGTGATCGGCATCATCCTGTTGCTGCTCACGCTGCTGTTGTCGTTCACCGGTTATCTGTTGCCGTGGGACCAGCTCTCACTCTGGGCGGTCACCGTCGGCACCAACATGATGGGCTACACACCCGTCTTCGGCGATCAGGTTCGGTTCGTGTTGCTCGGGTCGAAGGAGATCGGAGACGAGACGCTTCTACGCTGGTATGTGCTCCATGTGTTGATGTTGCCATTCGTCATCGTAATCTTCATGGCTGTTCACTTCTGGCGCGTCCGCAAGGACGGCGGAATCTCCGGACCGCTCTAAGGGAGGTGGAAACGCATGACTGACGTCCCCGAACATCTCCTGAAGCGAAGTCAGGAGCGCCGCAAGGCACTGGGCCTGCCCGTCGAGGGCGAGGACGCCGCGCCCGCGGAGGACGCCGCGCCCGCCGCGGCCGACGACACGCCCGCGGCCGACGACGCCCCCGAGGAAGCGGCACCCGCGGCCGACACCGGCGACGCGATCACCGAAGACAAGGGCGGTGTTCCCGCGCACCTGCTGGAACGGTCGCGCAAGCGCAAGGCCGCGCTCTCCGGTGGTGGCGGCGGTGAACCAGTGGCCGTCGGCGGAGGTGCCGCACCGCGTGCGGCCGCCGCGACTGCGGTGGCACCCGCGCCGTCGGGGACCGGTCCCGGTGGTCACACGCAGCGGCTGCTCACCGTCGTCAAGTCGGGTTCCATCCAGCAGGCGCGCGCCGAGGCCCAGGACAAGGTGCACGTGTGGCCGCACCTGCTCGCCATCGAATTCGCGGCGACGCTGTCGATCACCGCGCTCGTCACCGTGTTCTCCGCGTTGGTCAAGGCGCCGCTGCTGTCGCTCGCCGACACGAACCAGACGCCGAACCCCTCGAAGGCGCCGTGGTACTTCCTCGGCCTGCAGGAACTGCTGACGATGTTCCACCCGATGGTCGCGGGCGTGACGCTTCCCGGCGTTGCCCTCGGCCTGCTCATGATCACGCCGTACATCGACAAGAACCCATCGACCAAGCCCGGCGATCGCAAGTTCGCGATTGTCATGATGACGATCTTCCTGATGCTCTGGGCGGTCCTCGTCATGATCGGGTCGTTCTTCCGAGGACCCGGATTCAACTTCGTGTTCCCCTGGAACGACGGCATCTACTTCGAGTTGTAGGAGTAAGCCCACATGGGCGTCGCTATAGCAGTCATCGCCATCCTCGCCGCCGCCGCGGTCTTGATCGTCGTCACGGCCAACCGTCACCGGTCGACGACCGGCGCGCTCTCGCGCGAGACGGTTGCGAAGGACCAGTCGGCGCCTTCGGGCGACATGGTTCCCGTCGGTGCGTCGAACACCGAACTCGAAGCCGAGGGCCGGACCCGGGCCGACGACACGCGCGCCACGCGTGGACTCGCCCGGCGCCGCAGCAACGCAGTCGTCGAGTGGGAGCCGGTCGACGAAGACGAGATCGGCGTCTCGCGCCGGCAGTTCCTCAACCGCGCGCTGTTCGGCGCGGTCGGCATCTCGGCCGCGACGCTCGGCGCGGGCGTGCTCGCCTTCCTGTGGCCGACGGGAACGAGCGGCTTCGGCGGCAAGGTCAACGCCGGCAACCTCGACGACATCCTCGCCGAGATCGAAGCGAGCAAAGCACCGAAGTACGTGGCGAACGCGAAGACGTACCTCCAGCCGTTCCCCACGTCGGCGGTTTCGGCGGCCGAGAAGGTGTACCCACCCAACGTGCTCACGGGCATGGACAACGGCATCGTCGCCTTGTGGCAACGCTGCGTGCACTTGGGCTGCAAGGTGCCGTGGTGCCAGACCTCGCAGTGGTTCGAGTGCCCGTGCCACGGTTCGAAGTACAACCGAGTCGGCGAGAAGAAGGACGGCCCGGCGCCGCGCGGGCTCGACCGTTTCCCGGTCTCCATCGACGGGGGCGATGTCATGATCGACACCGGCATCGTCGTACAGGGACCGCCGATCGGCACCGACACGACCAAGCAACAACAGGAAGGTCCGGCGTGCATCTGAGGACCGTGAGGCCCTAGCGCATGAACGTTCGTCTCCTTCTGATCGTTCTCAACGTGATCTGGATCACCGCGCTCGCCGCGTACGTGATCTGGGCCGTGATCTCACCCAAGCGCGCCCGCGCCGAAGGCGAGCACACACCCGCGAACCAGACCGAGTTCCTCCCCGACGAAGACCTCGAAAGCCGACGACTCGAGCGCGTCCTCGGCTGGGCGTTGCTGTTCGGCGGCATCCTCGCGGTGGCCTTGCCGCTGTACTGGTTGCGCGAGCCGACCCGCCAGGAAGAGTCGATCGAGTACTTCGACGAAGGCGCGGCGGAACGGGGCAAGACACTGTACGCGCGGCCCGGCGGCGAGGGCTACGACAGCGTGCTCTCACTGCAGTGCGCGGGCTGCCACGGCGACGACGCGGCCGGCGGCGTGAAGACACAGATCATCGACATCGACGGCTCCGACGGCCCCGTCCCGCCGCAGCAATACAACTGGAAGGAGCCGGCGCTCAACACCGTGCTCCTCCGGTTCAGCGACGAAGAGGTCGCGAACGTCATCACGTTCGGCCGGCCGGGCACGCCGATGCCCGCGTTCGGTCTCGCCGGTGACGGCGCCGAGAACGAGCAGACGATCAGCGACATCATCGAGTACCTGAAGGAAATCCAGCTCACGCCCGAGGAAGCGCGGGCTCAGGCCGACGAGGAACTCGCGGTGGCGCAAGAGCAGGCCGACAAGCAACTCGAGGACGCGGAGGCTGCGCTCGACGCCGCCGTCGTCGCGCGCGACGACGAGGCGGTCAAACTTCGCACGGCGCTCGACCGGCCTGACGCCGACGACACCGAAGTCCTCGCGGCGTGCGAAGAGATCGAGATCGCTCTCGAAGCGGGCGACGACAGCATCACGGCCGAAGATCGCGACGCGTGCAAGGACTACGTCGACGCAGTCGAAGCGGTCGACACCGCGGAACGCAACGTCGACTGGGCCCAGACCTGGAAGGCCGGGCGCCAAGACGTGTCCGACGGTCAATACCTGTTCGAGTTGTTCTGCGCGCGCTGTCACACCGAAGGCTGGTCGGTCTTCGACCCGGCCGACCCCGACACCCGCCCGCTGCTCGGCGCACCGGGCGGAGGCGGCGGCGTCAGCGGAGGTATCGGCTTCAACCTGCGCGACGGTGCCGAGATCCGCCGGTTCGGCGCGGGCGAACAGGGCGACGAAGACTTGACCGGCTTCCAGGATCACGTCGACTTCATCACCGAGGGATCCGAAGCGAACAAGCCCTACGGACGGCTCGGGATCGGAAGCGGACGCATGCCCGGCTTCGGCGACATGCTCACCCAAGACCAGATCGCGTTGATCGTCGAATACGAACGCGACGGACTCGACGACACGACGTACCCGACCGAGGAGGACGCGCCGTGACCTCTTTGGGAATCTTGGCGTCGGAGTTGACGCACAAGACGTTGTGGAACCCGACGATTCTCGGCGTGCTCGTCTTCCTGAGCGCGATCGGCTTGTTCTGCGGGTCCGTCTACCTGCTACTCGCCACGAACCTCGGTGCCCGGCTCGGGTTCCTGATCTCGATCTCGTGTCTGTCGGGATTCATGGTGTTGCTCGCCAGCTTGTGGATCACGACGCAGACGCCGCTGAACAGCCCGAAAGGCATCCCGCCCGAATGGGAGGCGAAGGAGGTCGTCACCGACCTCGCCGACTCCGAGTTCGAGGCCGTGCGCTCCATCGCGGCCGACGGCAGGCGCGTCGAGAACGTCGAAGACCTGGGTGAGCTGCGCCCCGGCGCCGAAGCGGGGCTCGTGATCCCGACACCGGAGGGCGAGGAGGAGGTCGAGGTGCCGCCGACGGCCCGATTCGACACGGGCACCGACTTCTTGACCGACTTCTCCGGCTTCGAGACGTTCCTGATCGGCGGCGGATCGCGCCGCATCTTCCAGCACGAACCGCAGTTCGCGGCGGTGCAGTTCTGCCCGAAGCTCGAAGTGGTGACGCCGCCGGGAGCGACGCCCGACGCGGCGGCGTGTGACCCGCTCGCACCCAAGGAATTCGTCGTGATGCAGTACAACTACGGCTCGCTGCGCCAGCCACCGTGGATCTACTTCGCCGGCTCGCTCGTGATCTTCATCATCAGCCTGCTGTGCCTGCACTGGTACGAGCAGGACCAGCGGGCGCAACGCCGGCGCTCGACCGAGCTGGCGCCCGTCCCGACCCCAGGCGCGTAGGAGCCGACATGATCGCTCAGCAGTTGATCGACGCCAGCGAACAGGGCGGCGAAGCGTTCCTTGCGTTCGCGATCATGGTGTTCCTGTTCGCCGGTTCGCTCTTCTACATGGACCACGTGCGGCGCCGGAACGAAGAGCGCCGCGACCGCAACGAATAGCTTGGTCGGGTTCCGACTTTGCGGCGGCTGCGCCGCAGTGGAGATCGTCACCTCTCCGGCGAGCTTCCTGCGCTCCTCCGTCGCTCCGGTCGCCGCATCATCCGAGCCGGCGAAAACGCGCTAGGTCGCTTCGGCGGCGGCGGCGATCGTGGCGTCGATGTCGGCGTCGGTGTGCGCGAGGCTCGGAAAGAGCGTCTCGTAGCCGCTCGGGGCGAAGTACACGCCGCGGTCGAGCAGTCCGTGGAACAGGTGGGCGTAGCGCTTGTGGTCGGCGGCCTGCGCGTCGGCGTAGTTGTGTACGGGCGTGTCGGTGAAGAACAGGCCGACGAGCGTCTGGGCGCGGGTCACTTGCGCGTCGGGGAGCGCGTCGCGCAAGCCGAGTTCGAGGCGCGCGGCCGTCGCTTCGAGTTGCTCGTACGCCGCGTCGTCGAGTCGCTTGAGGGCGACGAGCCCGGCCGCGGTCGCGAGTGGGTTCCCGGACAGCGTGCCGGCTTGGTACACGGGGCCGAGGGGCGCGAGGTGGTCCATGACATCGGCGCGCCCGCCGACGGCCGCGAGCGGCAACCCGCCGCCGACTACTTTGCCGAAGATCGAGAGGTCGGGCGTGATGCCGGTTCGCCCCTGCATGCCGCTCGGGCCGACGCGGAAGCCCGTGATCACTTCGTCGAAGACGAGCAGCGCACCGGCCTTGGTGCAGCGTTGGCGCATCCCTTCGAGGTAGCCGTCGGCGGGCGGGACGAGCCCCATGTTGGCGGCGATGGGTTCGACCAGCACTGCGGCGATGTCGGAACCGTGCTCTGTGAACAACGCGTCGAGCGCGGCGAGGTCGTTGTACGGCGCGACGAGCGTGTCGGCAACCGTGCCGGGGGTGACGCCGGCCGAGCCGGGGAGACCGAACGTGGCGACGCCGCTGCCCGCCTGCACGAGCAGCGCGTCGAGGTGGCCGTGGTAGCAACCCGCGAATTTCACGATCTTGTTCCTGCCGGTCGCACCGCGCGCGAGGCGGACCGCGGTCATCGCCGCTTCGGTTCCCGACGACACGAGTCGCAGCTTCTCGACTGCGGCCACACGGTCGCAGATCGCCTCCGCGAGTTCGACCTCGCGCGTGGTCGGCGCGCCGAACGACGTACCGTCGGCCGCGGCGGCCTGCACCGCTTCGACGATGGCAGGGTGGGCATGGCCGAGGATCGACGCGCCCCACGACTGCACGTAGTCGGTGTACTGGCGGCCGTCGGTGTCTTCGAGGTACGCGCCCTGGCCGCGCCGCACGAAAAACGGTTCACCACCGACGCCACCGAACGCCCGCACCGGCGAGTTGACGCCACCGGGGATGCGGGCGAGCGCGCGATCGAACCAGTTGGTCACGTTAGGACTGCAACCACTCCGCGGCTTCGCGCGCGAAGTATGTGAGCACGAAGTCGGCGCCGGCCCGCTTGATCGAGAGCAGGTGCTCGAGGGCGACGGCCTCGCCGTCGATCCAGCCGAGCTGCGCGGCAGCCTTCACCATCGCGTACTCGCCGCTCACGTGGTACGCGGCGACGGGCACGTCGAACTCGGCCCGCACGTTCGCGATCACGTCGAGATACGCGAGTGCGGGCTTGACCATGACCATGTCGGCGCCCTCGTCGATGTCGAGCCCGACCTCGGTGATGGCTTCGCGTTCGTTGGCGGCGTCCATCTGGTAGCCCTTGCGGTCGCCGAAGCGGGGCGCGCACTCGGCCGCGTCGCGGAAGGGTCCGTACAGCGCGGACGCGTACTTCGCGGCGTACGCAAGGATGCTCCGCATCTCGAAGCCGCTTTCGTCGAGCGCCTCGCGGATGGCGCCGACCTGGCCGTCCATCATCCCCGACGGGGCGATCACGTCGGCACCGGCTTCGGCCTGCGCAACGGCGATGCTCGCGTACCGCTCGATGGTCGCGTCGTTGTCGACCTCACCGGCCGCGGTGAGGATGCCGCAGTGCCCGTGGTCGGTGTACTCGTCGAGACAGTTGTCGACCATCAGCACGAGCAAGTCGCCGACTTCGTCGCGCAGATTACGCAGCGCGACCTGCACGACACCGTCGCGGGCGTCGGCCTGTGATCCGCGTGGGTCCTTGGCCGTCGGGATACCGAACAGGATCACGCCCGGGATACCGAGGTCGGCGAGCGCACGCACCTCTTTGCGCAGGCTCTCTTGCGTGTGCTGCACGACACCCGGCATCGACGCGACCGGCTCCGGCGCGTCGATGCCCTGCTTCACGAACAGCGGTGCGACAAGGTCGTCGACACCAAGTCGATGTTCGGCCACCAGCCGCCGCAGCGCGGGCGTGCGGCGCAGTCGGCGGAGCCGGCGATCGGGAAATGTCACGCCCCGATCGTACCGGTCAGGCGCGGTGAATTCGTCAGGCGAGGGAGTGCAGGAGTGCGACAACGAGCCCATCGATGGTGTGCGGGTCGGCTTCGGCGTCGACGCGCAGGCCGCGTGCGCGGGCCGTGGTGCTCGTGACCGGTCCGATCGACACGACCAGCGGCTGGGCGCCGGAGAGGTCGCCTACGAGGTCGCAGAAGTTCGTGACCGTCGACGACGACGTGAACGTGACCGCGTCGGCGGTGCGGGCCCGTTCCAGCTCGCCGGGGTCGGGCGCGGCCGCGACCGTGCGGTACACCGCGAGCACGTCGACCTCGTAGCCCGCCTCCCGCAACCCTTCGGGCAGCACGTTGCGGGCGACCTCGGCGCGTGGCAGCAGGACCCCGGCACCAGCCCGGGCGGGCGCGGGGAACGCGTCGAGCAGTGACTCGGCGACGAAACGTTCGGGCACAAGGTCGGCGCGTACGCCCCGCGTCGCCAACGCGTCGGCGGTGCCGGGGCCGATCGCGGCGACCCGCACCGGATGCAGAGCCCGGGCATCGCGACCACTGCGGTCGAGTGCACCGAAGAACGCGGTGACACCGTTGGCCGACGTGAACACGATCCACTCGAACCCGCCGAGATCGGGGACCGCGAACTCGATCGGTTCGAGCACGATTGCGGGAAGTTCCACGACCTCGGCGCCCAACGCTTCGAGTTGCGTGCGCAACCCGCTGGCTTGTTCGCGCGCGCGGGTGACGACAATGCGCCGGCCGAACAGCGGACGCTGCTCGAACCACGCGAAGTCGAGCGCGGCGACGGCGCCGACGATGATCGCCGACGGCGACTCCACGCCCGCGCCGGAAACCTTGGCGAGCGTTGTGCGAATCGTGCGCTGTTCGGGACGCGTTCCCCACCGCACCGCCGCAACCGGCGTGTCCGCGGCGCGCCCGCCCGCGACGAGTGCGGTCGCGATGTCGGCGATGTGACCGGCGCCCATGAGGATCACGAGGGTGCCGCCCGCTTTCGCGAGCGCGTCCCAGTCGGTGTCGATCGTGCCTTTCGCCGGGTCCTCGTGCCCCGTGACAACGGTGAACGAGGTCGACACCCCGCGATGCGTCACCGGGATGCCCGCATAGGCCGCGGCGGCGATCGCGCTCGTGATTCCGGGCACGACCTCGAATGCGAGACCGGCCGCGATGCACGCCTCGGCTTCCTCGCCGCCCCGCCCGAACACGAACGGGTCGCCACCCTTCAGGCGCACGACTTCCTTGCCTTCGCGGCCGCGTGCGACGAGCACCGCGTTGATCTCGTCCTGGTGCATCGCGGCGCGCCCCGGCTCCTTGCCCACGTCGATGCGTTCCGCCGACTCCGGCGCGAGGTCGAGCAGCGCGGACGATGCCAGCCGGTCGAACACGACGACGTCGGCCTGCCGCAATAGCTCCTCGCCCCGCCGCGTCAACAACCCCGGATCACCCGGCCCGGCACCGACGAGATAAATCACATCAGTTCCTTCGCCAGGAGGTCGGCGGCGGCCGTGCGGCCCACGTCGCCGGGATCGGCGCCGACGACACGGGTGCGGATGACGACATGGCCGTCGAGGGTGGCCAGCAACGCGTCGAGGATCACGTCGGAGCCGTCGAGGGTCGCGAGCGCACCGCACGGGAGGTCGCACCCGCCGCCCAACTCGGCGAGGAACGCGCGCTCGGCGGCGACCTCGCGGTGCGCGGCGGCGTTGTCGATCGCGGCGAGGCGCTGCTCGACCGCGCGTGCGCCGGCCCGGCACTCGACGGCCAGCGCGCCTTGCGCGACCTGCGGCAACACGATCGACGGGGCCAGCACCTCGGCCACGAAATCGGTCAGTTCCAGGCGTTCGAGCGCGGCCAGTGCGACGACGACCGCGTTGAAGCCCTCGTCGGCCTGCTTGCGCAGGCGGGTCTCGATGTTGCCGCGCAGCAGCCCGAACAGCAGGTCGGGGCGCAGGTTCGCGATCTGGGCCCGGCGCCGGACCGAACTGGTGCCGATGCGGCCACCGGCGGGGATCTGGTCGAGGGGCGCGCCGACGAGCGCGTCGCGCGGGTCGGCCCGCTCGGGAATGGCCGCGAGCACGAGGCCGTCGGGTGTCACCGCGGGGAGATCCTTTGCCGAGTGCACCGCGATGTCGGCCCGGCCGTCGAGCACCGCCTGCTGCACCTCTTTGACGAACACGCCGGTACCGCCGATTGCATGCAGGTCGACGTCCTGGCGGATGTCACCGGTCGTCGTGATCTCGACGTACTCGACATCGCCGCCCAACAACACCCCGACGCGCTCCGCCTGCCAGCGCGCGAGCCGGCTCGCGCGC
>JAWXCJ010000346.1:0-2558 GCA_034408875.1 Actinomycetota bacterium
GTACTGCACGTCGACGCCGTCGAGCGCGCCGGGGGTCTCGGGGGTCTCGCGCCATCGGTGCGAACCGGGAACGAACGCGGTGCCGCCGTTGGCTTCGGTGAAGTCGGTCAGCGCCCACATGCTCGTCACGAACATCGGCGCGTGCGGGCGTTGCAGGTGGCGCGACATCACGATGTCGTCGCCGTGCATCGGTTGCGGGTGTTCGCCCGGTCCGATGTCGATGGCGGTCATGCCCGAGAGCAGGCACCCGCGGTCGAGGAGGCGCTCGACGAGCGGCAGCAGGTTCGGGTGCAGCGGCATCTGCCGGAACACCGGGTCGCGCACCAACAGGTTGTACATACGGATCGTCGCGTGACCTTCGGCCTGCGTCTCGCGGGGTCGGAGGTCGAGGTCGCGAGCGACGCGGCGGATCGTGGCGCGAAGCTGGTCGACAAGTTCGGGCTCGATCGCGTCTTCGACGATCGTGTAACCGTCGACCTCTATTCGGGAGACATGCCGAGAAATCTCGGCGTCTTCGAGAACAACCGCCATACGATCCTCACGATGGACCCGCTCGACAACCCCGCCCTGGACAACCCGGCGTGGCACGCACTCACCGGGCCGAATTCAACGCTAGCCGAGGGTACCGGCCTGGCTCTGCGCTACGAACCCGATGTCGCGGCCTTCGCCGCCATCCCCGACATCCCGAGCGCCGAAGCATGGGACGCGCTGCGTGAGCTCGTCGGCCCGGGCGCGGGCACCGCCCTGTTCCGCACGATCGAGACGCCCGCGGAATGGAACGTGCTGACGCGTATGCAGACGCACCAGATGATCGCCGGCGCCGCCGCGACCGGCCAGGCTCCGGGCACCACCATCCCGCTCACGGCCGCCGATGGGCCCGACATGCTCGCGCTCGTCGCGAAGACGCGCCCCGGCCCGTTCTTCGACCGCACCATCGAACTCGGCGGCTACCTCGGTATCCGCGAGCACGGCGAACTCATTGCGATGGCGGGCCAACGCATGCACCCGACCGGCTACACCGAGGTGAGCGCGGTGTGCACGCTCCCCGAGCACCGCGGGCGCGGTCTCGGCGCGATCGTCGTGGAAGCGGTCGCGACCGCGATCCGCGCCCGCGGCGACACCCCGATACTGCACGTCCTCACGACGAATACGTCGGCGATCGCGCTCTACGAGAAGCTCGGCTTCACGATCCGCACCACGTTGGACGTCACTGTGCTCCAGGCGCCGTAGCCGGTCTCGCGTCGCGCGCAAAACTGGTCAAGTGACCAATAGGCACGCACGCGCGAATTCTGTACGTTCGTCGAAGAGACATGCACCTACGAAGCGGGGGTTTCTCCCAGATGAACGAAACGACAAGGAAGTACACCCGACGGGTGGTCAAGGTGGGCGCGGGTGCGGGCGTCATCGCACTCGCGTTCGCGCAGGCACCGTCCTCGGAGGCGCGCGAAGCGCTCTCGGGACAGTGCGGTGTCGACGGGAAAGAAGTGTCGTACACGATCAACTCCGACGGCTCCCTCTCCATGGCCGTCACCGGCAACGGAAAGGGCCGGGTCGCGCGGTTCCGCTTCTACGGCGGGAACAGCGGGTCGAACTACTACTGGGACGCGTACCAGTACCGGTACGGCGTCACGGAGACGAACTACGGTCCGCAGTCGAACGAAATCGTCCGGTTCGGCCAACAGCGCAACGACCCGGGCGACTCGTACTGGTCGCAGTACTACTCGCCCGACAGCCACAACTCCAACCTCCCCGGCTCGGCGCCGGTCCAGTCCATAAGCGGCTGGTTCACCTCGCCGGGCGGGAACACGGAGATCTGGACGAAGGCGATCTTCGATGTCCCGGGACAACCCGACCCGTCGTGTTGGACCAACGCGATCGCGACGAAGTAGCGGGCGAAGGGCGCTGGTGAACGACGTGGCTACGCGCACGGCTACCCACCGGGTGGCACGACTCGTGACCGCGCCGGCATTGGTGGTCGCCATGGTCCTCGCCGTGGCGGCCACTGCGCCGGCCGAGAAACACGCGGAGCCCATGGAAACCATCGTCCGCGCCGAGACGGCCGAGTCGCTCGGCAACCGGCCCGCGCTCCTGGCCGCCGCGCCGCAGCGCGCGGCACTCGTGACCGAGGTCGGTAACGGCCGCGTGACGTTCCGGTTCGTCGACGCCAGCGGCCAGGAGGTCGCGTCGTGGACCTCGGCGCGCGCGGCGGCGGCCCGGTTGGTGTGCACCGCGTGTCCCGACCCGATCGTCGGCGACGAGAGCGGATACCTCCGGTTCGTCGACGGCAGCTGGATCGCCGCTGACATCGGTCTACCGCTCAGCTCGCTCGCGGACCCACTCGCCTCCGCGTTCGGGGTCGTACGCGCCGCCGCGACCGGCCGCAGCGTCGCGCTGCTCCTCAACGCCGAGGGCAGGTATCTCGCCGTCGTCGACGGTGGCTCAACGCTCGAGCTGCGCGCCACCGGTCTGCGCCCGCTGCTCGGAGCGCAGGTCGACTTCCGCGGCGCGCCCGGCGTCGGATGGGGCACCATCGGCCTTGCCGACACCGGCGCCGACGA
>JAWXCJ010000347.1:0-6626 GCA_034408875.1 Actinomycetota bacterium
GTCGAGGCCGCCGGCCGCGAGCTTGGCTTCGACTTCGTGCTGGCGGGCGACGTTCTCGGCGTGGAGCTCCTCGGTCGTCTTCACCCGGCCGTCGACTTTGAGTTCGCCCATGATGTGCACCTCACCCAACGTCTCGTTCATGTAGCTGGGGCCCTCGGCGGTGGGGATGAACCATCCGGTCGGGCACATGGTGAGCACCTCGACGAACGAGAACCCTTCGTGGCGGAGTTGCGACTGGAACGCCCGGGTGAACATCTTCTTGGTGCGCGCGACCGCGCCCGCGTTGTGCACGGAACCGCGCGCGACGTACGCCGCGCCTTCGAGTTGCGCGATCAGGTCGCCGATGAGGATCGGGAACCCGTGGTATGCCGCGTCGCGACCGTCGAGCGTGTTCTTCGTGCGCTGACCCACAACGGTTGTCGCGGTCATGTGACCGCCCGTCTCGCCGAACACCCCGTTGTTCAACAGGATGCACGTGACGTTCTCGCCCCGCGCCGCGGTGTGGATGACTTCCTGGAGTCCTTCGTTCACCATGTCGCCGTCGCCTTGGAGGGTGAAGACGAGCGCGTCGGGCAGCATGCGCTTCACGCCCGTTGCAACCGACGGCGCGCGTCCGTGCAGCGCCTGCACCAGGTCGACGTCCATCGAACCGGAGAACGACGTGTAGCAGCCGATGCCGGCAACGGCGACGGCCTGCTGCACCACGCCGAGATCCTGGATCGTTTCGAGGAACTGGCGCACGGCGAGCGGTTCACCGCAGCCGGGGCACATGTGGTGTTCCTGCGTGAGGAGCAGGTCGGGTTTGAGCTGTTCGATCTTGCGGGCGTTGGCCGGGGCCGTGGACGTATCGAGCGTGGTCATGCCGGCGTCTCCTGGTGCTCCTGCAACTGGTACGTAAACTTCTCGTAGCCGGGTATCTGCGGCTGGGGTCGACCTTCGTGGAGCGCGAGAAGCCGGGTGCGGATCTCGCCGACTTCGAGCAGACGACCGACCCCGAAGCCCGAGTGGTCGGTCGACACGCCGCCGATGAACTCGACCGGCGCCTGGCCCGCGACCGCGATGCGCACGTCGTCGACCATCTGGCCCGCCGCGAGCTCGAACGAGCCGACGACGCGCGCCGTGCTCGCCGCGTCGCGCACGGTGTCGAACGGGAACGGCCACAACGTGATCGGCCGCACATAGCCAATGCGGTGGCCCTCGGCCCGGAGCTGCTTGATCGCGTACTTCACGAACTTGGCCGGCGAACCGAACGCGACGACCACGGTCTCGGCGTCGTCGAGGTAGCCGGACTCGACGCGTACCTCGCGTTCCATCAGCGGCGTCTTCGTCGCGATGTACTGGAACTTGCCCTCCTGGCCGAACGCCTCCTGGCCGTGCTTGGCGACACCCAGGGGAGTGACGTTCTTCGACATGCCGCTGCCCGACGCCGAACCGTCGACGGCCCAGTCCTTCGCCGGCAGCGCGGGGAACTCCATCGGTTCGATGCAGAGCGCCTCCTGTGTGTGCGCGAGGAGGTAGTCGCCGTACACGAGAACCGGGTTGCGCCACTTGTCGGCGAGGTGGAACGCGAGTTGCACGTGTTCGACGCCTTCACGCACGTCCTGTGGCGCGAGCACGATGTGGCGGTAGTCGCCGTGCCCGCCGCCGCGTGTGGCCTGGAAGTAGTCCTGCTGGCCGCGCGCCATGTTGAAGATGACGAGCGGGAGTTCGGCGAGCGTGATCTCGGAGAACGACTCCTGCATGAGCGACAGGCCTTGACCGGTCGAGCCGGTCGCGGCGCGGGCGCCGGTGGAGAGCGCACCCCACGCCATCCCGACGGCTTCGAGTTCGGACTCGGCGTTGATGCACACGCCGCCGACTTCGGGCAGTAGTCGGGCCATGTGTTCGAGCACTTCGGTGAACGGGGTCATCGGGTAACCCGCGAAGAACCGGCACCCGGACACGATCGCCGCCCGGGCAAGCGCTTCGCTGCCCTCCATCAGCACGCGACCCGACATGGTGGTGGTCACTCGGCTACCTCGTGCACTTGAGGTTCGTTGAACCGGAACACCTCGAAGACGAAGTCGGGGCACACGAGCAGGCATGCCGCGCACCCGGTACATCCGGGGTGGAGTTCGGGATACCGGTAGCCCATGTGGTTTACCGGTGTCGACATCGTCAGCACGGCCGGCGGGCACGCGGGGATGCACAGCTCGCAGCCCTTGCAGTGTTCGACGTCGACGGTGACCGTGCCGCGACTCTTGACGAGTTTCATTTCAGGCATCGGCGGTGCTCGTTTCCCAGGCCGGGTAGCTGTTCGCCGGGAGGAGGTCCCAGCCCGCGCGCATGACCCGTTCGTTGGCTTCGATGTGTTGCGTGCGGTACGACGGGATCGACGCCCGCATGGCTTCGACCAGCGCGTCGCACGACACGATCTGGGTCGCAGCGCAGTATGCCGCGAGCATGACGAGCGCCCCGCCCATTGCGTTGCCGAGTTCGGTTGCCGTCTCGGTCGCCTGTACCCGGTGCACGGTGGCCGACGCCGACGGCGTGCTCGTGAAGGTGGCGTCGTTGACGAGCACGAGCGCACCCGGCCGGAGTTTCTCCTCGACCGGCGCCCAGAACTCGTCGTGCATGGCGATGGCCGACCAGGTGTGCGACACGACCGGCGGCGCTTCGATCGGGGCGTCGGCGATGACGACGGTCGAGTCGGTGTTGCCGCCGCGCATCATCCCGCCGTAGAGGCCGAGGTACATGACCTCGCGGCCTTCGAGCGTCGCGGCGCGGGCGACGACTTGGGCGGCGAGTTGCACGCCCTGGCCGCCGATGCCGGTGATGAGCAACTCACGTTCCACGTCGATGACTCCCTCGCTGCGCCGTCCCTGGCTCCGCTGTGTCCGCACGGCGCGTGACTCCTGCCAGACAGAACGCGACCAGGTGGTCGACGTCGGTGTCGGTCGGCACCCGCCCGCGCATCAGGGCGTCTTCCATGCGGCGCATGACGAGGTCGTGCACCAGCTCGGCGTCGGCGATCGGGATGTCGGTGCCGAGGGTTGCGATGAGTTCCTCGCGGCTGCGCGCGATCTCTCGCGGGAACGCGGCCCCGAGCCGGTTCGCGTTCACGACAAAGGGGAGGGTGGCGGCCGCGGCATCCGGGTGGCGGGCCTGTTCCATGACTCCCTCGATCCATTGGCGCATGCGCTCGGCCGGATCGCGAACTCCGGTGAGCCGGTGCTCGAGATACGTCACGAGCTGCCGGCGCCCGTCGGCGAGGACGGCGACGAGGAGGGCGTCCTTCGAAGGGAAGTGGCGGTAGAACGCCTGGTTCGACAGCCCGGCCTCCGCGACCACGTCGCGCACGGCGGGTTCCACCGTGCCGGTGCGGCGCATGACCACGAATGCGCCGTCGAGCAGGCGCCGCACCTCGGCCGCGTATTGCCCCCGCCGCCCGGCCAGGGACCGGTCCGCGACCTCGTTCTCCAGAGCCGGAACAGTGTTCTGCACTTCGGGAACCGTATTCTTCCGAGCTCCGGAGGTCAATCACCGGGTCAGAAGTCGCTCGACAACGAGCGTCCGTTGCACCTGCCCGGTGGCGGCGGTGCGGGGCAGGGCCCCGACGATCTCGATGCGGCGGGGTTGTTTGAAACCCGCCAAGCGGCCCTCGCAGAACGCTCGGAGATCGTCCAGCGACGGCGGCGGCGTGCCGGCCCGCACGACCACCACCGCGGTCACGACTTCGCCCCACCGGGGGTCGGGGACACCGACGACCGCGACTTCGGCGATCGCCGGATGGGATGCGAGCACGTGCTCGACTTCGACGGGCGCGACGGTTTCGCCGCCGGTGCGGATGACGTCGCGGGCGCGGCCGACGATGGCGAGGTAGCCATCGTCGTCGAGCGCGCCCAGATCACCCGTGTGGTACCAGCCGTCGCGCAGCACTTCGGCGGTGGCGTCGGGCGCGTCGAAGTAGCCGTCCATCAGGAACGCGCTCCGCATGCACACTTCGCCGTCGACGAGGCGCACGTCGACCCCGGGTTGTGCCAAGCCGACGGTGCCCGGCTTGCGGAACAGGTCGTCGTCGCCGAGTTGTACGCCCGGACCGGCTTCGGTCGAGCCGTAGAAGACACGGGTGACGGTGCCGGGGAGCGCATCCTTGATCGCGCGCAGCAATTCGGGCGGGGTCGCAGATGTACCCGTGTCGGCCTCAACCAGCGACGACAGGTCGTAGCGGTCGACGCCGTGGTCGAGAATGCGCGCCCACACCGCCGGGATGCAATAGAGGCGCGACGCACGGTGACGCACCGCCGTCGTGAGCAACGTCTCGGCGTCGGGAACGGGAACGAGATGAATCGGCCGTCGGCCCTGCCACGCACCGAGCGCGATCGTCCAACCCGCCATGTGGAACAGTGGGAACATGCACACGACGCCGGCGCCGCCCGTGGTGGTCGTCGCGCCGACGTACGTGCGGAGCCAGTTGGCGCGATGCGAGAGCACGACGCCCTTGGGGCGGCCGGTACTGCCGCTCGTGAAGAAGATGACGTGGACATCGCGCTCGTCGAGTTCGGGAACGACCGGGGGAGTGGCCGCACCGGGCTCGATCGTCGGCGCAAACGGGACGCCGAGTTCACGCGCCGCCTCCGAATGTGCGTCGTCGGCGAGTACCAGCCGCGCCCGGGCGTAGTCGGCAACCGGGCGGATCTCCTCGAGCGACGCCCGGGCATTGAGTGGCGCGAACACGGCACCGATCTTGGCGAGTGCGCCGAACAGTGGAAGCGCGTCGAGCGTGGTGTCGCCCCACCACAGGACCCGGTCGCCGCGACCGATGCCCATGCCCGCGAGTCCGTTGGCGAGGCGATTGCTCCGCTCGTCGAGTTCGGCGAACGTGATCGCATCGTCGCCGAGGGTCGACGCGAGCGAACGCGGCGCTACTCGCGCCGCGTTCGCCAGGACTTCGCCGATCAGGAGCGCCACTCGGCCGAGGCTAGGGCCCCGCGATCGTCACGATCGGTCCGGCCAGCGTCAACGAACCGGCCGACCCGAAGAACACGGCGTCGCCGAAGCTGAAGATGCCACCGTCGCGCGCTGCCATCCAGTAGCCGTCGTCGGTTGCCGACGACAAGATGCCCACCACCGGGGCGTTGAGTCGCGACGCACCCATCGACCCGTGGAATCCGGCGGCACCGAAGGCGAACACACCGCCGTCGGAGGCAACGAGCCAGTAGCCGTCGCCGAGCGACGTCGCGGCCATCCCGACGATGGGCTGGTTGAGGGTGAGCGCGCCGGTCGATCCGAAGAACACGGCGTCGCCGAAGCTGAAGATGCCGCCGTCGCCGGCTACGAGCCAATAGCCGTCGCCCGAAGGCGTCGATGCGATGCCGACGATCGGCTTATTGAGGCGAGCGCCGCCCATCGAACCGAGGAAGTCGGCGTCGCCGGCCGTGAACACGCCGCCGTCGCGGGCCGCGAGCCAATAGCCGTCGTCCGAAGGCGTCGATGCGATGCCGACGATCGGCTGGTTCAGCGAGATCGCGGCTCCCACGTTGATGTCGGCGGCGTCGCCGTGCTCGAACACCGTGCCGTCGCTCGTCGCGAGCCAGTAGCCGGCACCGGTTTCGGTCGGTGCCAAGCCGACGAACGCAGCGGCCGGGTACTGCGAAGGGTTCGATCCGTGGAAGCCGGCGCCACCAAATGCGAAGACGCCGCCTTCGGCACCGCCAAGCCAGTAGCCGTCGCCGTCGCGCACCGTGATCGGGACGACCGAGTTGACGGTGAGGCCCCACACTTCGTGGATGTCATTGAGCCCGCCCGTACCGGAGGCGAAGCCGAACTTGAAGGTCGACGCCGCGAGCAGTGCAGTCGGTGCCGCGGTCTCGACGACCGGCGACGTGCTGCCGTCGTAGTACACCTTGACCATGCGGCTCGCGACGGACGCGTCGTCGATCACGATACGCACGCTGCGCGCGACGCGAGTGGAACCGGCGTCGCGGAGCGTCAGCGCGCCGCTCTGGGCGAGATAGCAGTATCCGGCCAAGCCGGAACCCGGGCCGCGCAGGGTGATGCGGTTGGCCGCCTGGCCCGGGGCCGCGGTACAGCCGGTGCCGTCGGTCGCCGTGCCCGAGAAGTTGCCGTGGGCGTCGATGCCGACGCCGAGCAAGCCGTTCGTGACGCCGGGGGTGGACGCGTTCGGGGCGTAGCCGAGCGAGCCGCCGAGTCCGCCGGGGGCCGTGAGATCGGTGGCGCCGTCGACGAGGAAGAACGCGATGCCGTCGGCGCCGTTGCCGCCGTACTGCGCCTGGTTGAAGGTGATGTCGAGCCCACCCGCAGTCGTGATTGCCCGGTTGTAGAGCGTGTACCCGGCCCGGTTGTTCACGGCGGGTGTCAGGCGAAGTGTTCCGGAGCCGGCGGCGTCGATAGCGGTGGTTTCGCAGCCCGGCACGGGTGTCTGCGTGGTGTTGGTGCCGGCGGTCAAACACGGCGTGAAGCTCGTCCCGCCCGCGTTCCACTCGGCCGGAACCGTGAGGTTGGTTCCCCTGAACGTCTCGGTGAGCAGGTTGCCGGCGCTTCCCGCCGGGACGGCCGCGGCGCCGACCAGGCCCAACACGACGAAGAAGGGAGAGAGCGCGCGAAGGTTGAACATGCAGGTCCGA
>JAWXCJ010000348.1:0-5823 GCA_034408875.1 Actinomycetota bacterium
CTGCGGCGACATCTCCACGTACGACATCGCCGAAGGGGCGGTGCCCGTCTACAACCTCAAGTACGTCATGGGGCGCCGCGCCCGCATGCAGGGCTTCAACACGTTCGACAGTTGGGACCGCTACGGCGAGGCGACCGAGCAGCTCGGTGCCTGGGCCGCCGAAGGCAAGATCACAGGTCGCGAGCACGTCCTCGACGGCCTCGAACGCGCGCCCGAAGCGCTCGTCCGCCTCTTCGCCGGCGACCACCTCGGCAAGCTCGTCGTGAAAGTGACGTAACTCACCAGCTGCTGCCGCCGCCGCCTCCGCCGCCACCACCCGAGAACCCGCCGCCACCGGAGAAGCCGGACGAGCTGCTGCCGAACCCGCTCGACGACACGGGTTGGCTCGCATACAGCGAGCCCATGGCGGTGTTGTTGAAGCTGTCGATCGTCGACGCGAACGCGAGCGCGGTGAACGCCTGGTTCCCCGCGTACCAATTGCCGGTGCCGAGTTGCTGCGCGTCGAGCCCCTCGAACGCGCGGGCCCACTTGTCCGCGCAGCCGAACACGATCGCGTACGGCAGGTATTGCGAGAAGATGCCTTGCTGTTCGGCGAAGCGGGCGCGTGTGTCTTCCTCGCCTTCGTCGAAGAGTCGGCGGAACCCGGAGATGCGCGAGAACATCGCGGATCCCTTGGCCGTGCGCGCGGGCATGCGGCCCCCGACGAACCCCATCACGATGCCGGCGAGCACGATCGGCACACCGACGAAACCGAACGACGACAACAAGGCCACGATGACCGTCACGACGATCCCGGCAATGATGAGCCCGACCCCCGCCGCTCGCCAGATCGCGCGTGTCATGTCGGGCCGGAACCGGTACCAACCCTGCGCGATCGCGTCGGTGTACAGCGCCGACCGTACGGCTTCGAGTTGCGGGGCCACGTGGTACTTGAGTTCCGAGAGTCGAGCGCTCGACCCGGTCGCGAACAGCGCGTCGAGCAAGCTCGTTTCATAGGGAAGGAGGGTGCCCTTGCCGTCGGCCGAACGCTCGAGCACGTAGTCACGCGCGCCGCCTGAATCGACGGTCTCGGTGATCGTCAGGTGGCCGCGCACGGCGAGGTCGATGATCGACGCGGTGACGTCGAGCAGGTTGGCCCGCTCGTCGATGAGGGTCCCGACTTGGCCGGGCCGCACGCCGTCCGGAGGTACGAACTCGACCGGCGCTTCGTCTCGTCCGCCGATCGGAATCGGTTCCGCCTCGCCGGTGACGTTGCCCATGGCCGCGTCGACCGGCGATCCGACGTAGCGCTTGTCGCGCCCGCGCCGGGCGAGCCACAGCACACCGCCGATCGCAACGATCGCGACCACGCCCGTCGTTGCCATCGTCGCCCGGTTGACCGCGAACGCGTCGGCGAGCGTGCGCGGTTCGTAGAAGAGCACTTCGGGTTCGGGTTCGATGACGCCCTTCGGGAGCCCGACGCCGATCGTGACTCCGGAGTAGGGGCCGAGCGCGGTCGCCGTGAACCTCGACGTGGTGCCGTCGGTCGTCGCCGACGCGCACGGCAGCGTGCTGAGACTCGGGCCGCTATAGCACGCGATGTCGGTCGGTGCCGCGGGCGTGTCGACGCTCACCTCGGCCCGTTCGATCGGTACTGCCCACGCGTGGCCGATCGCATCCCAGAACAGTTCGTCGTGGTTGGGGAAGGGCGCGAACGCGCCCGCGACGGTGTAGCGGATGACGTACCGGTGTTCGCCGGTCACGAACACGTCGGCGTCGCCGATCTTCACGTCGAGGAACGAACCATTCGAGGTCGTGCTGTAGGGGACGTCGCCGCCGTCGAGGGTCACGCGTTGGACCGACAGGTCGTAGCGGCGTTCGTCGGCGCCGTATGGCTCGCGCTCGATCAAATTGCGGATGATGCCGTGACGGTCGCCGCCGCCGAATTTGTAGTCGATCGTCTCCGAGATCGCGAGGGTTCCGTCGTTCGCCACGTCGATGGCGACGGCGTAGTTCTCGATGGACTCGCCGACCTGCGCGTCCGCAGGCCGGGCCGCGAACAACGCGGCGAAGATCACCGCACAGACGAGAAGCCGTCTCATGGCTCGCGCAGGTACGTGCGGAGGGAGTCGGGAAGTTCGGAGCCGATCATCTCGGGCGCGTTCACCGCGCTGTACACGACGAGCGTTGCCGTCGTGCGCACGCGGACCTTGTCGCGCTCGTCGAGGATCGCGGCCTCACTCTGGAGTTCACCGTCGTCGCCGGCCGTGATCCGGGCTTCGATGCGATACGTCGTGTCGATCTTGACCGGCCGCTCGAACGTGGCCTGGAGATCGCGCGTGACGCCCCACTTCTTCCGCGACGCGATCGCCGCCCATGCCATCGCCTCGTCGCAGATCGCGAGCGAAACGCCGCCGTGCACCCACGCGGGCGCGCCCGAGTGTTCAGAGCCGAGCGTGAACACGGCCACGACGAGATCACGATCGGTGTCGTACGCGAACGGGATGCGTAGCCCGTCGGGGTTGCGGGCCTCGCAGACGAAGCAGTTCGACTCGAAGCCCCAGTCGTCGTTGGTCAGCGGTTCCAGTCCCACGCGCACTCCTCGTTGGCACGACTGTCCGGGCAACGTAGTGTGCCGCTCATGGACACGTGGGCAATGATCGCAGCCGAACGCAGGGACCTGGCCGACCTCGGCGAAAAACTCAACGAGGAGCAGTTCGACGCCCAGTCGTTGTGCGAAGGGTGGAAGGTACGGCACGTGTTCGCGCACGTGGCCGACGTCTCGACCGAGAAGCTCGGTGAGTTCGTCGTCGGCTTCGCGAAGGCCGGCTTCAATGTCGATCGCGCCCTCGAACGAGCTGCGGTACACAGCGGCGACACCAAGGATCAACCGACGCTCGTAAAAGAACTGCGCGAGAACGCGGAGTCGCGGAAGAAGCCGCCCGGCGTTTCGGACAAGTCCCTGCTGGCCGACATCGTGATCCACACCCAGGACATCCGGCGCGCGATCGATGTTGCGCGCGAGGTGCCGCACGACCGCCTCCTGAGCGTGCTGGAGACGACGGCGCACCCGGGCGCGTTGACCTCGATCGTGTTACCGACGAAGAAGCGGCTGGCCGACCTCCGCCTGATCGCGAGTGACATCGAATGGACACACGGCGTCGGCGCCGAAGTCCGTGGCACCGGCGAGGCGCTGCTCATGGCCATGTCCGGTCGCCCGGCTGCGCTCGACGACCTCCAAGGTGACGGCGTCGCCACCTTGCGGTCACGCTTGTAGCGGCAACCGCACCCGGAACGTCGCGCCCGCCCCGGGTGTGCTCTCGACTTCGGCCGATCCGCCGTGCGCGGTCGCGATCGCGGCGACGATCGCCAGGCCGAGCCCGACCCCGCCGCTCGCGCGCGCCCGCGACGCGTCCTCCCGCCAGAACCGGTCAAACGCATGCTCGGCCGTTTCCGCGCTGAAGCCGGGCCCGTCGTCGGCCACCACGACAACGGCGTCGTCGCCGTCGCGTTTCACCGCGACGTCTACCGTCGTGCCCGGCGGCGTGTGCGTGTACGCGTTGCTCAGGAGATTTGCCAGCACCTGGCGCAGTCGCGACTCGTCGCCGAGCACGGTCACGGCACCGTTCGGTGCGAACCTCACCGTCCGGTCGGGTGCGACGGTGCGAGCGTCGCTGACCGCGTCTTCGGCGAGGCGGGTGAGGTCGACCGGCTCCTGTGCCAACGGCCGGCCCTGGTCGAGGCGGGCGAGGAGCAGCAGGTCGTCGACGAGTACCCCCATGCGCGCCGCTTCCTCCTCGATCCGGCGCATTGCCTTGGCGAGATCTTCCGGTCGCTCGTCGGCGCCGCGGCGGAACAACTCCGAGTAGCCGCGGATCGACGTGAGCGGAGTGCGGAGTTCGTGCGACGCGTCGGCGACGAAGCGCCGCAGACGGTCCTCTGATGCCGTGCGTTCGGCGAACGCGGCCTCGATCTGCGCGAGCATCGCATTCAGGGCGATGCCGAGCCGGCCGACCTCGGTGTTCTCGTTCTCGGATTCGACGCGCTGTGAGAGGTCGCCCGCGGCGATCGCGCCGGCGGTGTCGCCCATGTCTTCGAGGGGGCGCAACTCGCGGCGCACGAACCACCAGCCGAGCGCGGCCAGCGTCGCGAGCACGAAGCCCGCGACGATCAACTCGGTGACCAACAACCGCTGTGTCGTGTCGTCGACGTCTTCGAGCGGTAACGCAACGATCACGGTCGAACCACCGCGAACGTCGCGGGCCTGCGCCCGGTAGCGAGCGGACCCGTCTTCGGAGCTCACCGTGAAGGGGCCCTCGGGTAGGTGCTCGGGAAGGGCAGGTGCGGGGTCGTCGGTGAAGACCGGTCCCGATTGGGCGAGGATTTCGCCGTCGTCGCCGCGCTGTTGGAAGTAGCCGCCGAACGGCAGCTCGACGACCGGTCCGGGTCCGGGCAGCACTTGTTCGAGCCGCTCGTCGATCTGGTCGTAGAGGAACGACCGCAACGTCCGGTAGGTGACGACACCCGCGACGGTGAGGCCGAACGCGGCCAAGACGACGAGGCCGAGTGTGAGGCGGACGCGCAGCGACAACGTGCTACTCGGGATCGGGGAGCCGGATCGTGTAGCCGACTCCGCGGATGGTGTGAATGAGGGGGGGACCGAGCGGGTCGAGCTTCTTGCGCAGGTAGCTGATGTACGTCTCGACGACGTTGGCGTCGCCGCCGAAGTCGTACTCCCAGACGTAGTCGAGGATCTGTGCCTTCGAGAGGGCGCGGCGCGCGTTCAACATCAGGTAGCGAAGGAGCTTGTACTCGGTGGGCGTGAGTTCGACGCGTGTGCGTCCTCGCCACACTTCGTGCGTGTCGTCGTCGAGTTCGAGATCGGCGAACACGAGCTTGGCCGACTCGGTCGGCCGGCCGTTGGCCCGACGCAGTACCGCGCGCACGCGGGCGACCAGTTCTTCGAGGCTGAAGGGTTTGGTGACGTAGTCGTCGCCGCCGACCGTCAGGCCCTTGACCTTGTCTTCGGTCGAGTCCCGGGCGGTGAG
This sequence comes from Actinomycetota bacterium, assembly GCA_034408875.1. Taxonomy (GTDB): domain Bacteria; phylum Actinomycetota; class Acidimicrobiia; order IMCC26256; family PALSA-610; genus JANNHK01. Next base: position 5,028 of record JAWXCJ010000348.1, read on the forward strand.
GAACACCACCGGGACGTGGGTGCCGTCGGCTCGCAACCGCTTCAGCAACTCGAAGCCGTCGCGGTCGGGGAGCATGACGTCGAGCACGAGTAGGTCGGGGCGGAATGTCGCCGCGGTGCCCAGCGCCTCGGTACCGGTCCCGGCCACCTCGACCTCGAACCCCTCGTAGCGCAGGGCGGTCGCGACCAGGTCGGTGATGTTGGGTTCGTCGTCGACGACGAGGACACGCTCACTCATGTTCTGGACATCGTCGCACCGATAGCTGTGGGCCTGCTGTGCAATCCCTGTGCCGAAAACCTGACCGTTTCCTAACACGCCTCCCAGGCGCCTCTCAGGGTCGGGTTCGATGCTGTCACCGATCGAGCCCGCCACCCCCGTTGCTGCACAAGGAGTCTGTATGAACCCCCGACGTTTGGTTGCCCCCCTCGCGGTGACCGCCGCGGTGGCCGCCGGCGGTATTGCCGGCGCGCTGATCGGCGTGCCCGCGATGTCCGACGCCCAGGAGACGACGACCACGGAAGCCCCGGCCGATGAGGTTCCCGGTCGACTCGGTCGCCCCGGCGGACCGGGTCACATCGAAGCCGTTGCGGAAGCGCTCGGCATCGAAGTCGACGCGCTGCACGAAGCGCTGCGCGGCGGTCAGACGATCGCGGAAGTTGCGACGGCCCAAGGTGTCGACGTGAACACCGTGATCGACGCGATGGTCGCCGACGTGATCGAAAACAACCCTGACCGCGACGAAGCCGAAGTGCGCGAGCGCATCACGACCCTCGTCAACGAGGGCCGGCCGGCCGGC
>JAWXCJ010000349.1:0-12527 GCA_034408875.1 Actinomycetota bacterium
CGAACGGAGGGTCGAAGAAGAACGGGAACGACAAGCGGCTGCGGCCGCTGAGGTTGCGAACACGGTGCGGGGTCGACGAATAGGCCCCGTCGGTGATGCGTTCGAGCACGTCACCGATGTTGCACACGAACGCCCCGGGAACGGGCGGGACCTCGATCCACCCGCTCCGTGCGTGCAGCTCGAGCCCGCCGGTGTCGTCCTGCATGAGAATCGTCAACAGTCCGTAATCGGTGTGTTCGCCGACGCCCCACGACGCGGTGTCTCCCGGCGGGTAGTGGAAGATGCGGAACAGCAAGGTCGGGTCACCGACGAGCGCGGGAACGATCATGCGCAACAGCACGTGCCCGAGGTCGGTCAACGCGCGCATGTAGTCGAGGACCGCGCCGCGCAACTCCGCGGGCCGGCGCGGGAACAGGTTCGGGCCGTGCAACGGACGCGGGTCGGGCGGTCGCTCCTCGCCGAAGTAGAGCCCTTCCTTCAGGTCCGGGCGGCCCGACGTGAGTTCGCCGCCCACGGGGAACCAGCCCCGCCACGCGTGACCGCCCCGCTCCATCGCGATCTCGGCCTTCTCGGCGTTGTCGAGCGCGAAGAACTCGCGCGCCGAGGAATCGATCGCCGCGCACAGGTCGGCGTCGACACCGTGGCCGGTGACGAGAAAGAAACCGGTCTCGCGACACGCGGTGTCGATGGCACGCGCGACAGCATCTGGCTCGCCGCCCAGATCGACGATGGGCAAGTTATTCGACAAGGTCCGCGCGGTAGTCGGGGTGGGTCGTGAGGTATTCGGACGCACGCCGCATGCTCTGCTCGTTCTGCTTGTTGATGAACTTGTAGATCGGCCCTTCGAACCACTTGTAGGGCAGCTTCGAGAGGTTGTACGTCTCGTCGAACGAGAACCGCACGCGGTTGGGTCCGAGCGGTTCGAGACGAATGTGCCCGACCTGGTCGTCACCCGGTGTCTTCGAGATCATCGTGTACGTGTACCCACGGTCCGGTTCCACGTTGGTGACGAGTTCGAGTGCCGAGCCCTTCAATCCGAACGGCAGCTTGTAGCTGACGCGCCGGAGCCGGCCGTTGTGGTCCTCGTCGCCGGGCCACAACACCTCGACCCGATGCACCATCGGCGCGTAGTCGGTCCAGCGGTCGTAGTCCTGGAACAACGCCCACACACGGGCGGCGGAGTGCGGCATCTCGAACGAATAGCGGTGTTCCTGCACGGTCCCGAACGCTAAGCGATATCAGGGCCAGTCGACGAGCGCCGTGAACTGCATGCCCAGCCACGGCCTCCGGCCCCCCGTGCCCCTGCGCGCATCGAGGAGCGTGCGCGGCATCGAGAGCACGTGGGCGGCGACGTCGATCTTCGACCAGGAGTGGCGCCGAACCCGAGACGGGTCGATGGGCATCGTGCGCACGAGCTCGATGAACGCGTCGGTCGCGGCCGCGTGCACCCGCTGCGCGTTCGCCCGAGTGAGGTCGAGATCGCTCATGCCCGCCTTCCGCCCGGTCCGGGTCGAGCCCTCCACCCCGAGCCCTCCACCCCGAGCCCTCCACCCCGAGCGGACGCGGGCAACGACTCGTCAGTGCGCGTGACGGCGGGAACGAGGACACCGGGTGGGCAAACTCGGTCCGAAGTAGCGTGGCGGCGTGATTCAGCGGGTCATGAAGAATCTCGGCGTGTACCAGGGGGTCGTGCCGCCCGAGAGCGAGTCGCTTGAGCGCGACGGGTACGCGGTGGTGCGGGGCGTGTTCACCTCGGTCGAGGTCAAGCAGATGCGCACCGAGATCGACTCGGCCTTCGACGAGTACCCGCCCGAGCGGAATCGCACGGACTCGGACGAGTTTCGGTACGAGATGCTGAACCGATCGGCCGCTTGCCAGGCCGCCATCGGTCATGCCCGCATCCTCGACGTGATCGAGCCGCTGCTCGGCGACGACTGCCACGTGATCGCGAACACCGCGTGGCGGAACCCGCCCGAGTTCAGCGGCGGCCCGTGGCACTGCGACGCCGGGCCGCAGGTCCCTCGCCCCGAAGGGGTCGAGTGGGACGACCGCATCTCCTACCCGGTGTTCGCGATCGGCGCGCACCTGCTGCTCCAGGACTGCCGGCGCGCCGACGGCCCGACCGCGATCGTCCCGGGGAGTCACCGTTCGGGGCGGCTCGCGCCGTTCGAGCAGATCACCGACGAGAACCTGACCTACGACGGCCGCCCGCCGTTCGTCATGGAAGCCGACGCCGGCGACGTCGCGATGTTCGTCTCCGACGCATGGCACCGCGGCCTCCCGGCCCAGAACGGAAACGGCAGGTACTTCTTGCAAACCCACTACGCCCGGCGCGACATCGCGCAGCGGATACGCCCGACGGCAGTCACGCACCAACTCAGCGACGAAGCCGTTGCCCGCGCCGACACCGACCGGGCCCGCACGCTCGTCGGCCTCCACAACCCGTTCTTCTACGATGGCTAGCCCCGCGGCGGGCGACGAGGAGCGCATCGCGCTGTTCCTCGACTACGAGAATCTCGCCATCGGCGCGCGCGAAGCCTACGGCCGTCTCGACTTCCGGCCGATCGCCGACGCGCTTGCCGAACGGGGCCGGGTCGTCGTGCGCCGCGCCTACGCCGACTGGAGCATGTTCGACGAAGACCGGCGCGAGTTGACGCGCCACCACGTGGAGCTGATCGAGATCCCGCAGCGCATGGGCATGGTGCGCAAGAACGCGGCCGACATCAAGATGGCCGTCGACGCGATCGAGCTGTCGTTCGAGCGCGACTACATCACGACCTTCGTGCTCGGCACGGGCGACAGCGACTTCACGCCGCTCGTGCACAAGCTGCGCGAGTTGAACAAGCGCGTGATCGGGATCGGTATCGAGGCGTCGACGTCGGCGATGTTGCCGCCCGCGTGTGACGAGTTCCTCTTCTACGAACGGCTGGAGGGAGTCGAACCGCCCAAGCGCAAAGCCCGGAGCAGCAGTAGTAGCTCGAGCACGCGTCGCAAGGCGGCCGCGCCGGCCGACGAGCCGGTCGAGGTTCCCGTTGCCGCGCCCGACGAAGCCGATCTCGAACGGCTCGTGACGCAGACACTGTCGGGACTCGACCGCGGCACCGCGGGGCCGGTACTCGGCTCGATGTTGAAGCGCACGATCCTGCGCAAGGACCCGACGTTCAACGAGTCGAACTTCGGGTTCCGCGGTTTCGGCGAACTGCTGCGGCATTTGGCCGACCGCGGCATCGTCGAGTTGACCGAGGGCAGCGCCAAAGGCGACCCCGAGGTGCGCTTCAAGGAAAGCGGTGAAGAAGACGCGGCGTTCGAGTCGTTGCGCAAGGTCGTCGAGCGCATCGCCGCCGAGGGTGCGCCGCCGCAGCTGTCGGGCTTGAAGACCCAGCTGCGCAAGAGCGAGCCCGACTTCAGCGAGAAGCGGTTCGGATACGGCGGCTTCCTGCAGTTCGCGAAGGCCGCGCAACGGCGCGGCGTCATCGACCTCGCGTGGGACGACAAGGCCGACGACTACATCGTCCGCCCCGTGACCGCGACCTAACGCGAACTCGCGGCACAGGGGTGTCGTCACGACACCTCTGTGCCGCAAGAACGAGCGTTGTTACGCCTGGCGGCCGAGGAAGGCGGCGAGGCGGTCGGCGGCGGGTGCCGAGTCCGAGATCTCGACCGCTTTGCCGAACGGCATGACACCGTCGGCGCCACGGAACTGTTCGGGGATCGACGCCTTCGCGCCTACGAGGAGCTGTTCCGCGAGTTGCGGGTCGAGGTCGCTCGACTGGCCGGTGGCCTTGGCGAGGTCCCAGCCGTGCGTGAACGTGTCGGTCGTGGCCAACCCGAGGAACGCGATGCCGGGGAAGGTGCCGAACGGGGCCTTGATCTGCTTCTCCAACGCACCCGGCGCGCCGAACGCGGCGACGGCCTTCTTCGAAGCTTCGTCGAACGCAGCCACGAAGTTGCCGCCCGCGTAGTCGGTGTCCTCGGTGGTGTCGTTCTCCGGCGACTCGCCCGCGTTGGTCGAAACGGCGAACCAGTTGGCGCCGCCCACGATGTGGTTGATGAGCGCGCGCACATCCCATGACTCGCAGGGCGTCTTCTCGTCGAGCTGATCGGGCTTCACGTTTTCAAGGACATTCCGCGTCGTCGCGAACGCCTGCTCGAGTCCTTCGGTGCTCATGGTATTCCCCTCGGTTGGGTTCTGTGTTGTGCTCACGGTGTAGCCGACAGACGCGCCCGCGCCAAGTTACGCTCGGTGCATGCTGTTTCTCGTGCGTGCCGAAGTCCCGGGTTCGGTCGAGCCGACGCTCGAGTTCCTCGAAGCATCGAAGCGCACGCTCGACCTTCTCTCCGAGTGGCAGCGCAGCGGCAAGGTGAAGGCCGGCGGTGTGTACATCGGCCCGCAGGGTATGTGTTTCATCGTCGACGTCGCCGACAACGACGAGTTGCACATGTCGGTGGCCGGCCTCCCGGCGTTTCGCTTCGCCCGCTACGAGGTGACGCCGCTCATCCCGTTCCACCGCGACGTCGAGATGAGTCTCGACGCCGCGCTTGCGAACGCGGAGAATCCGGACCGCTAACCCAAGTCGATACCCGCGGCCGAGATGTCGGGCACGGGCATGCGCGCGGTGACGCCGCCGTCGACAGGGAGCAGGGCGCCGGTGACGAACGCGGCTTCGTCCGACGCGAGGAACAGCGCGGCGTTGGCGATGTCGCCGGGGAGTCCGAGGCGGGTGAGGTGCATGGCTTTGGTCGCACCCCCGATGACCGGGTCCTCCATCATCTTGTGGGCGCCCTCGCTCGTGAGGACCATGCCGGAGACGATGCAGTTCACGCGGATGTTGTCGGGGGCGTACTCGACGGCCATCGACCGTGTGAGCGCATTGAGCGCACCCTTCACCGCCGTGTACGTGTCGAGTCCGGGTGTACCCAGGATCGACGCGGCCGACGAGATGTTGACCACTGCGCCGCCGCCGGCGCGGGCGATCTCGGGGAGCGCGTGCTTGCACGCCCAGATCACCGCGGTGAGGCCGACGCGAAGAATCGAATCCCAGCCTTCGTTCGTGAGGTCGGTGACGCGCCGGTCGAGCCGGCCCGGTCCCATGAGTTCGGTCGGTGCCGCATTGTTGACGAGCACCGTGAGCTTTCCGTAGCGGTCGACCGCGGTGCGGACCATCGCGACGACGTCGTCCTCGCGTGCCAAGTCGGTCGGCAGGTACGTGGCCTCACCACCCGTGGCCCGGATCTCGCGCTCGGCTTCGTGACCAGCGTCCTCGGAGCGACCGGTGATCACGACCGCGGCGCCCTCCGCCGCGAAACGGGCCGCGGTCGCGCGTCCGATGCCCCGCGTCGACCCGGTAACGATCGCGACCTGGCCTTCGAGCCTGTTCATGAGGCGAGTCTTCCCATGCGCCGATGCTCGCATTAACTGACGCAAGCTGTCACACGCGACAAGTAGCGTCGTCGCAATGTCCGATCCGTTGGTCGTTGCTCGCGCGCTCACGAAACGGTTCGACGCGTTTGTCGCCGTCGACGGCGTCGACTTCTCCATCGAGCGGGGTGAGGCGTTCGGGTTCCTCGGCCCCAACGGTGCCGGGAAGACCTCGACCATGCGCATGATCGGGTGTGTCTCACCGGTGAGTGGCGGCTCGCTGTCAGTACTCGGACTCGACCCCGCCGACGCCGGGCCCGCGATCCGGGCTCGCCTCGGCGTGGTCCCGCAGGAGGACAACCACGACACCGAACTGTCGGTGTGGGACAACCTCATGATCTACGGCCGCTACTTCGATATTCCCCGCGCCGAGATCCGCGAGCGCGCCACCGAGCTGCTCGACTTCGTGCAACTCTCCGACCGCCGCGACTCGAAGGTCGACCCGCTGTCGGGTGGAATGAAACGCCGGCTCACGATCGCCCGCGCGCTCATCAACAAACCCGAACTCATGCTGCTCGACGAACCCACGACCGGGCTCGACCCGCAGGCGCGCCACCTCGTATGGGACCGGCTCTACCGGCTCAAGCAGACCGGCGTCACGATCGTGCTCACGACGCATTACATGGACGAAGCCGAGCAGCTGTGCGACCGGCTCGTCATCATGGACCGCGGGAGCATCGTCGCCGAAGGCGCGCCGCGCGCACTGATCGACACGTACGCGACGCGCGAGGTCGTCGAACTGCGCTTCCACACCACCGACGCGCAGGCCGCGGCGTTGCCCCGCCTCGAACCGTTCGCCGATCGGGTGGAATCACTGGCCGATCGCATCGTCATGTACACGCCCGACGGCGACAAGACGGTGGCCATGCTCACGGCCGAAGGGGTAGAGCCGGCGGCCGTGCTCGTCCGCCGCGGCTCGCTCGAAGACGTGTTCCTGATCCTGACCGGACGCACGCTCGAGGAAGACTGACATGCCGGCGTCATCGGTCAACCGCGTTGTCGAGCGCGAAGCGCGTGTGTACTTCAAGCTGTGGCGCGGGCTCGCGTTCTCGACGTTCGTCGCGCCCGTGTTGTTTCTCGCGGCGATGGGCTTCGGTCTCGGTGACCTCGTCGACCAGAACTCCGGCGAAGTCGGCGGGGTCTCCTACCTCGAGTTCATCGCGCCCGGCCTGATGATCGCGAGCGCGGCGCAGATGGCGTCGGGGGAGGCGATGTGGCCCGTCCTGGCCGGCATGAAGTGGATGCGCTTCTACCACGGGATGATGGCGTCGCCGATGGAGGCCCGGCACATCTACGCGGGGCACCTCATCTGGAGCGGGCTGCGCGCGTGCCTCTCGGCCGCGGCGTTCCTCATCGTCGGTGCGTTGCTCGGCGCGATCCCGTCGTGGTGGGGGATCCTCGCGATACCCGTCGCGGCGCTCACCGCGGCCGCGGTGTCGGCGCCGCTTTCGGCGTACAGCGCCGCCCAGGAGAACGACATCTCGTTCCCCGTGATCCTGCGGCTCATCGTGATGCCGCTCTTCTTGTTCTCGGGCACGTTCTTCCCGATCAGCCAGTTACCCGAGTGGCTCCAGAAGGTCGCGCTGGCATCGCCGCTGTACCACGGCGTCGAACTGGCGCGGGCTGCGACGACGGGGGTGTTCGACTCGTCGATGTGGGCGCACCTCGCGGTGCTGGGCGTGTACATCGCGGTGGGTTCGGTCTTCGGCATCCGCACGTACTCGAACCGGTTGGCGCCGTGATCACGGCCCGGATGCTCCGCCTCGTCGAGCGCAACGTGCTCGCGTACCGCCGCTCGTGGCTGCTTTTCATCTCCGGGTTCGCCGAGCCGGTGCTGTTCCTGCTGTCGATCGGGCTCGGTGTCGGCGAACTTGTCGGCGATATCGACGGTGTCGACTACCAGGCGTTCGTGGCGCCCGGCATGCTCGCCGTCGCCGCGATGAACGGCGCGATCATCGACACGACGTTCAGCTTCTTCGTGAAGTACAAGTACGCGCACCTGTACGACGGTGTGGTCGCCACACCGCTCGACGGCGCCGACATCGCGATCGGCGAGGTGACATGGGCCTTGATGCGCGGTTTCGTGTACTCGACCGGGTTCCTCGTCACGATGCTCTTGTTCGGGCTCGTCGAGTCGTGGTGGGCGCTGCTCGCGGTCCCGGCCGCGCTCCTGATCTCGCTCGCGTTCGCGGGCGCCGGTCTCGCGGCGACCACGTACATGCGGTCGTTCATGGACTTCGACTACGTGAACATGGTGGCCGTGCCGCTGTTCCTGTTCTCGGCGACGTTCTTCCCGATCTCGCAGTACCCCGAAGCCCTCCAGGTCGTCGTGAAGGTCACCCCGCTCTACCAGGGCGTCGCGCTCGAGCGCGGCCTGATCCTCGGCGACCTGTCGTGGACGATGCTGCTGAACGCGCTCTACCTCGTGGTGATGGGAGCCATCGGGGTACGCATTGCCGCCCGCCGCGTCGGCGAGTTGCTCAAGCCGTAGCGGCGGCAGGAGGTCTGCGAGGAGCCCGGCTACTCCATCGGGAGTGCAGCGAGCCGCTCGAAGAGTTCGATCTTCTCGGCCTCGAAGTCTTCGAAGGGAATCTGCTTCGCGTCGAAGCGCTTGTGCAAGTCTTCGATGCGTGCGAGCAAATCTTCGGGCGAGTCGTTGCTGACGCTGATTTCGCCTTCTTCTTCGCCGTCTTCCTTGCGTTCCTGACGGGCCTCGCGCTTGGCCGATGCCTTGGCGCGCTTCGCCCGCTCTCGTTGCAACTTGTCGAACGTGGTGCGGCGGGTTGCCATATGAGCTCCTTGCGGGCCTTCGGGCAGCCCGCTCATCACAGGGAGCAAGGCTAGCGGGCGCGTCCTCGGCTTCCGGGCACCGGGCCGAGATGCTCGGACCCGGGCAAAAATCGCCAAATTGGTCCAGTAGCCTTACCTGATGCCCGAACGCGGAGATCTCCGCAACGTCGCGATCATCGCGCACGTTGACCACGGCAAGACGACGCTGGTCGACGCGCTGCTGTGGCAGTCGGGCGCGTTTCGCGCCAACCAAGACGTCAACGAACGCGTCATGGACAGCAACGATCTCGAACGCGAGAAGGGCATCACCATTCTCGCCAAGAACACCGCGGTCCGGTACGGCGACGTCACGCTCAACATCGTCGACACGCCCGGCCACGCCGACTTCGGCGGCGAAGTCGAGCGCGCCCTTGCCATGGTCGACGGGGTGCTGCTGCTCGTCGACGCGAGTGAGGGGCCGTTGCCGCAGACTCGGTTCGTGCTCCGCAAGACGCTCGAGGCGCACCTGCCGGTGATCCTCGTGGTCAACAAGGTCGACCGCCCCGACGCCCGCATCGCCGAAGTCGTCGACGAGGTGTACGAGCTGTTCATCGACCTCGACGCCGAAGAGCACCACATCGAGTTCCCGATCGTCTACGCCAACGCCCGGGCGGGGTGGGCGTCGCTCGACCCCGCGGTCGAGGGCAGCGACCTCAAGCCGCTGTGCGAGCTGATCCTCGACCACATCCCGGCGCCGGTGTACGACGAAGGCCACCCGTTCCAGGCGATGGTCACCAACCTCGACGCGTCGCCCTACCTCGGCCGCCTTGCGCTGTGCCGGGTGCGTAACGGCACCGTGCGCAAGGGGCAACAGGTCGCGTGGTGCCGCATCGACGGCACGATCGAGAAGGCCAAGATCGCCGAGCTGTACCTCACCGACGCGCTCGACCGTGTCCCCGCCGAGGAAGCCGGGCCGGGCGACATCATCGCCGTTGCCGGTTTCGCCGACATCACGATCGGCGAGACGCTCGCCGACGTCGACGACCCCCGTCCGCTGCCGCCGCTGACGGTCGACGAGCCGAGCTTGTCGATGACCGTCGGTATCAACACCTCGCCGCTCGCGGGTCAGGACGGCCAGAAGCTCACCGCCCGCCAGGTCGAGACGCGCCTCGGGCAGGAACTCGTCGGCAACGTGTCGCTGCGCGTGTTTCCAACCGAACGGCCCGACGCGTGGGAAGTGCAAGGGCGCGGCGAGCTGCAACTCGCGGTGCTGGTCGAGACCATGCGGCGCGAAGGATTCGAGCTGACCGTCGGCAAGCCGCAGGTCGTCATACGCGAGATCAACGGCAAGCGCCACGAACCAGTGGAACGTCTCACCGTTGACGTGCCCGAGGACTACGTCGGTGTCGTCACCCAGCTGCTCGCGCTCCGCAAGGGCCGCATGGAACAGATGGTCAACCACGGCACCGGTTGGGTGCGCCTCGACTTCCGTGTGCCGGCGCGCGGCCTCATCGGGTTCCGCACGGAGTTCATGACCGAGACGCGTGGTACCGGCATGCTGCACCACGTGTTCGACGGGTGGGCTCCGTGGTTCGGCGAGTTGCGTACGCGCCCGACCGGCAGCCTGGTGTCCGACCGGCGGGGCCTGACGACCGGCTACGCGCTCATGAACCTGCAGGAACGCGGCGCGATGCTCGTCAGCCCCGGCTACGAGGTCTACGAGGGCATGATCGTCGGCGAGAACGCACGCTCCGACGAGATGGACGTGAACCCCACGAAGGAAAAGCAGCTGACGAACCACCGAGCGTCGGGCTCCGACGACCTGGTGCGGCTCGTGCCGGCGCGTGTCATGTCGTTGGAACAGGCGCTCGAGTTCATCACCGAAGACGAGTGCGTCGAGGTCACGCCGAAGAACGTGCGCCTGCGCAAGGTGGCGCTCGCGCAAACGGCCCGGGCCCGCACCGCACGCGGCGCCAAGCGCCCGTCCGGCGACTAGCGCCGCCAACTCGCCTAGCTAGGAGTCGAGCAGCTCGCAGTCGTTCGCGTCGACGAACGCCGCGACGGGCGCCTCGTCACCGTCGTTCGCGCTCCGCGCGACGCTCTGCACGTTCTCGACGGCGCCGGGAGTGTCCTTCACGAACTCGAACGAGGGGATGACGTCGGCCATGTAGGTCTCGATCGCGGCCTGATCGCCGGCACCGCCCGCCTGCGCCGCCAGCCACGCCGAGTACCAAACGCACATGTTGGCGCGCTCGACGGCCGTCCGCGGCGAGGGTTCCTCGCCGCCACCGGCGGCCGCGAATGCCTCGAGATCTGCGCTGCCCGGCGCGTTCGCGGGCCAGTCGTACTCGGTCGCCAGCTCCGCGATCGTGGCGTCCGATGCGTCGGAATCGTCGTCACCGCCGCATCCGGTCGTGAGCAGCGCAAACGAGATCGCGAGTGCGATCGCGACGACGGACACGGGCTTCCTCATCGGTCCCTCCCTGCGAGCGCCGTAACATCCCGAGCGACACGCGGCCGGCGCACCATGACCGCCTGATTCGCGTCTACGACATCGACGAGGTGCACGGCGACCACAACCCCGCTCACGGGGTCGGCCGCAAACCATGTGACACCGAAGAACCCGGCGTGGCCGAAGCTACCCGCGTTCCACTCGTCGCCGAAGTAGTGGTCGGCGACGTCGAGCATGACACCGTGCCCGAGCCGGCACCAGCGCTCCAGCGTGCGATCCCACACGGGTTCGCCGCCGGTGAAGACGTGGCGCTTGACTTCGTTCGCGCCGGGCCGGGAGGGCGCCGACCCGGCCGCGCATTCGAGGAGTTGCTCGGCGAACCGGCCGAGCGTCCGCATCGACGCGACCCAACCGAGCGCGGCGTTGTGCTCGAACGGCTCACTGAGGTAACGCTCGGCGAGGAGTGGGAACCGACGTTCGCCGCGCCACAACACGTTGACGGCGACCTCGGCCCGAGGATCGAGCGTCGGTGCCGTCCACGCGTCGCGGCCGTGCAACAGTTCCGGCACTGAACGTTCGACGGGCTCGCCGGTGACCACTTCGAGGACGGCGTTGAGCAGTTCCCAGCCCGCGAACTCCGTGTACTTGCCCGGGTGCGGGCCCGGCGCCGGGGTTTGGGTGAGCGCGAGCACCCGGCGCAGCGCGGGCGGGGCGAGCGCGGTGGCGAACGCGCCGACGCCACCGAGGCCGGCGCGGTGGCCGAGGACGTCGAGCAACGAGAACTCCGCGAGCGCGGGCGCGAGCCCTTCGAGGTGGCTGCCGAGGGAGTCCGTGAGCCTGAGCAACCCCGCGTCCTCGGCGGCGCACAGCGCGACCGCCAGTGCGGGCTTGCCCGCGCAGTAGACCCGAAACGGCGTGTCGGGCGTGATCGCCATGCCGAGGCCGTCGCAACCCCACGCGGCGTCGACATACGGCACGCCGCCGACCGATGCGTAGATCTGCCCGCGCGTCGCGATCCCGTCGCGGGCCCACGCTTCGATCGGGAGGACGGTGTCGCTCGCGCGCACTGCTGTCATGTCTGCTCCCGTCCTGCTCGCGCGAGATCGCGGAAGCGGCACAGTGGCTCGAATGCGTCTTCGGGGAGCCGGCACATGCCGGCCGTGAACTCGGGCCGGGTGTACAGCCCGCCCGCGACCATCAGTTCGGGCAGGTCGCCGCTGAGTGATCCGCCCGGACCCCAGTACGCCTCCAGGATCGAGCACCGGCCGGCGGCCCACAGCAGGTGCCCCTCGTACGGCAGCTCGGCCTCGAGGTCGGCGTCGGCGAACACGCCCTCGCCCCAGACGCGCGGCCTGCCCTCGCTGAACACGACGAAGTAGTCGCGGTCGCCGAGGGGCGTGTCGAGCATGCGGGCGTTCACGACCACGTCGGCGTCGGCGATCACGGGCGCGTCGACGGCCGGCAGGTGAACGAAGATGTCGCCGGGCGGCAGGGCGAAGAGCGCTCCGCTCCGAGTTCGGGCGCGCACGGTCGTGAGCTCGGCGAGCCGGCCCCGGCCCGACAGCAGGCCGTGCATCGCGACGGCTCCGCCCTCGATGACAAGTTCCGGGTCGATGTCGCCGTCCGCGCCATCCGCGAGCGTGATCCAACCGTCGCGCACCGACACGTGCACCGTCTCACCGCGGTCGCAGGCGACGAGTCCGACCGTGCGGTCGGGTCCGTCGACGTGAGCTCCGACCCACGCCCCGGCCGCTTCGGTGAGCTCCGTACTCGTCATCGTTGGTCCTCTCGGGTGATGGGAACGAGCGAGCGCCGCCGCATGGCGAGCGCCCCGGCGATCGTCGCCGCGACGGCCCACACGAGTGCGAGCGCGAGGCCCGCGTCGCG
>JAWXCJ010000350.1:0-4078 GCA_034408875.1 Actinomycetota bacterium
CCTACAGCTTGCGCCTGGACCGTCACGCGGCTACAGCCTCCGGCGCTCCATCTTCGCACAGCTTCGCGCGACCGTCCGCGCCTACAGCTTGCGCCTGGAGGGTCGTCATTGGTTGCGCACGACCCGCATCGCGTCGCGGCTCGTGCCGTGCACTTCGTAGTGGAAGCCGCGTCCGGTGCCCGGCGCCCAGCGTTCGTCGAGCCACGCCGCCAGCGGTTCGCGCACCCACGGCGCGCCGGTCGACAACCGGTCAACGCACACGGTCGGCGGCAAGAACGCGGCTTCGACCACAATGCCGTCGGGGTCGGCGACATGCAGTTTCCCCGTGAACGCCTCGGCGAGGTACACCTCGCACCGCATGCGCCAGCCCATGTCGGCCGCGAACGCGTGCACTTCGTACAGTGGACCGGTCCAGCGGTCGACGACGAGGCCCGTCTCCTCCTCGACCTCGCGCGTGAGTCCGGCGAGGAGCGAGGCGTCCTCGGGGTCGATCACGCCGCCCGGGGTACTCCAGTCTTCGAACCCGCCCCGCCGCACGTTGCGCACGAGCAACACGCCGTCGGAGGACTCGATCAGCCCTCCGGCCACAGTCCACTCGCGCACGGTCATCGGGGGCATTCTCGCGCTGCCGGAACCAGGCGCAGACCGCAGGCGCGGGCAGTGTTCTCGCCTGCCGTGAAGATGGAGCGCCGGAGGGCGTAGCCGCATGAAGAAGTCGCGAGTGTCCTGGGTACGATCGTCCCGCCATGGCCGTACCCGATCACCCGAATGCGCCCCGGCGGGCCATGTTGGCGCTCGCGTTCGCCGGGATCGTGTTCAGCGGCCTACTCGGCGGCGCGATCGGGTGGGGCCTCGTCGACACGACGTGCAGCGAGACTCCGACGGTTGCGGAATACCTGCTCGACGACGTACCCGGCTACGACATCGACATGCCGTCGTGCGACCTGCGCCTGATCGCGGGCGCGGTCGTCGGGACACTCATGATCGGCATCGGTGCCGGGGTGATCGCGGGGTTGATGCTGCGGGCCCAGTCGGAATGGCGGGCGCATCCGCCCGACGCGGGCCACTCACAAAGGTAACCGGCGCTCGAGCGGCGACCGGAGCGGCGGAGCAGCGCAGGCAGCTCGCCGGGAGGAAGAGCGCGACCCGGAAACTAGGCCAGCACGATCCGGCGGAACCCCTCGGCGTAGCTGACACCGGCCGCGCGCCCGGCGGCTTCGGCCGTCTCGCGCAGGAAGTCGCGGAACCGCTCGGTGGTGTCGGCGAGTTGGCTGGCGTGGCAGAACAGCGCTTCGATCTTGCGGTCGATCGTGGCCGTGACGTCGATCCACACGTTCGGTTCGAACGTGCCCGAGAGGTAGAGCGCTCGGGGCTGGTGGATGTCGAGCCCTTCGGCGCGCAACTCGGGAAAGTAGTGCGGGTTTCCCGCCGCCGGTGACGCGGCATCGAGCACGGCCCAGCCGGTGACGCGGTGGTCACGATGGTTGACGTAGCTGTCGGCGAAGAACACCGCGGTCGGGTCCGGGCCCAGCACGACATCGGGACGCAAGCGACGGATGTAGCGCACGAGATCGGCGCGCAGCGACCGGTCGTCGTCGAGGTCGCCGTCGGGATAGTCGAGATGGTGCACTCCCGCGACGCCGAGCACACGGGCGGCCGCCGCACTCTCGTCGACGCGCACCCGGGCGAGTTCGACGGTGTCTGCATTCGGGTCGGAGGTGCCCTTGTCGCCCCGCGTTGTCGTGAGGATGTGCACCTCCGAGCCGGCACTCGCCCACCGCGCGAGCGTCCCTCCGGAGGAGATCTCGGGGTCGTCGGGATGCGCGTAGATCGCGAGCACCCGTGCCGGTGTGTCGTGGTCGAGCGTCATCTAGTTCATAGGCCGGATGAGGCCCTCTTGGATCACGGTCACTGCCAGCGCGCCTTCGCGTGTGTAGATATGGCCTTCGGCGAGCCCGCGCGCGCCCTGCGCCGACGGGCTCTTCTGGTCGTAGAGCAGCCACTCGTCGGCGCGGAGCGGCCGGTGGAACCACATCGCGTGGTCGAGGCTGGCGATCATGTACTGCTCGTCGTCCCACGAGCGCGCGTGCGCCATCGTCGCGGTGTCGAGCAACGTGAGGTCCGATGCGTACGCGACGATGCACGCGTGGAGCAACGGATCGTCGGGCAGCGTTCCGTTGGCACGGAACCACACGAGCTGTTCGGGTTCACGCGGGCCCGGGTCGGAATCGAGCCAGCGCGGCGGCCGGGTCGAGCGGGTGATCACGGGCCGTTCGCGCTTGAGCCACTCGACCATCGGCTCGGGGAACTGGTCTTCGTGACCTTCGATGAGCTCCGCGAGTGACGGCAACGAATCGGGGTCGGGCGCGTCGGGCATCGCGAACTGGTGCTCGGGCCCGGGCTCGTCGACATGGAACGACGCCGAGAGGTTGAAGATCGCGCGGCCGTGCTGGATGGCGACGACGCGGCGGGTCGTGAAGCTCTTGCCGTCGCGGATGCGGTCGACCTCGTAGACGATCGGGATGCGCGGGTCGCCCGGCCGCAAGAAGTACGCGTGCAGCGAATGCACCACCCCGCGCTCGACGGTGCGCCCCGCGGCGACGAGCGCCTGCCCTGCGACCTGCCCGCCGAACACCCGCTGGCGGTTCTCGTCGGGACTCAACCCGCGAAACAGGTTCACCTCGAGCGTTTCGAGATGCAACAGTTCGATCAGCTCGTCGAGCGCAGTCCCCATCGCGCCCAATCCTACGATGCGTCGATAGCCCACCCTGAGGGTGGTGTATCGACGCATCCATTTACCCGAAGAAGACGGCGGCGGTGTTGTAGAGCTTTTCGTCGACGGTCTTGAGGCGTTCGACGCCCTCTTCGATGGGGACGCGGACCACGTTGGTGCCGTGAAGGGCGACCATCACGCCGAAGTCGCCTTCGTGGACGGCGTCGATGGCCTCGATCCCGAACCGGGTCGCGATCACACGGTCGTAGGCGGTGGGGCTGCCGCCGCGCAGGACGTGACCGAGGACGGTGGTGCGGGCCTCGAACCCGGTGCGCCGTTCGATCTCCTCGGCGAGGCGGTTGCCGACGCCGCCGAGTCGAACGTGGCCGAAGTCGTCGAGCTCGCCCGACGCGAGTTCCATCGTTCCCGCCGCGGGCACCGCACCTTCGGCGACCACGACGATCGAGAAGTTCGCGCCCCGTTGATGACGGTGTGTCAACCGGTCGCACACTTCTTCGATGTCGAACGGTTCTTCGGGCACGAGGATCATGTCGGCGCCGCCCGCGAGACCCGAGTACGTCGCGATCCATCCCGCGTGCCGGCCCATGACCTCGACGACCATCACGCGGTCGTGACTCTCGGCCGTAGTGTGCAGACGGTCGATCGCATCGGTTGCGGTCTGCACCGCCGTGTGGAACCCGAACGTGAAGTCGGTGGCCGAGAGGTCGTTGTCGATCGTCTTCGGCACACCGACCACCTGGATGCCGTCCGTCGAGAGCTTGTGCGCGACTCCGAGCGTGTCCTCGCCGCCGATGGCGATGATCGCCTGCACGTTGTCGCTGCGCAGGGTGGCCTTCACCTTGCCGGGGCCGTCTTCGCTCTTGAACGGATTGGTCCGCGACGTCCCGAGAATCGTGCCGCCGCGCGGGAGCAGGCCCCGCACCGCGCCGACGTGCAGTTCGATCGACTCGCCCGTCATGACGCCGCGCCAGCCGTGGCGGTAGCCGAGCAGGTTGTGGCCGTACTGGCCTTCGCCCTTGCGTACGACCGCGCGGATCACGGCGTTGAGGCCGGGGCAGTCGCCGCCCCCGGTGAGCATGCCTATGCGCATCGCAGTCTCCCTTCCCAGCCCTGCCCTATCCTGCCCGCGTCCGGCTGCCGGACGCGCGATGGACGGGAGAATTTCACCGAATGCAACTTCCATCGGAGCCGGACCCGTTCAGTGAAGGCTGGACGGCGCGCCGCCTCCGCCGGCTGGCGACCGCTCGACTCGAACCGGGCGAACAACTCGTTTCGTGGACCCGGGCGTGGGTTTCCATCGACGGCCGGTTCAACCGCGTAGTCGCGGCCCGCACGCGCGACTTC
>JAWXCJ010000351.1:0-4778 GCA_034408875.1 Actinomycetota bacterium
CCCATTGCGCAAGATTCCCCACTGCTGCCTCCCGTAGGAGTCTGGGCCGTGTCTCAGTCCCAGTGTGGCTGATCGTCCTCTCAGACCAGCTATCCGTCGTCGCCTTGGTAGGCCGTTACCCCACCAACAAGCTGATAGACCGCGAGCCCATCCCGAAGCAAAATTCATTTCTTCACCAGGCCATGCGACTCGGTGAAGACATCCGGTATTAGACCAGGTTTCCCCGGCTTGTCCCGGTCTTCGGGGCAGGTTGCTCACGTGTTACGCACCCGTTCGCCGCTGTCCCCAGGACCGAAGTCCTGGTTCTCGCTCGACTTGCATGTGTTAGGCGCGCCGCCAGCGTTCGTCCTGAGCCAGGATCAAACTCTCCATCGAGATCTCGGGTGCTTCGGGAAAACCGCTGCACCCTTTGATCGGAGAGCTGCCCATCAAGGTCCACTGAACCTTGGGGGCAACTTTGGAATTGATGTGAGCATCGATCGAGAAACGAGTTTCACGATCGAATGCCCGCACTGGCTTTAGGCTTCACTGCTCTGTTTTCAAGAAGCGGTCCCCAACAGGCGCGCACCAGAGTGCGTCAATGTCGGAGCGACACGCATTCCGCGCCACGAAGAGCGGCACGAAGTGGTGGTGTCAAAAACGAGTCCCGCAGTTCCGGGTCCGCGAGGGACTTCCGGCTTCCGGGGCGAAGGGAAAGACTATCGATGCGGCCCGCGCGTGTCAAACCACGGGTTTCACGTGCACTTTTACCCAGCTGCGGCGTCCGATCTGCACGACGTGCTCGCCGGCGGGCACCGGATCGTCGCTGCGGACGACCTCGCCGTCGACCTTGACGCCGCCCTCGTCGATGACGCGCCGGGCCTGACGTCCCGACTGCCCGAGGCCCTCGACGAGCACTGTCGACAGCGCCGTGCCGTCGGGAACGGTGATTTCGGGCATCTCGGACGGGACTTCGTGGGCTTTGAAGACCCGGTCGAACTCCGCTTCTACCACGGCCCCGGCACCGTCGCCGTGGTAGAGGTCGACGACGGTGCGCGCCAGCAGTCGCTTGGCCGCGTTGGGGTGCAACCCGCCGCCGGCGAGTTCCGCGGTGACCCGGGCGACGTCTTCGGGGTCCCACGCCGTGGCGTACTGGAAGTAGTTCGGGAGGAGTTCGTCGGGGACGCGCATGAGTTTGCCGAACTGCTCGGCGGGCGGCTCGGTAATCGCTATGTAGTTGCCCAGCGACTTCGACATCTTCTGCACGCCGTCGGTGCCCACCAACAACGGGGTGGTCAGCACGATCTGCGGCGCTTGGCCGTTGCGCTCCTGCAGGTGGCGGCCCATGAGGAGGTTGAAGAGCTGGTCGGTTCCGCCCAGTTCTACGTCGGCCTGGATCTCGACCGAATCGGTCGCCTGGAGCAGCGGGTACAGGAACTCCATCAGCGAAATCGGCGTGCCCGCGGCGTACCGGTTGGCGAAATCGTCACGTTCGAGCATGCGGGCGACCGTGACCTGCGCGGTGAGGCGCAGGACGCCCTCCATGTCGATGGTCGACAGCCACTCGGAGTTGCGGCGCACCTCGAGCTTGTCGGGGTCCTGGTCGAGGATCGCGCCGATCTGGTCGAGGTAGCTCGCGGCGTGCATGTCGACTTCGTCCTTCGACAGCCGCGGACGCGTCACCGACTTCTGCGACGGGTCGCCGACCTGGGCGGTGAAATCACCGAGGATGAGCACGGCCTTGTGGCCGAGGTCCTGGAACAGGCGCAGGCGCCGCAGCACGACCGCGAACCCGAGATGGATGTCGGACGCGGTCGGGTCGATACCGAGCTTCACGCGCAGCGGACGGCCCATGGCGATCTTCTTGCACAGCTCGTCCTCGGAGATGACGTCGACCGCGCCCGCCTTCAGCAGCTCGATCTGACGACTGACGGGAACGGGGCTACCCATTGACGATGACGGTACTGCCGTCAGCTCCCGAGCTTCCGCATCGGATCCCCGACGCTGACGGTGCCGCCGACCACGACCTTCGTATTGACCCCTCGTAGTCTGAGTTCGCGGCCCGCGGGCGAGTTGACGAACCGCATGGCATCGAGCCCGAACCGTTGCGTGAACTTGGCGCAGCCCGTGTGGGGCGCGGCCGACACCTCGACGACCGCGGTGCCGAGTTGGATCCGCGTACCCGCCGGCAGGTTCGCCGTGCTGAGGTCGAAGTCGACGTAGAACTGGTCGCCGGCGAGGGGCCAGCGGTCGCGCTCCCCCGCCACGAGTTCGGTGCAGCGCACGTTCATGAGCGTGATCTGCATTTCGGGATGCGCGGCACCGTCGGGGGTGCTGCGGCTGCCCCGCGTTTGCCAGCAGTCGCCGACGAGTCCCACGGTCTCGTCGAGCGTCGCCGATTCGACGACCTCCCGTTCGCCGACGACCGGCCGGCGCACGATCAGCTCGACCCGGCCGTCGTTGCCCGGCGCCTCCCGCAGGTCGTCGATCGCGGCTTCGAGCTCCTCGGTGGTGCGGTGCGCCATGGCCCCAAGGATGCCCGACGAGCAGGCCTCCGGGCTGACCATTTCCGGCCGATGAAGGTCGCATTGCGGCCGCTTGCATACTCGGAAGTGCGATGTTGATCCTGGCGTTCCTGATCGCCGCCGACCAACAATCCCGCCAGCCGGAATCCGATGTCGCAGCGCTCCCGACCAACGTCGACGAGTTCGGCCTCGACGTGTATCTCAACGGGTCCGAAGTTCACGCCTGACTGCTAGCCGAATTTGCAGCTGAGGCCGCCGTCGACGGGGACGATCGCGCCGTTCACGAACGACGACGCCGGAAGTGCGAGCGACAACACCATGTGCGCGACTTCCTCGGGATCGCCGTAGCGGCGCAGCGGTACCCGGCGCTTGGCGAACTTCTCCTTGGCGGCGTCGGAGATGGGCGCGGTCATGCCCGTGTTGATCGGTCCGGGGCAAATGCAGTTCACGGTGACCCCACGCGAACCGAGTTCGCACGCCAGCGAGCGGGTGAGGCCGACGACGCCGTGTTTACTGGCCGTGTACGGGCTCAGATACGGGGTCGCCCCGAGGCCTTCGGTCGACGCGATGTTCACGATCCGGCCCGCGCGGTCGCGCAGCAGGTGCGGGAGGCACGCGCGGATCATGCGCACGTACGCGACGAGGTTGACCGCGAGCGTCATGTCCCACGCTGCGTCATAGTCGGCGCCGTCGATGGGCGCCGGAATGCTCACGCCCGCGCAGTTCACGAGGATGTCGACGGGGCCGAGGTCGGCGACCACCTCGGCGACGACCCGGGTGATCGCGTCGGGATCGGTGACATCGAGGGGACGGATGCCGCCGGCCTCGACGCGGTCGGTTGCCGCGACCTTGGCGCCTTCCTGCGCGAACAGCGCCGCGATCGCGGCCCCCATGCCGCTCGCGGCGCCCGTCACGACCACGACTTGATCCTGCACACTGCGCGACAGATCCATACGCGGCAAGCTAACCAGTCCAGGCGCAGACCGGAGGCCCGGTTTGTCGTCCTGATCCGCACGGGCAATCGAGGGCCGGAGGTCGTAGCCGCATGAACATGGCAGATGTGTTCCTCGGTGAGGCCCGCCCGCTCGGACTGCGCTACTGGCCGCTGCCGCAGGACGCGCCCGCCGCGACCATCCCCCGCGAAGAAGTGCGGATCGTCACCGAGGACGGCGCGCTGGTGCGCGGCGTGCTCTGGACTCCGCCCGGCGGGCAGGCGTGGCGGACTGCCGTGATTCTGTCGCATCCCCGGGCCGACTTCTCGGTGCACTACGCGTGCCCGTTGCTCGCGGCGGCCGGGTTCGCGGTGCTCGGGTTCTCGACCCGCTACCTGAACAACGACACCGACTGCGTACACGACCGCGCCGCGTTCGACGTTGCGGCTGCGGCCGCGTGGGTGAAGGAACGGGGCGCAGAAGCAGTCGTGTTGTTCGGCAACAGCGGCGGCGGATCGCTGAGCGCGCTTGCGCACACCGAGTTCGGGTGCGGCGACGGCTGGATCGGCGTCGCCGCCCATCCCGGCGAGGGCGTGTTCATGCTCCAGGCGATCGACCCGGCTGTTACGGACGAGGACACTCCGTTCTCGGTCGACCCCGCACTCGACATGTACGCACCCGAGAACGGCTGGCGTCCCTGGCCCGAACCGGCCGCGTACGACCCGGCCTGGCTCGTGCGCTACCGCACCGCGCAGCTGGAACGCGTCGCGCGTATCGACGCACGTGCGAAGGCACAACTGGCCGAAGCCCACGACGCGGCCGGAAAGCTGCGATCAGTCGGACGCGGCGACGACGAATGGCGGCACTGGCGCATGCGGGCCGTCCACATGGAATACATGACGATCTACCGCACGCTCGCCGACCCTGCGTATCTCGACCTGGCGATCGATCCCGACGACCGGCCGCTCGGTTCGCTGTTCGCGTTTCCCGACCCGTTCGACGCCAACTACGGACGCGGCGGACTCGCGCGCACGATGACATCGCGCGGGTGGCTGTCGACCTGGTCTGGTCTCTCGTCGCCCGCCAAGCTCGCGACGACGATCCCCGAAGTGCGGATCCACTCGGTGACGAGGTCCATGGCTTCGGCGCGGTGGCCTTCGAGGTAGTGGGGCGCGCCCTTCATCTCCTCGTACGTGATGTCTGTCGCGCCCGACGCCGCCGCGATCTCGCGGGCCTGGCGGACGCGGATCTCGGTGGCTGCGGTCGCGTGCACGACCAGACTCGGGATCCGCACTTCGGGGATCGTCGTCGCGAGCTTGGCGGGCGACGAGAGACCAGACCA
>JAWXCJ010000352.1:0-9978 GCA_034408875.1 Actinomycetota bacterium
GGAGCGAAGGGAGCCATGAGAGCGAGTGCGGACGCAGTGAAGGCCCGCCGGCCGAAGGCCCCTCGGCCGGGAGCGAAGGGAGCCATGAGAGCGAGAGCGGACGCAGTGAGATCACCCTCGCCGACGCGGAGGCCGCGCTCGCGTTGCGCAGTGTGCGCTACGGCGACGACGAGCACTACGACATCGTCTCCGCGTTCATCAAGTCGCTCCGCGGCTCCGACCCCGACGCGGGCGTGTACTGGCTGGCGCGGATGCTCGAAGCGGGTGAGGACCCCCGGTTCATCGCCCGGCGCATGATCATCCTCGCCTCCGAAGACATCGGCATGGCCGACTCCAACGCCCTGCTCGTCGCCGACGCCGCGGCTCGAGCCGTCGAGTTCGTCGGCATGCCCGAAGCGCGACACAACCTTGCCCACGCCGTCATCTACCTGGCCCTCGCGCCCAAGTCGAACGCGGCGGCATCGGCGATCTGGCTGGCCACCGAGTTCGTCCAGAACCGCCGGGTGGGTCCCGTGCCCATGCACCTGCGCGACGCGCACTACCGCGGGGCCAAGGTTCTTGGGCACGGCGAGGGGTACGTCTATCCTCACGCCGACCCGGCCGGATGGGTGCCGCAGGAGCACCTTCCGCCCGAAGTGGCGGGGGAGCAGTTCTACACACCTGGTCCCCGAGACAGGGGTGTGGGTAACCGGGGCCGACCGCAGGGAGAGACGACCAATGGAGACGAGTGACGTCGTAGCCGTGGTCGGCGCCACTGTGGTCGCGATCTTGAGCGGCGCCCTCGTCTTCTCGTTGCTCGCGCTCGCCCGAACGTTGCGGACGTTGCGCGAGACGGTCGACGCCCTGCGCACCGAGACGGTCGAGTTGCTCGACGCCGCCGCGCAGGCGGTCCACGACGCGACCGTCGAAGTCGATCGCGTCGACCGGCTCGTCAGTTCCGCCGAGCGCATCGACGGCGCGGTCGATTCTGCGTACCGCAAGTTGTCTTCGCCGATGGTGAAGGCGATGGCGTTCAGTACCGGCGTCTCGCGCGCCGCGCACCGCCTCCGCGCGGGCGAGTCACCGACCGAGGAACGCCGCCGCCGCCGATCGAAGGCCTCGTGATGTTCTTGTTTCGGCGGTTATTTTGGCTGATGGTCGGCTTCCTGCTCGGCCTGGGCTCCTCGTGGGTGGTGATGCGCCGGGTGCGGCGGGTTGCCGAGCGGTACGTCCCCTCCGAGGTCGTCGACCGCTGGGGCGGCACCGTGCGGGCGGCGATGCATGAGGGCAAGACGGCCATGCGCAGCCGGGAGGCGGAGCTCGCCGTGCGGACGCAGCGAAGCCACGGTGCGGACGCAGTGGAGCCATGGACGGCGCAGCGAGGGAGCCGTGGAGACGGACGGCGGAGTGAGGGAGCCGTGTGAACAGCGACGGCCGCGCGGGGTGTCCGGCAGTAGCCTGAATTCATGCCGGACCGCCCTACGACTGCCGACGAGCTCCGACGCGCCTACGTCGAGTTCTTCGCGGCCCGGGGTCACACGCCCGTCCCGTCGTTCAGCGTGATTCCGGTCGACAAGACCCTTCTGTTCACCGTCGCCGGCATGGTGCCGTTCAAGGGCTACTTCACCGGCGACGAGACGCCGCCGTACCCGCGCGCGGTGTCAGTGCAGAAGTGCGTCCGGGCCGGCGGCAAGCACAACGACCTGGACGACATCGGGCGCACCAACCGGCATTTCTCGTTCTTCGAGATGATGGGGAACTTCAGCTTCGGCGACTACTTCAAGGCCGACGCGATCCGGTTCTTGTGGGACTTCGTCACCGACGTGCTGCAAGCCGATACGACCCGGCTGTGGGTCACGGTCCACGAGGAAGACGACGACGCCGAACGCATCTGGCGCGACGACATCGGGATGCCGGCCGATCGCATACAACGCCTGGGCGAGGACAACTTCTGGCGCATGGGCGACACGGGGCCGTGTGGTCCGTCGTCGGAGCTCTTCTGGGACCTCGGCCCCGAACGCGGTCCGGAGGGCGGGCCCGCGACCGACAGCGACCGTTACATCGAGCTCGGAAACATCGTGTTCATGACGTTCGACCAGCGCGATGCCGAGACGCGTGTGCCGCTGCCGAAGCCCAGCATCGACTTCGGTGGCGGGCTCGAACGGTTCTTGATGATGCTGCAAGGAACGACGTCGATCTTCGACATCGACGTGTTCCGTCCGCTGATCGCGGCGGCAGAACGGGCTACCGGCGTGCGCTACGGCGACGGCGGCGAACGCGACGTCTCGCTGCGGATCCTCGGCGAACACGCCCGCACGATGACGTTCATGGTCAGCGACGGTGTCAGGCCGTCGAACCAGGAGCGGGGGTACGTGCTCCGGCGCATCATTCGCCGGGCCGTGCGCCACGCGTACCTTCTCGGTGGACGCGACATCGTCACCCCGGCGTTGGTCGACGCCACGATCGAGAGCATGGGGAACGCGTATCCCGAGATCGTCGCGAACCACGAGATGATCGCGACCGTCGTCCGGCGTGAGGAGGAGGCGTTTCGCGCCACGCTGCAACGCGGCGTCGACATGCTCGACGACCTTGTCGCGAGTGGCGACATCAGCGGCGAGGACGCATTTTTCCTACACGACACGCTGGGTTTCCCGGTCGACCTGACCCGCGAGATTGCGGGGGAGCGGGGCCGGGCGGTTGACATCGAGGGGTTCGAGGCCCGCATGCGCGAACAGCGCGACCGCGGCCGCGCCGCGATCGACGCCTCGGCCGCGAAGGGCGGGCCGGTCGAGCTGTACCGCGCGCTGGTCGACGAGTACGGCCCGACCGAGTTCGTCGGCCGTGAGACGGCGGAGACGACGGCGAAGGTGCTGGCCGTGGTGGCCAACGGCCACGCGGTCGATGTCGTGCTCGACCGCACCCCGTTCTACGCAGAGTCGGGCGGCCAGGTCGGCGACACCGGGACGATCACGCTTTCCTCGGGCTCGGTGCTCGACGTGCGCGACACGCAGTACGGCCTTCCCGGCACACTTGTCGTGCACCAGGCGACGGTCCGCGAAGGGGAGATCGGTGAGGGTGACGAAGTCGTCGCCGCGATCGACATCCGCCGGCGCGATCGCATTCGGCGCAACCACACCGCGACGCACGTGCTGCACTGGGCGCTGCGCGAGGTCCTCGGCACCCATGTGCGCCAAGCCGGATCACACGTCGATCCCGAGCGCTTGCGGTTCGACTTCAGCCATCACGAACCGGTCACACAGGACCAGATCACCGAAATCGAACGCCGCGCCAACGAGCTTGTCATCGCGGATCTGCCGGTGCGGCACTACGAAACGAGCAAGGCCGAGGCCGAACAGGCGGGCGCGATCGCGTTTTTCGGCGAGAAGTACGGCGAGGTCGTGCGGGTGCTCGAGGCCGGGCCCTCAGTCGAGTTGTGCGGGGGAACGCACGTGTCTGCGCTGGGGTTCATCGGGCCGATCAAAATCGTCAGCGAAGGTTCGATAGGTTCGAACCTCCGCCGCATCGAAGCCATGACCGGCGACGGTGCGTTCGAATACATCGAGTTCGAGGAACAGTTGCTCCGGCGAGCCGGGGAGATGTTGCGGGCGACGCCGAAGGAGGTGCCCGACAAGGTGGAGCGCCTCGTCGAGCAGAACCGCGCCCTCCAGGACGAAATCAAACGGCTGAAGGCAAAGGAAGCGGCCGCGGCCGTCGGCGATCTCGCCGCTCTCGCGCACGGGGGTGTGCTCGTCGCGCGCCACGATGGGCTCGGCACCAACGAACTCAAGCAACTCGCGGTCGAGACACTGCGGACGATGGGCAGCGGTCTGGTCGCGCTCGTCGGTGCCAGCGACGGGAAACCTGCGTTCGCGGTCACGGTCAGCAAGGACCTGATCGAACGGGGCGCGTCCGCGAAGGACATCGCGGGTTTCGCCGGTCCGCTGCTGGGGGGCGGCGCGGGCGGTGGCGCGGAAAGTGCGTTCGGTGGCGGCAAGAACGTCGGCGGGATCGACGCCGCCCTCGACGCACTTCGGGAGCAGGCAGACGCGTGGAGGCAGTGATCGCGCGGACGGGGCGCGTCCTCGGCGTCGATCTCGGAGCCCGCCGCATCGGCTTGGCGCTCTCCGATCCCGGGCGCGTCGTCGCGTCACCACACGAGGTGCTGACGCGCGCGAAGGACGCCGACACTGATCGCCGCGCGATCGTCGCCATGGCCCGCGAGGAAGGCGCCGCGACGATCGTCGTCGGGTTACCGCTCTCACTTTCGGGCGAGGACGGTCCCGCCGCGGTCGCAGCGCGCGCCGAGGTCGAAGCCCTGCGCCTGGTCGCCGGCGCCGACATCGAGGTGGTGCTGCACGACGAGCGGTTCACGACGGTTGTCGCCGAGCGCGTACTGATCGAAGCCAAGATGCGCCGCGACGCGCGCCGACGCGTCGTCGACAAGGTCGCGGCGGCGGTCATGCTCCAGTCGTGGCTGGACGGCGCCCGGTCGAGGGACGCGGAATGACAATTCACGACGTCTACGTCGAGACGGACGAACGACCATCGCGGCGCCGCCGCAGTCGGCCGCGGGTGTGGCTGGTCGTCCTCGTGCTGGTGGTGTTGCCGCTCGCGTTCCTCACCGCCGGGGGGCTGTGGTTCATGGGGCAGCTCGATCCTCCCGGTGCGCCCGGCGACGAGCTCGAGGTCCGCGTCGCCGGCGGGTGGAGCGTCACGCGCATCGGCGAGGAGTTGGCCGACCGCGACGTCATCGGCTCGCCGTTCGTGTTCTCGGTGTACTCACGGCTCAACGGCCAGACCGACTTCCAGGCGGGGACGTACGATCTGCGCCAGGACATGGGTGTGCGTGATGCGGTCGAAGCGCTCGAAGCCGGACCCCGCATCGACTATCTCGAGCTGGCGGTGCCACCCGGCAAATGGATCCTCGAGGTCGCGGAGCTGGTCGGCGACGTACCGGAACGCAGCGAAGAGGAATTTCTGCAGGCGACGCGGAACGGATCGGCGCGGTCCAAATACCTCCCGCCGGGCGCGCCGCCGAACCTCGAGGGCCTGCTCTGGCCCGACACCTACCAAGTGTCCGAGACCGACGACGAGATCGCGATCCTCGCTGAAATGGTCGCCCTGTTCGACGAGCGCGCCGACGCGCTCGGGCTCGCAACCGCGACAACCGAAGGCCGAACCCCGTACGAGATCATCACCGTGGCGTCGCTCATCGAGGCGGAAGCCAAGGTCGATGCCGACCGACCGTTGATTGCGTCGGTGATCTACAACCGACTGCGCGCGGAGATGCCGCTCCAGATCGACGCGTCGCTGCTGTACGCGAGCGGTGATCCTGCGAAGCAGTCGATCACCGAAGCCGACCAGCAGGCGCCCGGGCCGTTCAACACGTACGTGAACGTTGGGCTGCCGCCGACGCCAATAGGTTCCGTGAGCGAGGCGTCGCTGATCGCGGCGATGCAGCCCGCCCAGTCCGAGTTCCTCTTCTACGTCATCGCGGGTGACGACGGCCACCACGCGTTCGCCGAGGACTTCGACCGGCACCAGGAGAACATCGAGGCCGCCCGCGCCGCGGGGCTGCTGTGAGCCGGATCAGTTCCACGACGCGGGTCGCCGCGGTCATCGGCGACCCGGTACGCCATTCGCTTTCGCCCGCGCTCCACAACGCCGCGTACGAGGCGCTCGGACTCGACTGGGTGTACGTGGCGTTCGAGGTGCCCGCGGGCCACGCTCCCGCGGCGCTCGCCGCGGTTCGCGCGCTTGATCTCGTCGGCCTGTCGGTGACGATGCCGCACAAGACGGCGGTCGCCACCGCGTGCGACGAGTTGAGTGACGACGCGGCGGCGCTGCACAGTGCGAACACCGTGACGCACGCGCCCGACGGGCGCCTGCGGGGCGACTCGACCGACGGCGAGGGGTTCGTCCGTTCGCTACGCGCGGCCGGTATGGATCCGGCCGGGATGCAGGTGCTGCTGTTGGGTGCCGGGGGCGCCGCCCGCGCCGTCGCACTTGCGCTCCACCGCGCCGATGCGCAGGTGTGCGTCTCGGCGCGCCGCCCACGCGCCGCGCTCGGGGTTCCGCACACGACGCCCTTGCCGTGGGCCGAGCGCGATGCCGTCGCCGGCACCGTCGATCTCGTCGTCAACGCGACGCCGCTCGGAATGGGTGACAACGAGGAAGTCGTCGTGACGCCGAGCGCGGGAGTCGCCGTCGCCGACCTCGTGTACCACCCGCTCGACACTCCGCTGCTGCGGGCGGCGCGGGCGGTCGGTGCGCCGACCGTCGACGGCCTCGGCATGCTCGTACAACAGGCCGCACTGCAAGTCGAGATGTGGGCAGGTGTGCCTGCCCCGGTCGATGTCATGCGCAACGCGGCGCGGGCACTCCTCTCTCGAACCCCGGACGCATAGTGGGCATTTGTCCGAAATAGTCGAGACCCGGATGGTGCGTTCGTTCGCGCGCCAGCGGCCGTCTCGGCCGTCGGCCTCGTCCTGGGCTCAACTTCTCACCCCGGTTCCGCCGATGCCCTAGACGCGGTTGGTTGGGAACGAAGTGAGCCAACGGGGGGAAAGCCGTGCTCCAGGGAACGTTCGAGACGTTGTCGCTCGTCGAGGTCCTCGACCTGCTCGGCGGGGCGCGCAAGACCGGCGGCTTCCACGTCGTCGCGGGCCGCGACTCCGGTGCGTTGTGGATCGACGAGGGCGCATGCTGCGCAGTCGAACACGACGGCGCGCGCGGCCAGATCACCGACGATGTCGGCATCCTCAAGCGGGTCGTGGAACTCGGCGCCGCGGTGGTGCGCCATCGCGACGGCACCTTCCGCTTCGTCACGGACGAGAAGCCACCCTGGCGGGCCGACATCGCCCCGTCGCTCCTCGAAGCCCTCGGTGAGATCGAGCGGCAGGTCGCGCGGTGGGAGGAGGTCCGCAAGGTCGTGCCGTCGCTCGACGTGACCGCCCGCCTCCACGCCGATCTGGCCGTCGAGCAGTTCCTCATCGACCGGGATCGGTGGCGGGTGCTCGCCGGTATCGGCTCGGGCCGGTCGGTACGCGACCTGGCCGAGACGCTCGGCGACGAGTTGGCCGTGTGCCAGGCCGTGGCGGCCCTGGTCGAAGCCGGCGCGGTCGCGATCAGCGAACCGGAGATCGCCCGGGCCGGCGGGCGGAGCAGTTTGGCCGAATCGCCCTACGGGCCCGGCGTCGACGAGTCCGTTCCCAGGCCGATCGTAGGAGTCCTTGCGCGCGGAGCGTGACATTCTATACAGCAGAGCGCGCGCAGCGCCGATAACCCTCGCAGTTCCACGGAGGGGAGGCTGAGCCGTGTCTGACGGCACACCTTTGGGCGCACTGCTCATTGCCGAAGGCCTGTTGACGGATGCCCAGCTCGACGCCGCGCTGGCCGAACAGACCCGTACGCACAAGCCGCTCGGCCGGCTGCTCGTCGAGTCGGGGACGATCTCGGAAGCCGAACTCGTCCGCACCCTGGCCCGCCAGGTCGGGCTGGAGTTCGTCGACCTCTCGGACCGGACCCTCGACGGCACCGTCGCGGGGCTCGTCAGCGAATCGCTCGCCCGCCGCTACCAGGCCATCCCGATCGGCTGGGAAGACGGCCGCCTCGTCGTCGCGATGGCCGACCCGTCGAACGTGTTCGCGGTCGACGACATCCGCGCCCTCGCCGCCGCCGAGGTCAAGACCGTCGTCGCCACCGCAACGCAGATCATCGAGACGATCGACCAGTTCTACCGCATGGACTCCGACGTCGACGCGGTCGTGCAGGCCGCCGCCGACGAACAGGCGGATGACCTCGACCCCGCGCTCCTCGGCGACCTGCTCGAGGACGCGCCCATCGTCAAGTTCGTGAACCTCTTGGTCAACCAGGCCGTGCAGGACCGCGCGTCCGACATCCACGTCGAACCTGCCGAGCACGACCTGCGTATCCGGTTCCGCATCGACGGCGTGCTGCACGAAGTGATGCGCTCACCGCGCAGCATCCAGGCCGGTGTCATCAGCCGCCTGAAGGTCATGGCCGATATCAACATCGCCGAGCGGCGCATCCCGCAGGACGGTCGTATCAGCATGACGCTCAACGGCCGCCAGATCGACCTCCGTGTCGCGACCCTGCCTACCGTATACGGCGAAAAGGTCGTCATGCGTGTGCTCGACAAGGGTCAGGCGCTGCTGCGCCTCGAAGAACTCGGCTTCATCCCCGAGACGTTGGAGCGCTACGAACACTCGTACAAGAAGCCCTACGGCGCCATTCTCGTCACC
This sequence comes from Actinomycetota bacterium, assembly GCA_034408875.1. Lineage (GTDB taxonomy): Bacteria > Actinomycetota > Acidimicrobiia > IMCC26256 > PALSA-610 > JANNHK01. Next base: position 8,244 of record JAWXCJ010000352.1, read on the forward strand.
GGACCGACCGGCTCCGGCAAGTCGACCACGTTGTACGCGACCCTCAACCAGGTCAACGACGCGAGTCGCAACATCATCACGGTCGAGGACCCGGTCGAGTACCGCCTCGCCGGTGTCAACCAGGTGCAGATCCACCCGAAGGCCGGACTCACGTTCGCGTCGGCGCTGCGGTCGATCCTGCGTTCCGACCCCGACGTCGTGCTTGTCGGTGAAATCCGTGACCGCGAAACTGCCATCATCGCGGTCGAGGCCGCCCTCACCGGTCACCTGCTGCTCTCGACCCTGCACACCAACGACGCCGCGTCGACACCCTTGCGACTCGTCGAGATGGGTGTGGAACCCTTCCTCGTCACGAGCGCACTCGACTCCGTCGTCGGCCAACGGCTGGCGCGGCGCCTGTGCGACAAGTGCAAGGAGCCGCACCAGGCGAGCGAGGCCGAACTGGTCGAAGCCGGGTTCCTCTCCGACGACCTCGCGCAGGGCGACTGGCCGACGGTGCACCGCGCCATCGGCTGCACCGCCTGCGGCCGCACCGGCTACCGCGGCCGGTTCGCCATCCACGAGGTCATGACCATCACCGAAGACATCGAGCGCCTCATCATCGAGCGCCGCTCGACGGAAGACATTCAGAAGATGGCCATGATGCAAGGCATGATCACCATGCGCCAAGACGGCCTACGCAAGGTGGCCCGGGGTCTCACGTCGCTGGAAGAGATCCTGCGCGTCGTGGCGTAGGCCGTTGCTTGCTTGGGAACGTTGCTTGCCGGTCGGGTTCCGACTCGGGGGGGCGCCTTCGGCGCGCGAGATCGTCACCTCTCCGGCGAGCTCCCGGCGCTCCTCCGTCGCTCTGGCCGCCGCTCCGTGCGACCCGGGCGACCTCTCAGGCGACGTGCACCAGCCAGTTGTCCGGTTGCCGCGTGTCGCCGGTGCCTTTTCTTCGTATCCCGCGTTGTGCCGCATGTTCGAGGCGCGCAAGCGCAAGCAGGCGAAGGCCGCGAACTCGGCCGGGCACCGATTCATGTACGTCCTCGGACGGAGCAACAGTTACCTCGCGATGGCCCCGGGTCGGTCGCCGGCGCGAGAGCGCCCATCAGTACCACTTCTGCCTGATCGCGCGTATGGTTTAAGCGTGTCGATGACCAAAGAGTGGGGCCCAAATGATGGGACGGGACCGGAACGAGGGACGTAGCAACAGTGGACCGGCGCGACGTGTCGCTCTTGTAGTGACGGTGGTAGTCGCCATCTTCGCGAGCACGACTACCGCGTGGGCCGACCGAGCGGACGTGGATCAGAAGGCGTCGCCTACTGGCGACGCCGAGTTGTGGCGCGGAAGACTCGTAAGCGCGAACGGAACGCCGAGCAAGGGTTCCGTCGTCGCGTATCTCCGCCCACAGCCCGACAAACTCGCCGAACTTTCAGCAGCGTCCAGCGTTTCCCCCAACGAGCAACAACTGATGGTTCTACTTGCCACAGAAGATACGGACGCGTCGGGCAAGTTCGTGTTGCGCGGTGACTTCGACTCGACACTCGATTACATGCGCGACGCGAGCGGCGCGCTCTCACTGATGATCGTCGCGTCGAGTCCCGGCACCTTCGCAATCAGTACCGACACCGTGTGGTGGGAAAACGGCGCGTGGACGAGTATTGATCCAGCGATCGGAGCGACGACAGAGAAAGCGATGCTCGCCCAGGCCAGTGTTTCCGAAGACGAAGGAGCTGTTCTTCCGTCGAGCGA
>JAWXCJ010000353.1:0-22983 GCA_034408875.1 Actinomycetota bacterium
CCGCGGCGGCGCAGCGTGTACAGCGGGAACGTGCCGAAGCCTTTCGCGGTCGGGACGGGGCCTACGTACTGGCACGACAACTCGTCGAGGCCGTCCAACGCCACGAGCGCGGCGAACGGATCGGTGACGTAGACGGCGCCGGGCGGGGTGCCGGGTTCGACGCGCGCGGTGCGCGTCACCTCGACCCCGAAGAACCCGGGCACGCCGGTGATCGGGTCGATCTGCTCGAACACGGGCCCGGCGTGCGCGCCCACCCGCAACGCGAGCGGCGGCAACCCGAGAGCCGCGAGATCAACCGAACGCATCGTGTCCTGCAGCGCCAGCGCACAACGCGCCGCGACCGCCACGTCGTCGAAGACCAGATAGATACCGTCACCCCACGTGTTGCGGAAGCGCACCGCATCGGCGTACGAGTCGATGGTCGCAGCCAACGCCGAGAGCACGTGGTCGACGAACGCCGGTACCTGCCCCTCGGACAGGCGGCTGAACCCCTGCACGTCGGCAAAGATCATCGCCCGCACCGAACGCGCGCCTTCGGCCGGGTCGTCCTTGCCGTTCGCGCGCGGATCGCCACCATCGACCGATATGACGTGGCGCGTGCAACCCGTACGTTCCCAGGCCGAGATGTCGACAGCAGTGCCGGCCGGTCCCGCGGCCGGTTTGCCGTCCCACACCGCGAGCTGAGAGACGGTCGTCGCGAGATACGACGCCCGCAGCAACGCCTTGCCCATCGCGACTTCGGCACCGAACGCGAACAGTTCAGGGGCACCGAGATACGGGCCCTCGGTCGCGTAGGTCACCGACGCCGCCCGGGCCAGGGCATCCTCGAACCGGTGCACCCACTCCAGCCCGCCGGGCGCGACCGACACCCGCACGAAGTCGTCTTGCGCACACGGGAACACCACATGCAGTTCTGCCCCACGCGCGAGCAACGCTTCGGCGACGATGAGGTCGGCACCACACGCAAGCGCGCCGTACCCGAACCCCACCGATTCGGCTTCGAGCCGCGCCGCGATCTGATCGGCCAGCCGATCTTCGGCATTCGCACCGAGCCGCGGCGCAAGGTGCCCGGTGTAGTGCACGACCTGCGGGATCTCGAGCACGTCGACGATGCCCGCATCGCAACCGACGAGCTCGCACACGAGGGCGAGCTGACGCCGCGTCGTCGCACGCGACGCGATGTCGGGCACCGTCGCCAGCGCGTGCCGCAAGGCGACCCGCGCGTCGGCGACCGCACCGAGCAGCAGGAGCGCTTCGGCACGCGTGGCTTCGGTCCAGTACACGTCCTCACCGTCAGCGGGCGACGCCAAGAGACTCAGCACTTCGGTGGCGATCGCGTGGCTGCGCTGCTGGTCGCCTGCGAGCGACCACATCGTGGCCGCGTTGACCCCCGCGAACGGTCGGTCGAGGGCCCGGTACGTGGTCTCGTAGAGCTGGGCCGCCAACCCGGCCCGCCGCGCCCGCTCCTCACCGCTGACGCTCATCGCCGCGTCCTTGGCGAGGCGGGCGCGCAACGCACCGAGATCCTCGACGAGATCAGTCGGTGCGCCGGCCGGCGCGTCACCGTCGAGCCCGAAGACGGCGAGCTGTTCGGCCGCCCGATCGGTGGCGCCCGCGCGGGCCAGCGCGAGCACCGCGAGATAGCGGACGGCCGCGTCGTCGGGCCGCTCGGAAGCCGCGCGCATCGCGAGGTCGTAGGCCACGAGGTAGTCACCGCGACCGATCGCGGCCCGCATCTCGTGGTCGTTCACGGCACCATGCTGGCCGCTCTGCTCCCCGGAGGACGATTGGGGCCCGCCGTATCGGGCTCCACGTCGCCTACGGACTACCTCGACGCGGAGCTCCGGACCAGCGCGAATCCGCCGCCGGCCAGCCCGAAACGCGATTCGACGAGACCGGCCCGCGTCGGCACAGGCGCGGCGGGCGATGGCGAGCAGCCACGTGCGGCCGCCGGCATCGCCCCGGCCCACGAGGTGGGCGCAGTACCGCCCCACGTCGGCTTGACTGCGCCGTACCGCCGAGCCGAACGCGGCCCGGTCGCCGTCGCGTGCGGCGAGGAGGTGGCGCGTCAGGTCGTCCACGAAGGAGTTACGGTACAGAACCGGGAACTGGACGGCCACGCGGGACGACTACCACCTCATGCACTGCTCGCGATCCCGAGCCTGTTCCCGGCGTCGGGCGAGACCCACGCCAAGCACCTCGGCGCCCCATCGACCTCGCGCTCGCGGTCGGCTTCGCGTGCCACTCGCGGCGTGAAACGCACACTCGCCGCTGTTGGCGCGGTCTTCGCACTCGTTGTCATCCCGGCGGCGTCGGCGTTCGCGCATGCGTCGCTCGAGTCGTCCGATCCCGCCGCGAACGCAGTGCGACCGGTAGGCGACCCACCGGCCGACGCCCAGACGGTCGCCGGGCTCCTCGACAGCGACACCGGTCGGGGTGTCGGCATCTCGTTCGCGCTCACGCGCGCGCTCGCGTTCGCGGGCGTGCTCGTGCTCGTCGGCGCGCTCGGTCGTCGCGCTCGTCACCGCGCCCCTCGGCATCAGCCTCCAGGCGGCGTACACGAACCGCAGCGAGATCTCGGCCGCCTGGGACACCGGCGCGATCAGCGACGTGCTCGACACGCTGTTCGGGCAGGGCCGGCTGGCGCGCATCGCGATCCTGCTGCTCGCCATCCCCTTCGTGCGCAAACCCGGGGCCAAGCGGGCGCCGTATGTCACAGGCGTCGAAGTCGCGCTCGGTATCGCCCTGCTCGCGTCCGTCACGATCTCGGGTCACGCGCGCACCGGCCGCCTCACGTCGCTCGCGACGACGACCGACCTCGTGCATCTGGCGGCGGCCGCGGTGTGGCTGGGCGGGCTGTCCGTACTGGCGGTCATGCTGTGCCGGCGGGTGCGCCCGGGGGGTTCACTCGAAGCCGTCAACCACTTCGCGGAGATCGCGCCGACTGCGATCGTCGTCATCATTATTTCGGGGATCGTGCAGTCGTTGCGCCAGACCGAAGGCCTGCAGTCGTTCGTCGACACCACGTACGGACGCCTCCTGCTCGCCAAAATCGGGCTCGTGATTGTGATCCTCGCGGCCGCGAGCGCGAGCCGCGCCATCGTGCGCGGCCGTATCATGGCGAACTTGATGCCGGCCGGCGCTGGTGCTCGTCGTCACCGCCGCGCTCGTGAACACCGAACCCGCTCGCGGCGCGGTGGCCGACGAAGCGCGCACCGATACCGCGGCCGAGCACGACCACGGCACCGTCCCGCCCGCGGGGAACGTGCAGCTGTTCCCCGGCGAGTGGACCCTCGAGATCAAGGCCCTGGTGAGCGCAATCGACCAAGACGTAGTAACCGACACCGTTCCCGTCGGCTGACCAATGGGCGACAATGGGGCCGTGACAACCGTCCCGACGAAGTACTGGCACCCGCTCGCCGACGGGCGCATCCAATGCGACGTGTGCCCCCGTGCGTGCAAACTCCGCGAAGGCCGGCGGGGCTTGTGCTTCGTACGGGCGCGCGAAGACGACGCGGTCGTGCTCACGACCTACGGACGTTCCAGCGGCTTCTGCGTCGACCCCGTCGAGAAGAAGCCGCTCAACCACTTCCTGCCCGGTTCGGCGGTGCTGTCGTTCGGCACGGCCGGGTGCAACCTCGCGTGCCGGTTCTGCCAGAACTGGGACATCTCGAAGTCGAAGGAGATCGACACCCTCGCCGACGCCGCGTCGCCCGCCACGATCGCCCGCGCCGCCGCCGAACTCGGCTGTCGCAGCGTGGCGTTCACGTACAACGACCCGACGATCTTCATCGAGTACGCGATGGATGTTGCCGACGCGTGTCGCGATGCGGGCATCGCGGCCATCGCCGTCACCGCCGGGTACATCTGCCCCGAACCCCGCCGCGAGTTCTACGCGCACATCGACGCGGCCAACGTCGACCTCAAGGCGTTCACCGAGGAGTTCTACCGCCACGTGTGCGGCAGTCACCTGCGCGACGTGCTCGACACCCTCGAGTACCTCGTGCACGAAACCGACGTGTGGACCGAGATCACGAACCTGCTGATTCCGGGTAAGAACGACAGCGACGACGAGCTCGACGCGATGACGACGTGGATCGTCGAGCACCTCGGGCCCGACGTGCCGGTGCACTTCACCGCGTTCCATCCCGACTTCAAGATGCTCGACCCGCCGGCGACCCCGCCTGCGACGTTGACACGCGCGCGTGAGATCGCGCGGCGCAACGGCATCCGCCACGCGTACGCCGGCAACGTGCACGACCAGGCCGGGGGCAGCACCTACTGCCACGCGTGCGGCGCGCTGCTGATCGAACGCGACTGGTACCGGCTCGGCCGCTACGACGTCACCGCCCACGGCCGGTGCGGCGAGTGCGGGGTCGTGGTGCCGGGCCGGTTCGACGGACCGGCGGGCACGTGGGGCCGGCGCCGCCTCCCCGTGCGGCTGGCGGATCTCGCGTGACGGTGCGCGCCCCCGCGGTCGCGGGGCGCTTCTACCCCGGCGACGAAGCCACGTTGCGCGCCGCCGTCGACGAGTACCTGGCCGGCGCGGTCACGACCGACGGCGCGCCGCCCAAGGCGATCGTCGCGCCGCACGCGGGCTACATGTACTCGGGCGCAGTCGCCGCGAGCGCCTACGCGGCGCTGGCCGAGTGCCGGGCCGTGGTGCGCCGGGTCGTCTTGCTCGGACCTGCGCACCGCGTCGCGCTCGACGGTATCGCGGCGCCCACGGTCGACGCGTTCCGCACGCCACTCGGCGACGTGGTGGTCGACACCGACGCGCGCGACGCGATCGGCGACCTCGCCGGCGTGGTCGTCGACGATCGTCCCCACACGGGCGAACACAGCGTCGAAGTACACCTTCCGTTCCTGCAGCACGTGCTCACCGAGTTCCGTGTCCTCCCTCTCGTCGTCGGCCGCGCTTCCTCCGACCAGGTGGCCGCCGTGCTCGAGCGCCTGTGGGGAGGGCCCGAGACGTTGATTGTCGTGTCGAGCGACCTGTCGCACTACGAGTCGAACGACGTCGCCCACGAGCACGACCGGCGCACGGCGGCCGCCATCCTCGCGGGCGACGGGTCCGCGCTCGACGGGCACGACGCGTGCGGCGTCTACCCGCTGCGCGGCCTGCTCGTCGCGGCCCGGCACCGGCACTTGGAACCCCGACTCCTCGACCTCCGGACGTCGGGCGACATCGCCGGAAGCACGGATCGCGTTGTCGGCTACGGCGCCTTCACATTCACGCCCGCGTCGACATCGTGAACGAACTCTGCGCCATCGCCCTCGAAGCGATCCGGCGGCGCCTCGCCCAAGAGCCGGACCGCGCGCCGGCGTTGACCTCGACGCTCGCGGAACCGGGGGCAGCATTCGTCACGCTCGAACGCGACGAACGGCTGCTCGGTTGCGTCGGCTCGCTCGAAGCGGTGCGGCCGCTCGGTGCCGACGTCGCCCGGCACGCGGTCGCGGCAGCGTTCGCCGACCCGAGAGTTCCGCCGATCACCGTCGCCGACTACGAACAGATGTCATGCAAGGTGGCGGTGCTGAGCCCAATGACACCGCTCGCCGTCGACTCGTTCGCCGCGCTCACCCGCGCGTTGCGGCCGAACGTCGACGGCCTCGTCGTCGCCTCCGGCAAACAGCGCGCGACGTTCCTCCCCTCGGTGTGGGCGAAGGTCCCCGACATCGCGGCCTTTCTCGACGAGCTCTGGCGCAAAGCCGCCCTCGTGTCGGGCACGTGGCCGACGGGAATCCAATGCTCGACGTACACCACCGACGAGTACGCCGCCGCCGGTCCCCGACCGTTTCGCTAAGCGCGCGCCGCGAGCAGGTCTTCCATGTCGGCGATCTCGCTGGTCTGCGCACGGTTCCAGCGTCGCGCCGGTTGGGCTCCCGGCCCGTTTCAGGTCACGGCGAACACGCGGCGCACGAGCGGGAGGAAGTGCTCCAGCGGCTCGGTGTCGTAGCGTGGGTCGAAGCTCACCTGGTCCCAGTCGTCGACGAACCGCTCGGCCAGGGCAAACCAAGCCTCGTCGCGCCAACGGGCTCGGCGCTCGGGGTCGCCGCCGAACACGTGGGCCATGTGCCGCGCCGTGAAGTCCTGGTGGTAGCGCACGACGTTGTACACGTCGGTGCGTACGTAGGGTCGCAAGATCTCGCCCGCGACGGCGTCGTGGCAGTCGTCACCTGCGAACTTCCCGAGGTCGTGCAGCACGGCGGCGACGACAACCTCGTCGTCGGCACCGGCCCGCTCGGCCCGCGTCGCCGTCTGCAGCCCGTGAGTCAGTTGGTCGACGGCAAACCCGTCGTCGACGCCCGCTTGCATCGCGAGGAGGAGCAGGATGCGGTCGGCGACGCCTGCGTCGAACTCGGCCGACGCGGCATCGGCCTCAGCCCACTGCTCCGGGGTCGACGTGTCCATGCGGGTGATGCGGGTCACGGCACCATGCTCTCACGCGCTCCGGGTGGTGCCGCCCGGATACCCGCCGCCGCCGTGGGCGCGGTCGAGTTCGTCGTAGTCGACCGCGAACCCGGCCCGTGGGAGCGCGTCGACGAACGCGACCGTGCGGGGCTTCTTGTACGACGCAATGTGGGCCCGGCAATACTCGATGAGTTCGTCTTCGCCGAGCTTTTCGCCCTCGCGCACCACGACGATCGCCTTCACCGACTGCACCCACACGTCGTCGGGAACGCCGATCACCGCGCAGTCGGCGACCGCGGGATGCAGGCGGAGACAGTTCTCGATCTCGACCGGGTAGATGTTCTCGGCAGCCGACTTGAGCATGCGCATCTTCGGTCCGACGAACGTGAAGGTGCCGTCGGCCTCGAACCGACCGAGATCGTTCGTGTGATGCCAGCCGTTGCGCTGCCGGTGAGCATTCAGCTCGGGGCGATTCCAATAACCGACCATGACGGTCGCGCCCCGGCACACGATCTCGCCGACTTCGCCCGGCGCAACTTCGTTGTCGTCGGGGTCGACGACACGCACGTCGAGCAGCGGCGACGGCCGGCCGTGCAACCCGGTTCCGCCGACTCCGAGGAGGTTGAACGTCTGCATGCCCATTGTCTCGGATTGCCCGTAGCCCCCGGCGGCCCGGCCCCATTCCGAGTCATCGCGGTCGACCATCGCATCGAACGCCCGGTTTCCCCGCTTCCCGCGAAACGACGAGAGGTCGTAGCGGCCGTCGACGTTGGCCTCCGCGACCGCGTCGACCATGGGCCCCATGACGAAGCCACCGGTGCAACGGTGGCGCGCAATCGCCTCGCACATCTCGGGGCCGTCGGAACGGCGCACGTACACGTTGGTGCCGCCCATCACGAACGTCGACATGTTCGGCATGAACGTCCCGATGTGGAACAGCGGCCCGGAGTTGAGGAACACGTACGACGCGTCGATGCCCTGCCACGGCGCCATCAGCAGACCCTGCGCAACCAGTGCGCGCGACGGAAGCATCGCCGCGTTGGGCCGGCCTTCGAACGCAGCCGTGTAGATGAGGAGGAGCGGATCGGAATCGGGTCCGTCGGCGTCGGGGTCGTCGGCCGGTGCGCCGGCAATCCACGCCTCGTATTCGCCGTCGTCGTGCAGGATCCACCGGGTGGCATGCGTGGCACGATCGCGGCCTGCTTGCACGGTCGGGCCGACCTCTTCCTCCTGCCACACCACGACAGCGGGCGCGAGGTCGTCGATCACGAACGCGAGCTCGTCGGGTTGCCGGCGCCAGTTGGCGGGGCAGAACAGGGCACCGATCTCGCAGCAGGCGAGCAACAGCTCTTGCAACCGGAACGAGTTCTGCCCGAGCCACAGGACCCGGTCACCGCGTCCGACTCCCGCCGCTTCGAGCGCGTTAGCCGCGCGGTGCACCCGAGTTGCTGCGTCGGACCACGTGAGCACCGTTTCGCCGTCGACGAACGCGATCGCGTCGCCGCGGCTGCGCGCGTACGTGCGCAGTACGTCGGCGAGGGTCCGCCGGTCGAGCATCATGCGAGTCGGAATACCGGAATGGTGGTCCCTTCGCGCACGTCGTACCAATCCATGCTCACGGGCAGGCCGATGGCCACGGCTTCGGGTTCGCAGTCGACGATGCTGCCGACCAGCCGGCACCCGTCGGTGTCGGGGAGTTCGACGACGGCGGCGACGAACGGGAGTGCGTCTTTGACCTGCGGGATGACCGCGTGGCGGATGATGGTGAACGAGTAGATCTCGCCGTGGCCGTCGTGTTCGATCCACTCCACTTCTTGCGTCCGGCACGCGTGGCAGAACGGCGTGGGCGGGAACCGGTACGTGGTGCACGCGGTGCACCGCGGCAGGATCAACCGGTGTTCCGCGGTGGCGGCCCAGAACGGCTCGGTCCACACGTTGGGCGTGAGGAAGATGATGTCTTCGGGCGGAACACCTTTGAGCTTGGTCATCGGTCGACCCCCAGCAGCAATGCGGACGTGGGAATCGATGCCGGACCTCCCGTTGCCAACGCGACTTCGGCGCCGGCGACCTGGTTCACCGCGGTACCTCGTATCTGTTCGACCGCTTCCCGTACGTGCGTCATGCCGATGATGTACGCCTCGGAGAGGTTGCCGCCGTGCGTGTTGACGGGCAGGCCGCCGTCGGGCCAGCGGATGTTGCCGTCGGCGACGAATGCGCCGCCCTCGCCGATACCGCAGAAGCCGTAGTCCTCGAGTTGCATGATCACCATCGGGCTGAAGTGGTCGTAGATCTCGGCCACGTCGACATCGCCGGGGCCGACACCCGCCATCTCCCACAAGCGCTGCGCGACGGGCCGGTGACCCGACGACGTGAAGTACTCGTCGGGCATGCCCATCCAGGTGATCGCCTGCCCCCAGCGCCCGTGCCCGCCGTGGGTCGACGCGAGCACGACTGCCGGCGGGTGCCGCAGGTCGCGAGCGCGTTCGATGCTCGTCGTCACGACCGCGACCGCGCCGTCGCATTCGAGGCAGAAGTCGAAGAGGCACAACGGGTCGGAGATCATGCGGGCGTTGAAGTACTGCTCACGCGTGAGCGGTTCCTTCATGAGCGCCGTTTCCGGGCGGCGGACGGCGTTGGCTCGCGTCGACATCGCCACTTCACAGAAGTGTTCGCGGGTCGTGCCGTACAAGTGCATGTGCCGCTGCGCGAGCACGGCGAACATCTGTCCGGGCCCCATCAGTCCGGACGGTTGCAGGAAGTTGCCTTCGGGTGACGGTGGCGCGCTGTACTGCGCGCCCGGCGCGCCGCGCGGCGCGTACGAAGCACCGAACCGGCTCGCGGCCTGTTGCAACGTCATCACCGATACGACGCACTCGGCCATGCCGCTGACGATCGCGGCACTGGCGAGCCCGACCGACCCGGCTGCACCGCCTCCGCCACCGGTCAACTGCGCGGTGAAGCGCACGTCGGGAAGGCCGAGCCATTGCGCGAACAGCGACGTGTCGAATCCCATGCTGTAGAGCGCGAGCCCGTCGAGGTCATCGACGGTGAGCCCGGCGTCGGCGAGGGCGGCGATCACGGCCTTGCCCGCGAGTTCCATCGGCAACTGCGGGAGTGATTCGCCGCGCTTGTAGTACGGCGTCGATCCGACACCGACCACCGCGGTCTTGCCCTTGAGGGTGTTCACGACGTGCTCGCAGAACCGAGGGGCACCTCGTAGAGCCGGGCGGCGTTGCCGCCGACGATGGCGAGCACCTCGTCCTCCGGGACGCCTTGGAAGATGCGCTCGACGATCGCCTGCGACTCGGGGAACGTGCCTTCGGGGTGCGGGTAGTCCGACGCCCAGAGCAACGGTTCGATGCCGGTGATCTCGCGCGTCAGGATCGGCGCCCGGTCGGCGCCGAGCGTGACGTGACACTGGCGTTTCACGTACGCCGACGGCGGCTGTTCGAGTTTGGGGTTCACCCAGTTCGCGTGTTCCTCGAACGCTTCGTCCATGCGCTCGCAGCAATACGCGAGCCACCCGGCGCCGGTTTCGACGAACACGAGGCGCAAGCCGGGGAAGCGTTCGAGGACACCCGACGCCGCGAAGTAGCAGAGCGTCTCGGCCGAGAGCAGCCCGACCTTGGCGTAGTTGATGACCGCGCCACCCGGTCCGCGTTCGAACTGCGGGAGCGCGCCGGTACCGGTGTGCAACGAAAGCGGGATGCGCGACTGCTCGGCGATCGTCCACAGCGGGTCGAACACCGGCTGGTTGTACGGCGTCCCGGCCGGCGGGGTCGTCGGGATCGTCGCGGCCTTGAAGCCGCGGTTCACAACCCGTTCGAGTTCGGCCCGGGCCGACGGCACATCTCGAATCGGGACGACCGCGGAGGGGATGAACACGTCGGGCCGGTGCAGGAACGACTCCGCGAGCCAGTCGTTGTAGACCTGCGCGCACGCCATCTGCAGGTCGGGTGCCGGGATCATGTCGATGAACAACCCGAACGTCGGGTAGATCACCTCGGCGACGACCCCGTCGAGTTCCATGTCGCGCAGGCGCGAGTCGGGGTCGGCGCCGCCCGTGTGCGTGCCACCGTCACCACCGCCGGGCGCGGCTCCGCCGGCCTTCGACAGTTTGCGGTCGGGCATGCCTTCGATGGCCATCACCCACCAGTCGCCGCTCTGCTCGAGCCGCGGCCCGCGCTCGCGGTACTGCTCGGGCAGCCGTTCCTGCCACAACGTCACCGGTTCGAACACGTGGTTGTCGGCGCTGATCAAGGCTCGCTTCATGTCATGTCCTCCATACGACACCGTTGCCGACGACGTCACCGCGCACGGCGGTATGTGTGCGCTCGAATGTGGTGGCCCGCTCCCGGCGGCCTGTGACCACGACCCGGTCGCCGTCGCCTGCGATCTCCCACTCCGATGCGCTGACGAGCGCCGGCGCGTCAGGCGCGTCCGCAATCGCGACGGCGGGGCCGCACAGGACGAATCGCCGCGGCGAGAGCCCCGCGGCGCGCAACCGCTCGTACGCGCCGGGGCGGGCGCCGATCACCTCGATGCCCGCGAACACGTCGGCGTACGGATGCCCGAGCGCGTCGAGGCCGTCGAGGATCGCGGGTGTGACACCGAGCACGGCGCGGTACTCGATGAGCCGCGTGAACATCGCGACCCGAACCGCTTCGCTCTCGGTCGCGTCCGCGCACGAGAGTTGCGCGCCCGAGAGCATGGCGCCGACGATCAGCGGCCAAAACTGTCCGGCCTCGGAGAGCATCGAACAGAACAACACCCGCTGCCCGGGACCGACCCCGAGCTCGGCGAGCGTCTTCGACGCGGTACCCATGTCGCGCTGGATCTCCTCGTGCGAGATCTCCCACGGTTCGCGACCGCCGGGTCCCTCGTAGCTGCCGACGCCCCACGGGGTCATGACTTCGCCACCCGCGGGATCTTGTGGGGCGGGCCGAGTTTCAGCAGCGCCGCGTTCGGCACCAGTTCGATCTCGGGTTCGACGCCGGTCTCGACGAGCACAGCCGCGCCGACGTCGTCGCGCACCGACGCTTCGTTGGCCTTGCCCGCGTACCCGACCCGCAGCCGCAGCCGGTCGACCTCCCGGCCCGTGCGAATGACCTGGAACAGCCCCATCGCGCACGCGTCGACCGACTCGACCGCCGTCCACACGTCGATGGGAAGAATGGTCTTGCCCTGCACGACGACTTCGTCGCCCTTGCGGCCGATCGGCCACATGCGCATGTGTGTCCGCCCGCACGCGCATATGTCCCGTGACACGCGCACGATGTCGTCGGAGCGGTAACGGATCAACGGCGCCGTGCGGTTCACCAACGCAGTCGCGACCAGTTCCTTTCGGTCGCCCCCATCACCGGCATCGGCCAGTTCGATCTCCTCGACGAACGCGGTGTCCTCCCAGATGTGCAGCCCGTCGTGTTCGCCGCACTCGAACGACGCGGTCACGTCGCCGACACCGCAGTGCTCGTACAGTTCGACGCCCCACTCCTCGGCCAGTCGTCGGGCCCGGGGGCTGAGCGGTTCACCCGCGAACACGACACCCTTGTACGACGAGAAGACATCGCGCGGGTCGTAGCCGCGGGCGTCGCAGACCTCGCGCACCGCGTTGATGAGCACCGACCCGAAGTTGTAGAGCCCCGTGGGCCGGTACCGCAGCGATAGCTCGCAGAACCGTTGCATCTCGTCGGGGTCGAAGTCGAAGAGGATCGGGATCGTGCCGAGGCCCTGGAACAGCCCGTAGGTCGGTCCCCGGAACGTGAACAGCACGAGCGCGACGTGGTCGCCGGGCCGCACACCCATGCCCCAGAAGTCGCGCGTGATGATCGCCGGGCGCCTCGGTCCTCCGCCGCCCCACTTCTCGGGGACGAGCGTCGGGTCGCCGGTCGTGCCCGACGTCGACATGATCGCGGTCAACTCATCCGGCGGCACGGTGTTCGTGCCGCCGTACGGGTCGCCGCGTTCGTCGCGGAACCGGCGCAGTGCATTCTTGTCGATAAACGGCGCCCGTTCGACGAAGTCGTCGATGCTCCTGATGTCGCGTGGGTGCACGCCTGCGTTCTCCCACGTCTCGTGTACGAGTGCCGAGTGCTCGTACGCGTGCGGGATCATCTCGAGCAGCAGTTCTTCTTGCAGTTGTGTGATCTCGTCGCGCGGCATCGTCTCGTACTCGGTGTCGTAGAACACCGAGTCGACGGGCGGCAGATTCACCGTTTCATGCCGAGCGCCGGCAGCGCGAAACGCAACACGTGGGCACGCGCGTCGGCGAGCGCAATGTCCGATCCGTGCAGCTTGTCGACGACGAACTGCCACGTGATCGCGTGGATCGACTGGGCGTCGCGCTCAGGATCGGGGCTCGGGACGGCGGCCAGCACCTCGACCAGCGGCTCGAGGACACCGCGCACGATCATCGCGAACTCGGCCGGATGCTCGGCCTGGACCCGCGCCCCCTCGGCCGCGAGCACGCGGGTGCGCCGGGCCCGGCGGGCGTCGAACCCGAGCGCGAGTGTCTCGTCGATCCAGACCTCGAGCGCGGCCCGCGGCGTGCGGGCGCCCTGCGCCTGACGCCGCAGGCGGTCGTGGGCCCGGTGGGAGTCCTGCTCGTAGATCGCGAGGACCAACTCGTCCTTCGACGCGAAGTGCCGGTAGAACGCCCGCGTCGACAGGCCCGCCTCGGCCAGCACCTCGGCCACGGTCAGCCCGCTCACACCGTCGCGCTTGAGCACGGCCAACCCGGCTTCGACGAGCGCCGCGACCTCGTCGGCGGCCCGGGCCCGCTGCGTCTCGACCCCGCGGGCCGCGGCCCGCTCCGCAAACGTCATAGTCGCCAGTGAGAATGACGTTTTCAGTCGGCATTGTCAACCGCCGATCTGGGCTCTCCCCCGCGCCGTGACCTGTTCCCGGCGTTCGGCGATCGACTTGGGGTCGAAGCCGGGGCCTTCCCAGGCGCGGCTGACCCGGTCTTCGGTGGCCCACGCCTCGTCGAGCGTCCCGAGCGAAGCCTCGTCGTACGTCGTGAGCATGCGGCGCACGCCCATCTGGTCGTTCGACACGATGTCGGCCGCGAGCTGCTTCGTGTACGGGATCAGTTCCTCATGCGGCACGACGTGGTTCACGAGACCCCACACCAACGCGGTCGCGGCATCGAGGTAGTTGCCGGTCAGGCTCAGCTCGCGTGCCCGGGCGACGCCGACCCGTTGCGGCAGCAGCACCGTGAGACCCCAGCCGGGCATGACACCGACCCGCGCGTGCGTGTCGGCGAAACGGGCCCGCTCCGACGCGATCAGGAAGTCGCAGTTGAGCGCGACCTCGAACCCGCCCGTGACGGCTACACCGTTGATCGCGCCGATGAGCGGTTTGGTGTGCGGACCGAGCGCGCCGCGGAACGGCGTGCGCGACGGATCGGTCCCCGTTCCCGCCGCGACCTCCTTCAAGTCGACACCGGCCGAGAACGCGGGGTCGGCGCCGGTGAGGATCATCACGTCGACCCCGTCGTCGGCGTCAAGCTCACTGATGATCTTCGGGAGCCCGACCCGGATCGCGCTGTTGAGCGCGTTGCGTTGATCGGGCCGGTTGATCGTGATCAGCGCGACCCGTTCCTCGATGTCGACCAGCAGCTCGTCACTCACTTCGAATCTCCTCTGAAGTCGAATGCGATCTTGATTGCGCCGCTCTGGTCCTGGGTCGCGAGCGCCGTGAACGCGTCGCGCCAGTCGTCGAGCGGGAACGTGTGCGTGAGCATGCCGGTGAGGTCGATGCGGCCGGAGGAGACGAGGTCGAGGTAGTGGTCGATCCCGTGTTTGCGGACTCCGTCGACTTCCTCGAAGCCGAATGCGTTCGACCCGACCATCGCCAGCTCCTTGAAGTAGAGCGGCGTGTCCTCCCACCACGTGGGGCCGTGCACACCCGCCTTCACCAGCGTGCAGCGCGCCTTCAGTACCCGGCTCGCGACTTCGAAGGTCTCCTGTTTGCCGATCGTGTCGTACACGACGTCGATGCCGCCGGGGAACGCCATCGGCATACCGTCGCTCGCGCACAGGACGCCACCCGACCACGCGGCGGCCTGTTCGATGACGGCAAGCGCCGGTTCGTGCCCGATGACCGTCGCGCCGAGTGTGCGGGCCAGCTCGGCCTGCGCGTCGAACCGGGCAACCACAAGCACCTCGACGTCGGGGTACAGCGCCCGCAAGATCGCGGTCGCGCACGTACCGAGCGCACCGGCGCCGTACACCATCGCCTTGCCGCCCGGCGGTGGTGGATTGCGAGTGACCGCGTGCAGCATCACAGCGAACGGGTCGGCAAACACCGCGAGTTCGTCCGACACGTTGGCGGGCACCTTGAACAGCAGTGAGTCGTGCGCGGGCATCAGCTCCGCGTAGCCGCCGCTCGCGTCTTTCGACGTGCCGATGTGGATACCGGGAGCGATCGGCCCGACCGCGAACGACGCACACAGGCTGTAGTCGCCCGTTTCGCACGCCGGGCATACCGGGTCGACGCCGCGCGGCCCGCACGACAGCCACGGGTTGAGCACGACCCGGTCACCGATGTCGAGGCCCTCCGCTTCGGGTCCGAGCGCGACGACGTCGGCGACGACTTCGTGGCCGAGCACCTGCGGCAGCGAGATGAACGCCTTCATCGGGTTGTCGGGCGACCGGACCTCACCCCAATCCATGAACACCTGCTTGGAGTCCGATCCGCAGATACCGGTCAAACGCGGCCGGGTCACGACCCAGTCGGGCAAAAGGAACCCGGGGTCGGCCATGTCGTCGACCAGCCGCATGGGAGTTTGCGCCAGCCCTCGGAGCAGGTGATTCGCGTCCGGGGCGACGGAAGTGGGTTCCGGCTTCACGCCGTACAGCAATGCCTTCATGAACCGGGACCGTACATCCCGGCACGATCGCGCCGCTCGGCCTAACGTCGAACGCGATGTCCGAGCGGAGGGGACAGAGGACGATCCGCCGCGAGACCGTGTTCTTCGGCGCGGGCGGCGCACTCCTCGTGGTCGGCGCCCTGTTGGTCGTCCTTTCGTTCGTCGACGACACCAGCGGGTCGCGCGACCCCGATCCGGCATCAGTTGCCGCCGAACTCCCGGACTCCACGACGACCACATCCGCGCCTCCCGAAGCGCGCTCGTTCACGCTCGCGGCGACGGGCGAGTTGCTGGCCAGCCAAGCGATGAACGCGCAAGCGGCGGAGTCGGGCGCGTTTTGGGGTGCCGACTACGACTTCCGGCCGATGTTCGAGCAGGTGACACCGATGCTCTCGGCCGCCGACATCGCGCTGTGCCACCTCGAGAACCCGCTCGCGCCCACGCCCGACGATGTCAGCGCGGGCGACGAGTATGTCGCGCCCACGGAACTCGCGGAGGCGATACGAGACGCCGGCTACGAGGGGTGTTCCACCGCGTCCGACCATGCGCTCGACGGCGACGAAGAAGCGGTCCGGGCAACGCTCGACACCTTCGACTCACTGAGCCTCGGGTTCGCGGGCACGGCGCGGACCTCCGAGGAAGCGATTCTGCCGCGCGGTTACGACACCCAGGGCGTACGCGTCGCGCACCTGGCGTACGCGTACCCCGACGACCTCGCACTCCCCGACGGAGCCGAGTACGCGGTCGCCACCATCGACCCCGACCGTATCGTCGACGACGCCGCCGGGGCGCGCCGCGCCGGCGCGCAGGTCGTGGTCGTCAGCTTGCACTGGGGTGACCGCTTCGAGTCGGAGCCGACCGACGCGCAGGTCGAACTCGCGGAACGGCTGTCGGAGTCTTCCGACATCGACCTCGTCGTGGGGCATCACGCGCACGTCGTGCAGCCCATCACCCGCGTCGGCGACCTCGTCGTCGCCTACGGGCTCGGCAACTTTCTGACCAACCAGAGTCAAAGCGAGTGTTGCCCCGCCGCGAGTCAAGACGGCGTGATCGTCCGGTTCCGGTTCACCGAAACCGGTCCGGCGACGAACAAGTTCACCGTCGACGACGTCACGTACACGGCGACCATCGTCGACCGCGACACGTTCCGCATACTTCCCGTCGAGGAGACGCTCGCCAACCCCGATCTCACGAGCGGCGAGCGCGGGGCGTTCGAACGGTCGCGGGACCGCACCGCCGAGGCGATCGGCGAGTTGGCGCACACCGCTCCATGAGCGACATCGAGATCAGCGCGACAGCGAGCGACGGCGACGGCACGCTCGTTGCCGGCCTCGACGGTTTCACGTGGGGCGGGTACGCGTACGTCGATCTGTTAGGGGTCAGTGACGCGCTGGCGGGTCAGGGTGTCGGCTGGCGCCTCGCGAACCCCTAGATCGTGAACGCCATGTTGTCGAGCACACGGTTACCGAGTTCGACATCGCCGCCGACTTGCACGGTTCCGGCGACACGGGCCCGGTCGCCGTTCCAGCGCCCACCCGCGAGCCGGCCGAACGTACGCCGGTCCATGGTGAGCGTGGTCGTCGGATCGGCGGGAGGTGCGTCGAGCAGCGCGGCGCGGCCCTCGACCGAGATCGCGGCGACGATCGGCGGCGCGCCCGTGACGTCGAACACCACACTCGACCCTTGCGGCGCGCCGGCCTTCTTCCCGACGACGTAGGGCAGACCTTTGGGCGGGATACGTCCGAGCGACAGGTCGGCGGCGGGACCTTCGAGGAAACCCTGCCGGTTCAGGGCCTCGCGCATGTCCTGGTCGTGGAACCAGCAGTCGAAGACACGGATCTCCATGAACTGCCGGTAGGGACCCGGGCCTTCGGGGGTGAACCCTTCCTTTTCCCACTCCTCCGCGGGCAGGGCGCGCAGTGTTGCGAGCCGACGGTCGGTGATGACCCGGAAGTCGTCGAGCGCTTCCTTGCCCGGGCGGTCGCGGTACACCGCGACCCACTGCTCGTTGAACGTGCCGATGTCGTTGCGGACGTGGGCGGCGTCGCCGATGTCGGCGGGGGGCGGTTGCTCGCCCTCCAGCATGTTCTCGGTGCCGATCATGTGGGCGACGTGGTCCTTCACGCTCCAGCCCGGACAGTCGGTGGAGCGGTTCCACTCGTCCTCGGTGAGGTCGGCCGCCAACACGAGGGTGTCGGTCCAGACGGCGGCCAGCAGGTTGATCAGCGGCTCAGGCATGGCAAGATCCTGCCAGGCGAGAGGTCCGGAGGCCCGGTCATGAGCAAGATCCGCATTGGAGATCGAGGGCCGGAGGCCGGAGCCGCATGAGCATGCCCCGACAGATCTCGTTCTCGTTCGATCCGATGTGTCCGTATGCACACCAGACGTCCAAGTGGATGCGCGAGATCCGAGACACGGTCGGCGTCGACGTCGAGTGGCTGTTCTTCTCGCTGGAAGAGGTCAACCGCGAAGAGGGCAAGAAGCACCCGTGGGAACGGCCGTGGTCGTACGGCTGGGGCCAGATGCGGGTGGGCGCGCTGCTCCGGCGCGAACAGGGCAACGACGAACTCGGCCGGTGGTACGAGATCGTCGGCCGCTCGTTCTTCGAAGACGGCGTGAAGACGTTCGTCCCCGAAGTGCACGCCGAACTGTTGGGCGACAACGGCTTCGACTCGACGCTGGTCGAGCGCGCCATCGCCGACGAATCGACGAGCGAGGAAGTGCGCGCCGAACACGAGCACGCGGCGACGGCGTACGGCGCCCACGGCGTGCCGACGATCGTGTTCGAGTCGGGCTACGCCGTGTACGGCCCGGTGATCGTCCCCGCACCGACCGGCGACGACGCGCTCGCGCTGTGGGACCTCGTGCAGGCCTGGCAACGCTTCCCCCACCTCTACGAGATCCGCCACCCCAAGACGATCGACGACATGGTCCACATCGGCTCGTCGTTCAACACGTACCTCACGACGCGCGCCTGGCGCACCATCGAAAACCCCGCGCTGTAGTTCAGTGTTTGAAGCTCAGCGGCCGCTGAGCGGCCAGTTGGCTTCAAACACTTTCTCGCGCCGCCGCGACCGGGACGACCCGCACGACATCACCGGCAACGGCGCTGACCTTGCTGCCGCCGCCGTCGCGAGCCGCCGCTCGCACCGACGCGGCGGGTACCACGAACGTCGCGTCGGCGGTGAGGAACGCGACGTCGCCATCGGCGTTCGCGACGGAGACGATCGGACCACGCGCCTTGTCGACTTTCGCCGCTTTCAAGCCCGACCCACCCCGCGCCTGTACGGGGAACTCGTCGACGTCGGTGCGCTTCGCGTAACCCGCTTGCGTCGCGATCACGACCACCTCTTCGTGCGCGACCGCGCACGCGCCCGCCACCTGGTCGTCGCCCTTGAGTTTGATGCCGCGCATCGAGCCCGCACTGCGGCCGACCGGGCGCACGTCTTCTTCGGCGAAGCGGATGCCCTGCCCGTTCTTGGTGACGAGCAGCAACTCGTACTCGTCCCACCCGAGGAACACGGTGACGACGCGGTCGCCCTCGGCCAGTTTCATCGCGACCAGCCCGTCCTTGCGCCCCGATGCCTCCGCGAACTCGGTCAGCGCCGTGCGCTTCACACCTCCGCTCGCGGTCACGAACACGAGGTGCTCGTGATCCTCCTGCGGGCGGGCGTCGACGACGGCGACGAGCTTCTCGCCCTCGCCGAACTGGAACAGGTTCTGCGCGGCGGTGAGCCGGTCTTTCGGCAGGTCGTGCACGGTCGCCCGGTACGCCCGGCCACGATCGGTGAAGAACAGCACGCCCGCGAGCGCGGTCGTCTCGAGTACCTGCGCGATCGCGTCGCGCTCCCCCGCGTTCACGGTCTTGCCCGCGCGTCCCCGCTCGGGCACCGCTCGCACGTAGCCGCGCGCGGTCACCGTCACCATGTACGGGTCGTCCTCGACCAGAGAAACGACATCGATCGTCCCCGTGTCGTCGGTGACGATCTCGGTGCGGCGGGGCCGTTTGTGGGCGTCGCGGATCTCCGTCAGTTCGGAACGGATCACGCCCATCAGCACGTCCTTCTTCACGAGGATGCGCTGCAGCACCGTGATGGTGGCCTGGAGCTCCTTCTGCTCCTTCAGCAATTCGTCGCGCCCGAGCTGCGTGAGCCGCCCGAGCGGCATGTCGAGAATGTGGTTGGCCTGGATCTCGGAGAAGTCGAACGGCTTGGCCATGAGCTTGCCGCGCGCCTCGGCCCGGTCCTTCGACGCGCGGATCGCCTTCACGACCGCGTCGATCATGTCGACGGCCTTCACCAAGCCGTCGACGATGTGCAGGCGCGCCTCGGCCTTCTCGAGCCGGAACTGCGTGCGCCTGCGCACGACGACGATCTGGTGGTCGAGCCACCAGCGCAGCGCGTCGGCAATGGTGACAGTGCGGGGCACGCCGTCGACCAGCGCCACCATGTTGACCGAGAACGTGCTCTGCGCGGCGGTGTGCTTGAACAAGTTGTTGAGGACGATCTGCGGGTTGGCGTCGGCCCGCAGTTCGATGACGAGGCGCGTCTTGCCCTGGCCCGACTCGTTGCGGATGTCTCGGATGCCGTCGATCTTGCCGCTCTCGACCAACTCGGCGAGCTTGCCCGCGATCGCGTCGACGCTCGTCTGGAACGGCACTTCGGTGAGCACGATCACGTCGCCCCGCTTCGACGTCTCGATCTCGTGGCGGGCCCGCACGCGAATGGTGCCGCGCCCGGTGCGGTACGCGTCCTTGATGCCGTCGTCGCCCATGATGAGCCCGCCGGTCGGAAAATCGGGGCCCTTCACCGTGCGCATCAGGTCCGACAGCGTGAGGTCGGGCTTGTCGATCAGCTTCAACGCCGCGTTGCACACCTCGGCCAGGTTGTGAGGCGGGATGTTGGTGGCCATGCCCACCGCGATGCCCTGCGACCCGTTCACGATCAGGTTCGGGAACCGAGACGGCAACACGAGTGGTTCGGTGCGCGACGCGTCGTAGTTGGGTTCGAAGTCGACGGTGCCTTCGTCGATACCCGCGAGCAACTCGGTGGCGAGTTGCGACAGCCGGCACTCGGTGTAGCGCGACGCCGCGGGCGGGTCGGACGGCGACCCGAAGTTGCCGTGCTTGTCGATGAGCAACCCGGTGAGCGAGAACGACTGGCCCATGCGCACGAGCGCGTCGTAGATCGCGGTGTCGCCGTGCGGGTGGTAGTTGGCCATGACGTCGCCGACGACCCGCGCACACTTCACGAACGGCCGGTCCGGCCGCAGGTTGGCGTCGTGCATCGCCCAGAGGATGCGGCGCTGCGACGGCTTGAGCCCGTCGCGCACGTCGGGTAGCGCCCGGCTCACGATGACGCTCATCGAGTACTCGAGGAACGCCGACTCCACCTCTTCGGCGAGTGTGCGCGACGGAATGTCGTCGGGCGCCTCGAGCGTCAGTTGCGCGTTGGAACTCTTACGACGAGCCATCGTCATTTCCCTCACTCACGAGGGATGCGTCGATAGCCCACACCCAGTGTGGGCTATCGACGCATCCCTCTGGGTCTCAGACATCTAGGAAGCGGGCGTCTTTGGCGTTGTGTTGGATCCAGGTGCGGCGGGCTTCGACGTCGTCGCCCATGAGGCGCGAGAGCACGTCGTCGACCGTTGCCGCCTCTTCGACTTCGATGCGCACGAGATTGCGAGTGAGTGGGTCCATGCAGGTCTCGCGCAATTCGTGGGGGTCCATTTCGCCGAGACCCTTGAACCGGGCGAACGTGAGCTGGCGGTTCGGGTGCGACTCGACCAATGCCAAGCGGGCCGCGTCGTCGGCGACGTACTGCTTCTGCCCGCCGATCTCGACCGAATACAGCGGCGGCTGCGCGACGTAGAGCCGCTTGTGCTCCACCAACGCCTGCATCTGGCGGTAGAAGAACGTGATCAGCAACGTGCGGATGTGGCCGCCGTCGACATCGGCGTCAGCCAGGATCACGACCTTGCCGTAGCGCAGTTTCGTGATGTCGAAGTCGGCGCCGATGCCGCCGCCGATCGCGGCGATGAGCGACTGGATCTCGGCGTTGGCGACGATCTTGTCGATCGACGCCCGCTCGACGTTCAGCAACTTGCCCCGCAGCGGCAGGATCGCCTGCTGCTTCGGATCCCGCGCGTCGCGCGCCGAACCGCCGGCCGAGTCGCCTTCGACGATGAACAGTTCGGTCTCGTCGCGGTTGCGGGCCGCACAGTCGGCGAGCTTGTCGGGCATGCCGACGCCGTCGAGCGCGGTCTTGCGCCGCGTCAGTTCGCGCGCTTGCTTCGCCGCGTTGCGCGCTTTGGACGCGTTCGTCGCCTTGGCCACGATTGCCTTGGCCGGGTTCGGGTGCTCTTCGAGCCAACGACCGAAGTGCTCGTTGGTCGCGCGCTCGACCAGCGTGCGGATCTCGGTGTTGCCGAGCTTCGACTTGGTCTGGCCCTCGAACTGCGGGTCGGCGAGCCGCACCGCCACGATCGCCGTCAACCCTTCGCGCACGTCGTCGCCCTGAAACGTGGCGTCTTTGGCCTTCACCAGATCGCGCGCTTTGGCGTAACGGTTGACCGCGAGCGTCAACGCCCGCTTGAACCCCTCGGCGTGCATCCCGCCCTCGGTGGTCGAGATGCCGTTCGCGTACGAGTGCAACCCCTCGTTGTACGCGGTGTTCCACTGCCACGCGACTTCGACTTCACCCTCGGGTCCCGAGTCGGTGAAGTAGCCGACGTCTTTGAACAGTGGCTCCTTGGTGCCGTTGAGGTGCTTCACGAAGTCGACGATGCCGAAGTCGTTGTGGAACGTGTGCTCGGCCTTGTGCCCGGGCCGCTCGTCGGTGAACACGATCATGAGCCCGCGGTTGAGGAACGCCATCACCTGGAGCCGTTCCATGACGGTCGCGGCGCGGAACTCGACCTCTTCGAACACGTTCGGGTCGGGCCAGAAGGTGACGGTCGTGCCCGTGTACCCGCGCTTCGACTGCGCGACCTTCTTCAGCGGCCCCTGCGGCACACCCGGCCGCACGCCGCCCTTCGCCTCCTCGACCGCGTAGGTCTGACGGTACGTCGAGCCGTCGCGGTCGATTTCGAGGACCAGCTTTTCCGACAGCGCGTTCACGACCGACACGCCGACGCCGTGCAACCCGCCCGACATCTTGTAGCCACCCCCACCGAACTTTCCGCCCGCGTGCAACGTGGTGAGCACGATCTCGGCCGCCGACTTGCCCTTGTACTGCGGGTGCTCGTCGACCGGAATGCCCCGCCCGTTGTCGACCACTCGGCACGCGCCGTCGGCCTGGAGCACGACGTCGATGCGCGTGCACACGCCGGCCATCGCCTCGTCGACCGCGTTGTCGACGACCTCCCAGATCAGGTGGTGCAGCCCCGTCGGCCCGGTCGAACCGATGTACATCCCGGGCCGCTTGCGCACAGGGTCGAGCCCCTCGAGGACCTGAATGTCCTGCGCGGAATACCTCTGGGGAGCCATCGCCCGAGGGTACGTGACGGGTGCGCCCGAATCGTGCTTCGCCCCGCCCTCGTAACATGCGCCCATGGCCACAACGTTCGACTCCCCGAAAGACCTGCTCGGCGCAGAAGGCACCGCGCTCGGCACCACCGACTGGATCACGATCACCCAGGACCAGGTCGACGCGTTCGCCGAGGCCACCCTCGACAACCAGTGGATCCACGTCGACAC
>JAWXCJ010000354.1:0-8643 GCA_034408875.1 Actinomycetota bacterium
CGTCGGGGTCGTCGGTGCGACGCGTCCCCGCGCCGACCACCAGCACCCGCCGCCCCGCGAGCTTCACTTGCGGCGGCGTTTCTCGTCGAGCCGCTGCTTCACGATCTCGCGTCGCTCTTTGACTTCCTTGTACGTGAGTTTCTCGACGTCGGCACCGATGCCCATGCCGGCCTTGACCGAGTCCATGTCGAATTGCGCCACGATCTCGGGGTCGATGCCGAGCTCGGCAGCGAGGCGTTCGCCGTGACGCATCGCGATCTCGGTGTGTATCTGCTGGATCTCTTCGAGGATGTCGAGGTCGGGTGCGAGCGTCGCGATCGCGCCGTCGAGGAACATCATGTTCTTCACGAACAGCATGAGTTCCTTGGGTGCGCGCGCTCCGTACGACAAGAGCTTCTTCGTGAGGTCCTGGAGCCAGTGCACCAGCTCGTCGGCCGACAACGTCGTCGGGTCGACCGCGGTGTCGAGGTTGAGTTCGACGAACACCTTGTCGAGATCGGTGTCGGGCGGGAACGCGCCGAGGTCGCGCAATGCGCCGAGCTGCGCCATCGGGTCGCCGCTCGTCGCGCCGACGAGCAGCATCAAAAACGCCATGCGCTTGGTCTCGTCGAGTCGGCCCGTGATACCGAAGTCCATGAGCACGGTCTTGCCTTCGGGCGTCACCATGAGGTTGCCGCCGTGCATGTCGCCGTGGAACACGCCGAACAGCATGGCGCCCTCCATGAACGCGACCAGGCTCGCGTGCAACACCGCCTCGGTGTCGACGCCCGCGCTCTTCATGGCCTCCACGTCGTCCCACGCCATGCCGTACAGCCGTTCCATCACGAGCACCCGCCGGGTGACGAGCTTCGGGTGCGGGCGGGGCACGAGGAGATCGCGCTGATTCGTCTCGGCGAGTACGCGCGCGACGTCGAGCATGTTTTCGGCTTCGAGGCGGAAGTCGAGCTCTTCGACAATCGTCTCCGCGAATAGTTCGACCAATGCCGGTGGGTTCGCGAGCGCGGCGATCGGGATACGGCCCGTGAGATGCGGTGCGAGCCACGCCATGGCCTCGATGTCCTGCATGACGAGCTTCGCCACCTGGGGGCGCTGCACCTTGACCACGACTTCTTCACCGGTGCGCAACCGGGCCGCATGCACTTGCGCGATCGACGCGGCGGCAATGGGCGTGCGTTCGAACGTCTCGAACACGTCGTCGAGTGAGCGGCCCAGGTCGAGTTCGACGACGCGGCGCACGACGTCGAACGGTTCCGGCGGCACCCGGTCGCGCAACAGCTTGAACTCGACGACCAACTCCTCGGGGAACAGGCCTTCGCCGCCCGAGATGATCTGCCCGAGCTTGATGTAGGTCGTGCCCAGGTGGCTGAACGCGACGCGCATGCGGCGCGAGATGCCGGTGCGACTCGCGGCCGGACCCTTACGCCGGTCGATCACTCCCCATGCCGCGATCGCGAACCCGACTTGGGAGACGACGCGGACCAACCGCCCCAAGGGCGGGAGGTGGCCCGTCTCGAGCCACTGCGGAACTTGGTCACGGGCCTGTTGCCGGAGCCGGTCGAGGTCGCGCCGCCACGGCATCTCCTCGGGCACGACGACCCACGGGCCCACGTCGGTGAACGAGCCGATCTCGAGGTCGGATGCCGCCATAGGCCTCACACCCTATTTCGGACGTTGATGCATCTCCTTCTCGGGAGCGGGCGTCTATGTCGAAACGGGCGAAACAAAGGATCGGTGGGGAAATGATCGTGCGGACGTTCTTCAGGGTGTTTCTTTTCGCGGGGTCGGCGTTGGGTCTGGTGGGCTTGACGCCGGTGCCTGCACACAGCACTGCGTATATACCGAACGATCCGCCGAGCACTGCCTGGTATGCCGATGCGGTCGGCGACTCGACCGTCGCCGAAGTCGACGTCACCGGCTGGTCGGTCACCCGCCACAACGCGGGATTCGTGCTGCACATCTCCGTTGCCGAGCTGCGCGTGGACACCGGGTACAACACGCCGATCCGCTGGGGAGCGAACGCGGTGCCGACGGCGCAAGGACTCACCAACACCTTTGTCGCCGAGCGTACGAGCGGCGGAATCGTCGAACAGAACGGTGACTGCGCCAGCGCCGAAATAAACGCGCCCCGGCGCCAGTACATCGTCTACTTCTCGTTCAGATGCTTTCCGGGCGACGCCGAACTGAAGCCGTTCGTGTCGCTCCTGTCTCACAACGACACGGCGGACGTGCCGCCGACGCGTGCGGGCTACACGATGGTTACCGCGAGCGGTGAGTTGCACTCGTTCGGGCTCGCGAATGGCGGCACGAGGTCACCGTCTGGTTCGTCATCGAGCGTCGACATCGAACCCATCGGCGTCGGCTACCTCTTGTTGGATTCGGCGGGCTACGTCACCCCGCGGAGCTCCGCTCTGTACACGCCACCCGTGCCCTTGGCTGCAGGAGAGCGCGCGGTGTCGATCTCGGCCACGCCGACCGGTAACGGCTACTGGGTCTTCACCGACAAGGGCCGCGTCATACCGTTCGGTGACGCCAAATGGGTCGGTGACATGTCGGGCGTCGCGCTCAACGGCCCGGTGCTCGACAGCATCGCGACACCCAACGGCAACGGCTACCTCATGGTCGGAGAAGACGGCGGCATCTTCAACTTCTCCGACCAACCGTTCCTCGGATCACTCGGCAACAACCCGCCGCCGTCACCGGTCGTTGCGGTGACGGCGGTCGGGTAGATGCTCGACTACAGCCCGGCGCAGCGGCCGAGCCACGGGCGCGCGCCTTGCCACCCGTACAGGTGCAGGGCCATCGCGTCCTGGTCGGGCGGTGAGGCCGCGGCCGGGTCGACGCCGACGAGTTCGGGCCGGCCGAAGTGGCGGGCGGTGCTGTCCCATGTCGACCGCGAGAACTGGTACGCCCCGCGGTACGTGCCGGACGCGCTGACAACGGAGTAGTTGCCGTTCGACTCGATGCGGCGGGTGCACACCAGGAACGGGTGCTGCGAGATGTCCGGGGCGACCGGCGGCGGCGGAACCACGGCGGGTTCGATGCGCTGCTGCTCACCCTGCACGATCCAATAGCCGCCAGCGGCCCGGGCAGTGATGGCGATCGCCGGGTGCAGCGACGGAACCGGCTCGAGCCCGCCGAACTCCTCGACGCCGAACGCGCCGACCGCACCGCTACGGCGCAGGACCCAGTAGCCCTCGCCGGCGAGCGACGCGGCGATACCGATCGCATCCCGGTTCTCGGGGTCGACATCGGCGCCCTCGAAGCTCGCGTCCCCGAAGGCGAACACGCCGCCGTCGGCTGCGAGGAGCCAGTACCCGTCACCCGAAACCGTCGCCGCCAGCTCCACCACCGGTGCGTTGTCGCTCAACTCGATGCCCGAGCCGTAGAAACCGGCATCGCCGAATGCGAACACTCCGCCGTCGGCCGAGACCAGCCAGTAACCATTGCCGGTCGGCGACGACGCGATGCCGAGCACCGGCGCGGGCAGGGTCTGACCACCGAGCGATCCTTGGAACGCGGCGTCACCAAACGAGAACACACCACCGTCACCGGCTACCAACCAATAGCCCGCGCCGGTCGGTGTCGGGGCGATGTCGACGACCGGTGCGTTGAGGCGCGTGCCGCCGAGCGAGCCGAAGAAGCGCGCGTCACCGTACGTGAACACACCGCCGTCCGCGCCGACGAGCCAGTAGCCGTCGCCCGCGGGATTCGCGGCAATGTCGAGCAGCGGACTCGCGACGCTGAGCCCGCCTTCGCGGTTGAGATCGGGAGCGCCGCCGAATCCGGTGACGACGTTCGGGCCCGCGGCCGGTGCGGCCGCGTCGTCGGCCGCGTCGGCCATCGACGCCGCGCTCGCGGCTACAGCCAGCCCAAACACTGCGAGAGGGAGCGCCAAGACCCGGCGCCATGTCAGTCGCCGGGCGCGCCGCGTGAACGTGGGGGCATCGGTTCCGTCCGGCGCCGTGCTCGCAGTCCCGGCGAGCGCGGGTGTCTGCGTATGGAGATGATCGAGCGAGGAAGAACATGCGAACTCGCGCGCGGGCAGTGACGACATTGTTGGGAACCTCCGCCGGAAAAGAAGGAACGCCGTCCCTCGACGGCGCCAAGCCGACACGCTAACGAGGGTCTGAGACACCCGGCGAAGCGGATTCGGGCCGGGTCCCCGAGTCATGGCCCATGGTGACTAGGCCCCCCGCGCGACGGGTTCGGGGTCGGTGGGGGCCGCGGCCCCAGTGTGCGCAAACCGTTAGTCACCCCGCGCCATTTTCGGAGTCGTGCCGACAAACGCCCTGAATCGGACACGATTCCGAGGCCATCGCGGTGGACGTGCTCCTCGCCTCCAGGCCGAGACGACCGGCTCCGGTAGGGCAAACTGCGCTGGTGGGCGCACCCGAATACGACGCCGTTGTCGTCGGCGCCGGACCCAACGGCCTGACCGCCGCCGCGCTCCTCGCCGCGCAGGGCCGGCGTGTGATCGTCTTCGAAGCGGCGGCGCGCATCGGCGGCGGCGCGATGACCGACGAGCTCACGCTGCCCGGGTTCCGTCACGACGTGTGCTCGGCGATTCATCCCCTGGCGGCCGGTTCACCAGCGTTCGCGCCGCTCGACCTCGCGGGCCACGGGCTCGAACTCGCGCACCCGGAACTCGCGCTCGCCCATCCGCTCGACGACGGCAGCGCCGGCGCGCTGGGCCGAGGATTCCGCGCGACCGACGACACCCTCGGCGCCGACGCCGCCCGCTGGCGGCGCCGGTTCGGACCGTCGGTGAAGCACTGGGACACGCTGATCGGCGAACTCTCCGGGCCGCTCCTTCATGTCCCCCGCCACCCGATCCAGCTCGGTCGCTTCGGGCTCCCGGCCCTCGCGCCCGCCTCGGCCTACGCGTCGCGCTTCACCGGCCCGCAGGCGCGGGCCTTGTTCGCGGGTATGGCCGCCCACTCGGTGCTGCCCCTCACGCACGCAGCGACGGCCTCGTTCGGCCTCATCCTCGGCGCCGCCGCCCACGCAGTCGGCTGGCCGGCGGCCCGGGGCGGTTCGGTGAGCATTACCGACGCGCTCGCTGCGATCGTCACCGAAACGGGCGGCGAGATCGTCACCGACACGTTGGTGAAGAGCATCGACACGCTGCCGAGCGCCCGCGCGTACTTCCTCGACACGAGCCCGTTCGGCGCGCTCACGATCGGCGGCGATCTCATCCCGCGCCGCATCCGGCGTGCCCTCGCCCGCTTCCGTCGCGGACCGGCCGCCTTCAAGCTCGACTACGCGCTGTCCGAACCGATGCCGTGGACGGCCGAGGCGTGCCGCCGGGCCGGCACTGTGCACATCGGCGGGACGATCGAAGAGATCGCCGCGTCCGAGGCCGCGGTCGGGCGCGGTGAGCATCCCGAGCACCCGTTCGTGCTCGTCGCCCAGCAGAGCCTGTTCGACCCGACCCGCGCGCCGGCCGGGAAGCACACGCTCTGGGCGTACTGCCATGTGCCCAACGGGTCCGAGGTCGACATGACCGAACGCATCGAAGCCCAGCTCGAACGGTTCGCCCCCGGGTTTCGCGACACGGTGCTCGCCCGGAACACGCTCGCCCCGCGCGACTTCGAGGCCCGGAACCCGAACAAGGTCGGCGGCGACTTCGGCGGCGGTGCGCTCACCCGGATGCAGTTCGTGTCCCGACCTCGCCTGGCCCTCGACCCGTACCGCATCGCCGACGGCATCTACCTGTGCTCGGCGTCCACCCCACCCGGGGCGGGCGTGCACGGCATGTGCGCCGCCCAAGCCGTTGGTCGTGCCCTGAAACGAGAACTTGCCTGACCGGTTGCCTGACCGGTTGATTTGCATCATCCACTCGGCGCCGGTGGGCGCCGATAATGGACACGTGCCCGTGATGCAGCAGTTCGAGACGACCTCCGGTCCGGTGGTCGTCGAGGGTCAGACCCTTGCCCTCGTGGCCAAGACCCGTGCGATCTCCGTCGGCGGCCCGGCGTTCTCCTGGTTCCATGTGCGGTCGCGTCCCGCGCACGTGGAGGTCCTCGACGCCGACGGCCGGCGCCAGGTCGTCCCCATTCGCGACGTTCAGCGCGTGGTGACGGGCACGATCGTCGCGGCCGCCGCGGCCTGTGTGATCGCAAACCGAATCGCGAGGAGACGCGCATGATCGGCGACACAGTCATCACGGGAGTCGAACGAATCCTCGGCGTCTCGGCCGCGAACGTGTTCTCCGACCCGATACACGTCGGTGAACGGGTCGCGATACCGGCCGCGACCATCACCCGGTACGGCGGCTTCGGCTACGGCAGCGACGACCACGACAACGGCGGCGGGGGCGGCGGTGGTGCCGCCGACGGCCGACCCGTGGCGGTGATCGAAGTCGGCGCCGATGGTGTCGTTGTGCGACCGGTGCTCGACTTCACCAAGATCACGCTCGTGCTCGTCGCCGCGGGGCTCACCGTGTGGCGCGCGACGCGGTCTCGCTGAGTTCCGCGAGCAGGTACACCTCGCTGCGAATCAGCTTGCGCCAGTCGTCGAGGTGCAAGCTCTCGTCTTCACCGTGAATGCGGCTGCGCGGGTCCGCGGGGCCGAGCAGTAACGCGGGAATGCCGCCGAACGCGTCGGCGAACGGGCCGACGAACGGGATCGACCCGCCGACACCCATGAGGACCGGGTCGACGCCGAAGCCGGCGCGCAGGGCGCGCTTGGCTGCTTCGAACGCCGCGCCGGTCGGCTCGGTCTCCCACGCAGGTGCGCCCCCGTGCGCACGGAACGAGAGTTCGAGTCCCCACGGCACCCGCTGCTCGACGTGCGCCCGCAGTTGCGCGACTGCCCGCACCGGGTCCTGACCGGGCGCGAGACGCAAGCTGAGTCGCGCCGCGGCCCGGGCCACGATCTGATTCGACGAGCCCGCGATCGGGTGGCCGTCGATCCCGATGACCGTGATCGCGGGCCGGTTCCAAAGGCGGGCGTGCAGCGGCACATCGGGATCGCCCGCGAGTTGCACACCGGCGCGCGTTCCCATGGCCCGGGCAAACGCTTCCGGTGTGTCGTCGAAGCCGGCGATGGGCTCGGCTTCGGCGGGGGTGAGGGGCCGCACGTCGTCCCACAAGCCGTCGATGGCGACGTCGCCGTACTCGTCGACGAGCGATGCGAGCACGCGCGCGAGCCCCATGACGGGGTCGGGAACCGCGCCACCGGCCATGCCCGAGTGCACGGGACCGTCGAGTGCCCGCAACGCAATGTCGGCGGACGCGAGCCCGCGCAATGAATATGTGAGCCCCGGGGTGCCGACGGACCAGTTGCCCGCGTCGGCGAGGACGAGCACGTCGCTGCGGAGTTCGTCGAGTCGCTCGGTCAGGAACGCGTGCAGCGTCGGCGACCCGATCTCCTCCTCGCCCTCGACGAGCACGCGCACGTTGCAGGGCAGCGCGCCTTCGGACTCGAGCCAGGCCGCGACCGCGGTGGCGTGCGCGACCGCGCCCGCCTTGTCGTCGGCGCTCCCCCGTCCGTACAGGCGCCCGTCGCGCTCGACCGGCTCGAACGGGTCGCTGGTCCAGCGTTCGACGAGCCCCGGCGGTTGCACGTCGTGGTGCGCGTACAGCAGCACCGTCGGGGCGTCGGGACCGGCGTGCATCCACTCGCCGATCACGTTCGGGTGCGAACCGTCGATCGACGCGAGGTGCACGTTCTCGAGCCCTGACCGCGTCAGGAGTGCCGCGGTGGCCTCGGCGCTCTGGCGCACGGTGGCGCGGTGCTCGGGCGACGCGCTGATGCTCGGGATGCGAACGAGCGCTTCGAGCTCGGCGCGCGCGTCGCCCATCCTTGCTTCGACGACGCCGATGGCGTCTTCGGTGTTCAGGGTCATGTCGGCATCTGGAACCGGCCCTGGAGGCGACGCATCCCGGCCAGCCACCGCTCGTAGTCGGAGGCTTTGCGCTGGAAGTACTCGAGCACCTGCGGGTGGGGCAGGATCAGGAACCGTTCGTCGGCGAGGCTTTCGACAACCTTCGACGCGACGTCGTCGGGTTCGAGCATGCCGTCGACGCCGGCCACGCCGCCTTCGTCGGTACCGGCGGTCATTGCGGTACGCACGGCCTGCGGCGCAAGCACCGACACCTTCAGGCCCTGCTCGCCGTACGTAATCGCGAGCCACTCGGCGAACGCGAGCGCGGCATGCTTCGTCACCGAGTACGGCGCGGAACCGATCTGCGTGAGCAGGCCGGCGGCCGACGCGGTCTGCAACAGGTAGCCGCCACCGCGTTCGAGCATGCGGGGTACGAGCGCGCGGGCCGCGTAGACGTGGGCCATGACGTTGACGTCGAGGCTCAGCTTCCAGTCGGCATCAGACGCGTCGGCACCACCGAAGGCGAACACCCCCGCGTTCGAGCAGAACAGGTCGATCGGCCCGTACCGTTCCTCGGCCGCGTCGACCAGATCCCGGACCTGACGCTCGTCGGTGACGTCACACCGGAACGCCATGCCGTCGATCGCCGCCGCCACCTCGTCGACGCGGTCCTGTACGTCGGTGACGACGACACCCCGCGCGCCGTCGGCGGCGAAGCGGCGGGCCAACGCGGCTCCGATCCCGCCGGCTGCGCCGGTGACGACGACACATGCGCCCTCGATCTTCATACGTCCATCCTCACGAGCCCATCCTCA
>JAWXCJ010000355.1:0-17513 GCA_034408875.1 Actinomycetota bacterium
CCTCCTCCTCTTCCTCTTCTGCGACCGACACTTCGAGGATCTGCGTCGAGAACGCGCCGTCGGGGTCGGTGACCTTCACCGAGAGTTGGTACGTGCCGACCGGCAATGCCGTGATGTTGAAGAACCCCGTTTCGGGCGTGACGTAGGTGAAGAACGCATACGCGGGCTGGGTCGGCGCGGTCACGTCGACCCGCATCGAGAGCGCATCCCACATGCTGGGCTCGCCGATGGTGAGGTCGAGCTTCCAGTTGGTCCCGTCGAACATGAGGCTGTCGACCGCCACGACCGGCGCGACGTTCTCGACGACGACGTTGCGCTCGGTCGAACGGGTCGGTTCGCCCGGGTCCTCGACGGTGAGCTTCACCTTGAACGTGCCGCTCTGCTCGAAGGTGTGCGTCGCCTCGAGCCCGAAGTCGCTGGTTGCGTCGCCGAAGTCCCAGCTGTAGATCGCATCGGGACCCGCGGCCGGGTCGGTACTCGCGAATTTCACGCTCGACCCCTCGAACACGCGCGGCTGGTCGACGGTGAAGTGCAGGTCGGGTTCGGTCTCGGTGCACGTCTCCAGCGAAAGCACGGGGTCGGCGTCGGCGGGCGCGACGACCGCGACGAACTGGATCCGCGACTTCGCGATGCCGTCGAACTGGGGTGCGGCGCGGTCGCCGGCGAGACGCGTCGGCCGCCGCGTCGTGCGGTCGCGGATGCCGTCGGCGAGGTCGTCATCGTCGTTGGCCCAGTACCCGGGGCCGACCTCGAGGTCTTGTTCGACGACGCCGCAGTAGCTGTACGGGTCGTAGCCGCCGAGGCCGTCCTCCACGAACTCGACCGGCGTGTCGAGGTCGGTGCCGTACTGGAAGTTGCTCCCGTTCTCGCGCGGCAGCAGCAGGATCTCGGACGGGTAGTTGGGTGCCTGCAACGGCGCGTCGTCGTGCGTGCTGTTGGTGGGTGACCAGGTGAGCGGCGGGATCTGCGCACCGATGTTGCGCAGTCCGCTCACGAGCAACCCGTCGGGACGCGTCTCGAGGTCGAGGCCGTCGACAGGGTTGTCGCGCCAGTTGATCGCCCACTGGTCGGGGGTGAGCCCTTCACCGGGCCGGAAATAGCTGAAGTGCGTGACGTTCACCGGGCACTGCCCGCTCTGGTAGCTGTCGCACAGCGTCGGGTCGAAGTTCGGCGTTCCCCCCTGCAAGTAGTTGTCGACGTGCTCGCTGATCTGCCAGCCGCGTGTCTCGGTACCGCCCGCGATCATCACCGCGTTGACGTCTTCGTCGAGCACGGTTTCGCCGGTATCGTCGAGTTTGACGACACCGCGGCGCCGGTTCGCGTACGTCGGGACGCCGTTCAGGTTCGTGAACCCCGAGTCGGGCCGCAGCCATGCGTGTGCCGAGAAACACAGCTTTGCCGTCCGCGGCGGGTTCAGCGGGTTGGCGTCGCAGTCGTCTTCGCCCGTGCCCCACTGGTTGGTCGCGTCGACTTCCCAGTCGAGGAGCGTTTCCTGCCACAAGTAGTGCACCGCGAGGCCGTCGCCCATCGTGACTCTGATGTCGCGGCTCACCTCGCCGCCGCCGAGACCGACGGCGGCCCACGCCCGCACCGTCACCACGCCGTTCGACGTCCCGGCCCTGAGCATGACCTTGGCCTGTCCCAACGCGTTGGTTGTCGCCTGCGGGGCGACGAGTTCGGAGCCGAGCGCGTCGCCGACGATCTCGTAGCGCATCGGCACGCCGACCCGCGGCGCGCCACAGTCGGACGCGACGTAGTTCAGCTCCGCGCTGACCGTCGTGCCGACCGGCAATGCGCCGCCCTCCGACGTCACCAGCGTGTCGGCGCAGATCTTCGTGCGTAGGTCGCTGCCCGCGAAGGCCGGCACCTGCTTGCCGACGAAGGACTGCGTCGTGCCGTCGACGGAGGTGACGGCCCACGGTTCCAACAGGTTCGTCTGCCCGCCCGGCGGGAGCGTGTCGGTGAGGTCGACGGCCGAAGTGACGATGTGCGGTTTGTTGGCGGTGGGCGCGTTCGGCGGCGTCGCGGTTCCCGTCGGCCCTGATCTGACGAACGTCGACACCGCTGCGCCCGCGTCGGCGAACGCGGCGACCTCGCTGACATCGATCGCGACGTCGGCCGAGTTCATCAGGCCAGTGAGTGCTGCCGACGGGACGTTGGATCCGTCGCCGCCCGTCCATTTCGCCTGGAGTACGCCCAGGTCGCTCACATCGATGCCGGTACCCATCGACGCCGGTGCGCCGGCCGCGGTGATCGGCACTCGCGCCTGCGAGGTCGGGCTGATCTGTCCGTCGGCGTTGAAGTCGAAGCGAGAAAAGATCTCCTCGCCCGCGCACGGCACCGTCTCGGCGGGACCGGTCAACTGCACCGACCCGATGCAACGATCGCGGTTGAGGTCGCGCTTCGGATGACCAGGCGCGCCGTCGAGGTCGATGTCGAGCGTGTCGGGGCAATCCGCGCGGGTGTTGTCGGCGATACAGATCTGGAGCCACGCGTCGCGGAAGCGCCGGAAATCGCGCATGTCAACCGCGCCGTCGGGCGACGCGTACGACCCGCTCGGGCCGAACGCGACGTCGGGCGTGGCCGTGTTCCCCACCCACTGGAGCCGCCGGTTGCCGTCGGTGCTGGCGTCGTTGACGTCGACGAGCGCGATCGCTCCGCCGAGCGCGGCCATCATCGACGCGTAGGCGTCGATGCGCGGCGCCGCGAACTGGCCGGGGATCGCGGTGGCGCCCGCGTCGACGTCGACGACGTCGTTGCGGGCGTTGGCGACGATCAGCGACCGAACCTGGGCCAGCGTAAGGCTCGGGTTGAACTCCCACAGCAGACCCGCGAGCGCAGCGACTTGCGGCGCCGCGAACGACGTCCCCTTGAACGACTCGTAGTGCGTGGTCTGGCCCGGCTTGTAACTCGACGTGAAGACGTCGCCGATGGCGGAGACGTCGCCGCCCGTGTTGGCGTAGTCCGCGCGCCGCGGACCGGCGGGGTCGACGTTGCTCCACGCCTCGACGAGCAGCAACGGGTTCGTCCCGGGCCCGGTCCAGTTGCGGGCGAGCCACGACACAGGGTCGATCGACGCCGACGGGACCACGATGTGCGTGCACCCCGGCCCGGGGCCGATGCACATCGAATACGGGCCGCTGCTGTTGCCGGACGACTTCGTGAACATGATGTTCGACTGGCCCATGTCCTGGAATGCCGCGCGCAACGTCTCGCCGGCCGCGGCCACCCATTTCAGGTTCGCGTCGTCGTTCATCGGCGTGCACGGCTCGGTCCCGCCCGCGTCGTCGGCGCCGCCGGGGCCGCACAAGTGCCCGGCTCGGGTTTCGTTCCACTCGTTCCACGTGCCCTGCGGCTGGCCGTACAGGAACTGGCCCAGGCTCATGGTCATCACGCGCAGCCCCGGGTACTGATCGCGGTTCGCCATGACGATGTCGAAGTACAGCAAGAACCGCGACTGCGTCAGCTTGTGCGGGTTCTTGTACTCGATCTCCTGGATGTTCGAGGTTTCGCGCGTCATCGTGACATCGGCGAACGGGTTCGCGCCCGGGACGCCGACCGACACGGAAGGTGCGCGGCCCGTGCGGTCGTACTCGCCACCGACGACCGCCGCGGTCCCGGTTCCGTGAGGAATGGCCGAGTCGGGCTGCAGGTCCGTGGTGTACGTGCAGATCTGCTTGTCCGGGCCGGGGATGCAGAGCTTTGGGAAGGACGCGAACCGGAGATCGGGCTGGGCGGGATTGAAGCCGGTGTCGATCACGATCGTGTCGACCTGCGAGTTCTTCTTGAACAACGCGTCGTACCAGTTCCACGCTTGCGGAAAGCGGGCCGCTTCGAGCCAGTCGTTCCGCCCGTCGCCGCGCGCGGAGCCGGGACTCTCCGTGCCGGCGGCATAGCGGAGGTCGTCCCACACCCAGGTGTTGATGGGCGCCGGCGACGACGGCCGAGGTATCTCGTTGGCCGCCTGCATCTCGACGTCGTAGGTGACGGTCCCGATCGCGCTGTTCGCTTCGAGGGCGGCGACCGCTTCGTCGAGACGTGTCCAGGTTGCCGCGTCGCCGGTGTCGGGCACCTCGACCGCGATGATGCCCCAGCGTTCGAACCCGCCGACCACCGTGACACCGGCCACCGCGAGCGCGGCGTTGACCGCTCCGACGAGCGCCGATTGCGCGACCGTGAAGAGCAACCGGTTGCGCGCGGCCGAGAACCCCAGGGTCGGGTGGAAGTCGATTGCGGGACCGTCGAGCGGGTACGGCGGGTCCGTCGGCACGAAGAACTGCGCGAACTGGTTGTCGTCACCCTCGAGCCCGAGCGCTCCGACCGCGACCGTGCCCGCGAATGGCGCGGGACCCGCGCTCTCGAACCCGTGGATGCCGAGTTGCCCGAGCGCCATGACGTACGCGCCGCCCGCGTGGATCGGGCCCGACGCGAACAGGCCGTCGGTCGCGGTGACGCTCTCGACGCCGGCGCGATGGTTCTCGAACACGACCGACTGCCCGATCGACACCGACACGTTCTCGGGAACGAACCCGGCGTCGGTGATCAGGACGTGCAGCGGCGGCGGGATCGGCCGGGCCGCGCTCGCCGGTTCGGCGGGACCGAACGAGAGCAGGCTGAGCAGCAGCGCCACCGCCGGCACGGCCCGAAGCACCCGACCGCGCGCGCCCTGTTTCTTCCCCCAACCGTGCCCCATTGTCACGAGCCTGGGCCATGGAATCGGCCGGCGCATGAGTAGCGGCTGCTCACACCCCGGGTACCACTACTCAGACGGCCCGACCCAGCCTCTCACGAGAGACCGGGCACCCTCATTAGGCTCCACCTGATGGGCTCTTCGGCGAAGACGCTCTCGCCGAGGGGCGCCGTCGTTCCGACCGAGGGCCCGGTCGCCGCATGAATACGTCCTCACTGCTCGGCGGGAAGGTCGCGATCGTCACCGGCGGCGGCGGTGGGATCGGCCGCGGCGTCGTGGAGCGGTTCGCGGCCGAAGGGGCCCGGGTCGTCATCGCCGAGATCGACGCCGACCGGGCCCGCGAGACGCAGGTCGCGCTGGGCGAGGGCACGGTTGCCGTCGTGTGCGACGTGCGCGAACCCGACGCGGGCCACGCGCTCGTGACCGCCGCGCTCGACGCGTTCGGTCACGTCGACATCCTGGTGAACAACGTCGGCCACTACGGCGGCGCCCGCAAGGCGTTCCACGAGCAGTCAGACGCCGACTGGGACGACCTCTACCGGGTGAACCTCGGCCACATCCTCACCTGCACGCGGGCCGTGCTCCCGCCGATGTTGGAACGGGGCGCGGGCGGCAGCATCGTCAACGTGTCGACCATCGAGGCGTTCCGCGCCATCCCGACCCGCGCCGTGTACTCGGCGTTCAAAGCCGCGATCACCGGACTCACGCGCAGTCTCGCGGTCGAGTACGGGCGCGCCGGGATTCGCGTGAACGCGATCGCGCCCGATGTCACCGAGACGCTGCAAGTCCCGTACTCGCAGTGGGTGACACCGGAGCAGGAGCACCTGATTCCGAGTTGGGTGCCGGTCGGCCGTTTCGGCACACCCGCCGACATCGCGGGCGTTGCGCTGTTTCTTGCGTCGGATCTCTCGGCGTTCGTCACCGGCACCACCGTGCACGCCGACGGCGGCACGCTCGCGTCGAGTGGCTGGTTTCCCACGGAGGAGGGTGGGTGGACCAACCGGCCGCGCCGGCCCTGACCTTGCCCGCGCGCCTGTGGCGCGAATACGTCACCGACGTTCGTCGCGACGCCAACGCGCGTGCCGAAGTCTCGGTCGCGAACGACCGGCGCGCCGTCGCGGTCCTGCTCGCCGTGGCGGTCAGTCTCACGATTTCCGAGTTCTACGGCTCGCGCGAACATGGGAGCATCGGCGGCCTCGCCCGGTGGGCCGCAGTCACGATCGCGTGTTACGTGATCCCGCCCGTCCTCGTCATCAAGCTGCTGCTGCGCGAACGGGTGCGCGACTTCGGCCTCCGCGTCGACGGCATCGGCCCGCACGCACGCGTGTACCTGCTGTTGTTCAGCCTGTCGTTCCCGGCGGTGGTGATCGCGTCGTTCAGCGAAGGCTTCCAGCACAAGTATCCGTTCCTCGAGATCGTGCCGGGCAACCCGCTCGGGCCCGATCTCTTCGTGTGGTGGGCCCTGTACTGGCTGCAGTTCGTCGCGCTTGAATTTTTCTTCCGCGGGTTCATCGTCCACGGACTCGCACCGCGGCTCGGCTGGGTGTCGATCTTCATCATGGTCGTTCCGTACAACATGCTCCATTACGACAAGCCGATGCTCGAAGCATTGGCGGCGATCGTCGGCGGTGTCGTACTCGGAACGCTGAGCCTGAAAACTCGTTCGATCTGGTGGGGCGCGGCACTCCACATCGCGATTGCTGCAACGATGGACATATGCGCGTTGTTGCACGCCGGTCGCATTCTCTCGTTCTAGAATCGGTACTCGTCGGCGCCGGCGGTGCGCTTCTCGGTGGTCTCGTGCTGCGACCGGTTGGGTGTGCGCCCGCCGGCGCTCTCGTCGGTGGGGCGAACGGCGCGCTGGCCGGCTGGTGCGGGATCTACGACTGGCATCACCCGAAAGGGTGGGTTGCCGCCGCGCTCGACAGCACCTGGGGACTCGTCGGCGTGACCGGCGGACTCGCGTTGCACGCGGTCAACGCCGCGCCGCGCGACGCCGGATACGTCGACGACCTCAGCCGCCGTCAGAACCGGTTCGTGTACGAGCGAGGTTGGTCTCCGCGCCGGCGTTTTGCGTTCACCGCGGGCAACGTCGTCACGGGCGCAGGCGACCCGACGAACCCGCGGCGGCGTCAACTCGTCGAACGCCACGAAGACCTGCACGTGTGGCAGGGCCGCTGGTTCGGTCCGTTCTATCCCGCGCTCTACGCCGCGTGGATGGCCGGCGGGACCGTGGCCGGGACGTGGGCGTGGGCGCGCCGCAAGGAGCCGTCGTTGTTCCAGGCGGTCGAACGTCGCGCGTACTACTACAACCCGTTCGAACGCCGGGCGTACGCCGCCGACGACAACTGGCCGCCCCGGCGTCTGCAGGCGATGCGGTCAGGTGAGCGTGACCGGGAGCCGGGAGAGGCCCCGTAGCACGATGCGCCCGTTCCACTCCGGTGTGTCGGTGGCGAGTTCGATGTTCGGGAACCGGCGCGCCAGCGTGCTCATCGCGACCTGACCCTCGAGGCGCGCCAGGTGCGCGCCCAGGCACGAGTGGAAACCGCCACCGAACGACATGTGGTCGCGCGCGTTGTCGCGGCGAAGGTCGAGCTCGTCGGCGTTCGGGCCCCACTTGGCCGGGTCGTGGTTGGCCGACCCGAGCGCGGTCATGAGCACCGAGCCGGCTTCGATGTCTCTGTCGCCGATCGTGATGGGTGCGAGCGTCACCCGCCGCGACATCTGCACCGGGCTGTCGAACCGCAGCAGTTCTTCGACGGCGTTGACCGCGAGATTCGGGTCCGAACTGAGGAGCGCGAGTTGGTCGCGGTTGCGCAGCAGTGCGAGCGTGCCGTTCCCGATGAGGTTGACGGTCGTCTCGTGACCGGCGATGTAGAGCAGCATCGTCTGCGCGATCAGTTCCTCTTCGTCGAGCCGGTCGCCTTCGTCTTCGGCGGCGATGAGCGCGCTCAACAGGTCGTCGTCCGCGTGGTCGCGTTTCCAGGAGATCAGGCTCCGTATGAGTTCGTCGAGGTTGTCGGCCGCGTGGATCGCGGCCCGTTGTTCGTCGTCGCTCAGGATCGGGTCGAAGGTCTTGACGATCGCGCCCGACCACTCGCGCAGTTGGTCGCGATCCTGCCCGGCGGGAATGCCGAGCATCTCGGAGATGACGACGAACGGAAGTGGGAACGCGACTTCGGCGATGACGTCGACTTCGCCGCCGTGGGCCGCGGCCGCGTCGAGATGTTCGTCGACGAGTTGTTGGATGCGGGGCCGGAGTTCCTCGATCATCTTCGGTGTGAATACCTTCGACACCAACCGCCGCAACCGGTGGTGGTCGGGCGGGTCGAGATTGAGCATGACCCGGGTTCCGCGGTCGCTGCGGCCGGCGACCAGCGCCGCGAGTTCCGGGTCGGCGGGCGGCGGGAACTGCAAGTTGGAGTGCCGCTCCTCGACGCTCATGCTCGTGTCGCGCAGCACGCGGTGCACGTCTTCGTAGCGCAGCAGCGCGATCGCGCCGATCAGCGTCGTGTGCACCGGATCTTGTTCGCGCACCGCCTTGTACCGCGAGTACGGGTCGTCGAAGAACCCGGGCTCGAACGGATTGAGCATCGCGGGGAGGTATCCGGTGTCGGGAGTGTCGCTCGTCGTCACGGGCGAGACGCTACGCCTGATTGCGTGGCTACGGCTGTGTCACGTCGGTCACAGTGGCAATGCGGAGTTGGTGCGCACCTTCGTGCACTGCCTCGCGCGCGATGTCGAGCGCGGTGACCGGGGCGCCCGCGCGTGACCCGGTTCTCTTCCAGTCGTCGCTCGTGGCGCGGTCGATGACCAGCCCCAGCCGCTCGGCCGCGGTGTCGAGCGCCGCGGGAACGTCGGAGGGGCGGGTGCGCAGGATCGGCTGGTCTTCGACGAGGATGCGATACAGGTCGTCGGCGGCGCGGAGCAGCGCGACGGCTGTGGCTCGACCCGGTTTGGTGTCGGTCACGCCCGCTTCGCGAAATCGGCGCGGGTAGCTGCGCACGGCGGCCGCCGCATCGCGAGGCGTGAGCGCCGAGACGTCTACTCCGCAGTCGGTGCACGCCCGGTCGGTAGTCACGCCGCCCAGACTATGGGGGCTCGCGGCCCGGTCCGGTTCGGCGGCGCGGCCTCCTGGGCCGGGAGTGGCCTGACACCGCCGAAACCGCTGCTTGTCTCACCCAAGTGACAAGCTGAGCGTATGGCCGAGGTGACGAGAACAACGGCACGGTTCGTCGAGCGAGGTCTCGTCGCGACCCGTGCGCG
Organism: Actinomycetota bacterium; assembly: GCA_034408875.1. Lineage (GTDB taxonomy): Bacteria > Actinomycetota > Acidimicrobiia > IMCC26256 > PALSA-610 > JANNHK01. The sequence continues at coordinate 8,957 of JAWXCJ010000355.1, forward strand.
AGTAAGCCAGATACTCGACAGTGTGCAGTTGCGCCTGCGGGTGATCGACGTGTCTCGTGACCCCGAGGTGCGGCGCTGGGCCGCCGACATGCGCGAGCGCGCGGCGTCCGGCGATCTCGCTCGTCGATTAGCCGAGCAGCCCGATGACCCCAAGGAGTTCGTTGAGCGATTCCGTCGCCCCGAAGCTCCCTGACTCCGGTTGGAAGATTCTCTACGACGACGCGCTCGCGCGGTTTCTTCGCTCGGAGCGCAACCTGGATTGGGCAGGAGCTGTAACCGACTGGATCGTCGCGTGCCGACGCGACGGCCCGCCGCGGGATGGAATCGACGCGGGGGCCGATGTCCACCTGTCTCAGATAGCGGGCACCCGCACAACCGCTGAGTACCTTGTCGTCGAAGCCGAGTTCTTGATCATCGTGAAGGACTTCCGATAGGCCAAGCGGCTACTGCGGCTTCATGACGCGGAGGTGCGCGGTCTGGGTGGCGATCGCGCAGAGGTTGCGGTCTTCGTCCCAGAGCCGGGCGGGGCCGGTGGCGTACCCGTCGCCGACGTGCCACGCCTCGATCTCTTGTAACACCCACGGCGTGACGGGCACCGCGATGAACCGGATCCCGATCTCGAGCGACAGCACCATGCGGCCGTAGAGCGACGGCCCGAGCGCGCGCCCGACCGCGGGGCCGAGCACGTCGCCGTGCACCGCGAGTGTCAGCAGGTCGGGTTCGCCTTCGAGGAGGCGGACCCACGACAGGAACTGGCCGCGGCCGGGGTCGTCGAGCGGGCTCACCGGCCGCCACGCGGTCTGCTGGTGGAAGCTGATTTCGCCGAACGGGTTCGGGCGGTCGGGGTCGGGCGGCAGCGGGGTCTGCTCGGGCAGCGGCGCCTCGGGGAAGCGCACCTCTTGGTAGTGGTGGTCGACGTCGTGCGCTTGGCCGAACACGCCGTGGGCGCGGAGCGCGACTCCCTCGGTTCCCGCGACGCGGAGGTCGGCGGCGACTTGCGAGGCGCGCCTTCCGCCGCGGAGCACGTCGACGTCGACCGTGACGGGTCCGGCCGTGACCGGCGCGAGGAAGATCGCGTTGGCGGTGACGAGCGGCATGTCGGGCCGGTCGAGGGTTTCCTGCATCGCCCGCAGCGCGGTGTACATCGACACGCCGCCGAAGATGTGCATGACGTTCCACGCCGGCGGAATGTCGGCATGCAGCCGGCCCGGAATTTCGGGATCGGGAGTGAGCGTGGTGTCCGTGCGAATGTTGTGAGGGGCGCCCGACATCCGGTCGAGCCTACGCTTCGCGACCGTATGACCTCGCCTCGAATAACGCCGCTGCCGATCGACGAGTGGGACGACGAGACGCGCGCTGCGCTCGGCGGCCGCTCCATCAACATTTTCGGCACCCTGGCCCACCATCCGAAGCTGCTGAAGCGCTGGCTCGTGTTCGGCAACCACGTGCTTGCCAAGAGCACGCTTTCCGGCCGCGATCGGGAGTTACTGATCCTGCGGACCGGTTGGAACGCGCGCTCGCCCTACGAGTGGGGTCAGCATGTGGTCATCGGCCGCGCCGAGGGCATCACCGACGCCGAGATCACGCGCATTGCCGACGGCCCCGACGCCACCGGGTGGCCAGCCAACGAGGCGCTGTTGCTGCGCGCCGCCGACGAGTTGCACGCCGACCAGTGCATCGGCGACGCGACGTACGCGGGGCTGGTCGAGCACTACGACACGCAGCAGCTGATCGACATCGTGTTCGCGGTCGGCCAGTACATGCTCGTGTCGATGGCGTTGAACTCGCTCGGCGTCGAGCGCGACGACGGCGCTACCGGGGTTCCGATTCCAGAGCGTTGAGCAACGACCCGGCCGATTCGACCTGCGCGCCGAGTGCTTCGACGCGGTCGCGTAGACCGTGGTCCGATGTGATGACGGTGAGCGTGTCGGGGTGCGCGTCGCGCTCGACTTCGGCGACGATGCGGTCGTCGGCGGCGTCTCTGCCGCTGCGGGTCGCGTACGCGACGAGCACGCCGTCGTGAATACCTTCGGCGAAGTCGCGGAGCGGACGGCCGTCGAGCACGACCGCGACGCGCGTGCCGCTCGTGTGGGCGAAAGCCTGGAGCGAACCGATGAGGCGGCGGGCGGCGCCGTCGCGGTCCTTCCACCAGCCGTCGGGCCGGGTGCCGATCACGTTCATCGCGTCGACGATCAGGCGCCGATGCGCACCCGCCGCGACGAGGTCGTGGCGGCCTTCCCGAGCGAGGGTCGACGACACGTTGCCCATCTCGGGATCGATGTCCAGCACCTCGGCACCGTCGACGTCGAACCCCGGCCGGGGCGCGACGAGCACGCGTGGCAGCTGCGTCAGCGCCGCATCGCGCGCCGCCTCCGATTCGTACCACGCCGGGTCGCGGACCTGGGCCCACTTGTCGGCCCCGAGCACGACGACGTCGTAGCCGCGCGCGATGTCAGCGACGAGTTGGTCGTCGATGACGATCACGCCCAACCACGGCCGCGTCGCGGCGAGGCGTTCGAGCGCGGCGACGCGCGCGTCGAGCGGTGCGGCGTGGCCGTCCTTGCCGAGCGCAGTGCGCGACAGCGCGAAGTCGAGCCGGTCGAGCCCGGCCGCATTGCGCGCCGCTTCGGCGATCGCGATGTGCGCGACCGTCGGCGGGTCGAAGCTCCCTGGAAAAACTCCGGCGCTCACCGCAGGATTGCCTTCACCGCAGGATCGCCTTCACCGCAGGATTGCCTTCACCGCAGGATTGGGGGATGCAACCGCGTCGCGGGGCCGCGGCGGTACAGCGCGGCAGGCCGGCCGTCGGTGGGTGCGGTCTCGCCCGTCGGTTCGACGAATCCGGGTGTCGACAGCACCTTGCGCCGGAAGTTGCCCTCGTGCAGCGTCTCGCCCCACACCGCTTCGTACACGCGCCGCAGTTCGCCGAGGGTAAACGACTCGTCGAGAAACGCGGTCGCGAGCGTCGTGTATTCGAGCTTGGCGCGCGCCCGTTCGACGCCGTCGCGCACGATGCGGTCGTGGTCGAACGCGAGCGGAACCCCGTCATCACTCCCAACACCGGCGACGGCGAGATCGTCAACCGCCCAGTACCGAACGGCCGCCGCGTCCGACCCGGCGACGGGTTCACCGGGCGCCGCAAACCCGATGTAGGTCACCGATACGTTGCGCACGCGCGGATCGCGCCCGGGAGTGCCGTAGGAACGCAGCTGTTCGAGGAAGCCGAGCTCGACGGCCTCGTCGCCCCCGTCAACGTGCATCCCCGTCTCCTCGGCAAGTTCGCGCCGAGCCGCGTCATCGAGATCCTCGTCGGGCTCGACAAACCCGCCGGGCAACGCCCACCGCCCGCGGTACGGATGCCCACCCCGCTCCACCAACAGCACGGCCAAGCGTCCCGCGCGCACGGTCAGCAAGACAACGTCAACGGTGACCGCACTCCGCGGATATGCGGTCGGGTCATACGCAGCAAGAAAAGAGGCTTCATCGTCAGCCACAGCCCACGAGGCTAAGACTCAGTCTGAGCAGAAACAATCGCCTTGACCAAACGAACGTTTGATGGGATCGTGACCAGGCGATGGACCGCCGGACCGAGATCTTGGATGCCGCCCTGGGCCTGATGGCCACCGAAGGGGCGAGCGGCACGAGCATGCGGGCCGTGGCCGGGGTGTGCGGCGTCAACGTCGCGACGCTGTACCACTACTTCCCGTCGAAGCGGGAGCTGCTGCGGGCTGCGGTGGCGTACCGCCAGGGCGGCGACGACCTGTTCGCCCCGCCTTTCCCCGAGGGGCTGCCGGGCTCGGTGGCCGACCGCCTCGGCGCGCTCCTCGACCACATCTTCGTGGCGTTGCTGAGCGACGACGCGTTCTGGCGGTCGGTGCTCGCGGAGGCGATCCACGGCGACGAGGACGTGCTCGAGCCGCTGCTCGAGATGAGCAACGCGTTCGAAGCGGTGCTCGCCGACTGGATCCGTGGCCTCATCCCCGATGCGCCGGCGCTGCACGACCCCGCGGTCGTGCGCACGATCCGCCACTCGTTGTACGGGGTGCTCGTGGAGTACCTCCCGCAGGCCGATAACCCGCGGGCCGCGCTGGCCGAGCGGGCCCGTGAGATTGCGTCCGTGTTCGCCCGTTTGGAGGAACGATGACAACCCTCGATGTGCTCGACCCGTCGCTGTTCGTGCGCGGGGTCGCCCACGAGACCTTCGACTGGCTCCGCGCCAACGACCCGGTGCACCGCGACGAGAAGAACGGCATCTGGGTCGTCTCGAAGCACGCGGACATCATCCACGTCGAACGTCAGCCCCAGTTGTTCTGCAGCAAGCTCGGCATCCGTCCGACGGGCGGGCACGGCGCCAACCTTTCCATCGTGTCGATGGACGACCCGGAGCACGCACGCCAGCGCAAGCTCGTGAGTCGCGGGTTCACGCCCGGACGCATCGGCCAGTTGCTCGACCACATCCGCGAGATCGCGCGCGACCTCATCGACAAGGTCGCCGCGCAGGGCGAATGCGACTTCGTCGACGACATCGCCAAGCCGCTGCCACTCATCGTCATCGCCGAACTGCTCGGGCTCCCGATCGACCAGCGCGACCAACTCGCCACGTGGTCCGACAACATGATGAGCGCCGAGGGTGCGTCGGGCGACGACGACCCGAAGCTCGTCGTCGCGGCCGAGGCGTTCGGCGGCTACGTCGGGTTGCTCATGCAGCTCATCGAGGAGCGCCGGTCACACCCGAAGGACGACCTGATCTCGGTGATGCTCTCGTCGGTCGAGGCCGGGGAGTTGGCGTTCGACGAGGACAACCTCGACGGCGACGAACTGCTGATGTTTCTCGTGCTGCTGCTCGTCGCCGGGAACGAGACGACCCGCAACGGCCTCTCGGGCGGCATGGCCGCGCTCAGCGAGTTCGCCGACCAGCGCGAACGCCTGGCTTCCGATCTGACGTTGGTGAACAGCGCGACCGAGGAGATCCTGCGGTACGTGTCGCCGGTCATCAGCTTCTCGCGCACCGTCACCGCCGACACCGAACTCCGCGGGCGCAAGCTCGAGGAGGGCGACGTGGTCCTCAACGTGTACCCGTCGGCGAACCGCGACGAAGACGTGTTCGACGACCCGCACGCGTTCCGCATCGACCGCGACCCGAACGTGCACCTCGCGTTCGGCACCGGTCCGCACTTCTGCCTCGGCGCGAACCTGGCCCGCACCGAGATCCGTATCGCGCTCGAAGAGATCTTCACCCGCCTGCCCGATATGCGGGTCGCGCCGGGGGAGGGGCCGCAACGGGCGCCGAACTCGCTCGTGACGACGATCGATCACCTGCCGGTGGTGTTTACAGTGAGGTGACAATGGCGACGGCGGTGACGCGGTCGGCGCCGATGTCGCGCACCTCGACCCGTTGCACGGTCCCGTCGGACCGTTCGCCGACCGGTGTCGCGATCGCTTGCACAGGTCCGATGCGGTTGGGTGCGAGGAAGTGGAGCACGACGTCGGTGGTGTTGCCGCCCGCGGCGAGGTCGACGATCGTCGCGACGACACCGCCGTGCAGGATGCCCCACGGGTTGCGGAACCGGTCGTCGAGCGGGATTTCGACGCCGCCGTCGATGGCGCGCAGCCGGAGCCACTCGGTCAGATCGGGTTGCGGGCCGGACGGCGTCAGGTTCACGAGGCGTAGCGGCCGTTCCCACTGCGGCGGCCCGTTCTCGGGCACGAGCACGGCCGACGTGAGCACACCCGACGCGACGAGCGCGTCGTCCGCACCTTCGTCGTAGAGCGCGACCGCGGTGACGACGTTGTTGCGGCCGACCCGCAGCACCGATGCCTCGATGCGGAACGGCCCGTGCCGCGCGGGTGCGACGAACCGGGCCGCGAGGTTGGTCGACACGACCCAGCCGTCGGGGAGCGACGCGAGCCCGCCGCACAGGCCGCCGGCGTAGTCGAGCATCGTGAGCAGCGGCCCGACGCGCATCGCGCCGTCGGGTTTGGTCAAGTGCTCGGCGCGGTCCGCGCGACCGTGGATGACGCCGGGCTCGACCTCGGTGAGGTCGACGCGCATGAACTGCGTCACCTGGGTCATAAGAGGCTCCGCGTCGCGACGACGCGTGCGGTCGTCGTCGTCCGCATCTCGGCGCCGGTGTCGAACAGGGCGACGGTCGCGACGCCGCGGTCCGCATCGGCCGCGAGCACCTCGGTTCTGGTTTGCAGCGGTCCGACGCGGCCGAAGCTCAGGTAGGTCACGTGCAGGTCGGTGACGACCAGCGGAGAGTTGCTCGCAGTGCGCAGCGCGGCTTCGGCCGCGGCTTCGAGCACGGCGCCGACCGCGCCGCCCTGGAACGCGCCCATCGAGTTACGCGACCAGTCGGTGACGGGCACCTCGACCACGCCCGCGGCGGCGTCGAGCACCCGGATGCCGAGCTGGTCGGCGTACGGGACGCGGAGTGCGGCGCCGTCCGGCGGCGCGAACGACCCGGCGGTGCGCTCGCTGATGTCGGGGTTGATGTCGCGGCGGGGGAGCACCGCGAAGCTCGACGTCGCGACTGCGACCGTGCGTTCGCGTTCGTCGACGACGTCGATCTCGAGCACGACCGTCGTGCGTCCGGCCCGCAGCACCCGGGCGCGCGCTTCGACCTCGCCGTTCGCGGCGCGGCCTGTCATGTGGAGGGTGAGGTCGGCGGTGGCGATCCAGTTCGGCTGCGCGGCGCGCGCCGCGAGGCCGCCGCTGATGACGTCGACGAGCGTCGTCAGCGCACCGGCGCGGACGGACCCGTCGTCGCCGCACACTTCGGGGGTGACCGGCATCCACGCCCGGCTCGCGTTGTCGTCGTCGTGCGCGAAGCGCAGTCGGAGGTCCCACAGCAAGTGGTGCGGCGGCGGGTAGGCGGTCGTCATGCGCGGGCCTCGATGCGTCCGGCGTGCTCGGCGAGGGCGAGGCACTCGATCGCGCCTTTGTCGTCGGCGCGCCCGAACTCGTTGCGTTTCAATGCGCGGCCGGCACACGTGAAGGCCCACCCGTGCCCCGGGCACACCAGCTCGTCACCGACGACGGCCGCGTCGGCGAGATCGAAGTCGAGATGCGGGCACTGCCGCGGCGCGCTCCCGAGCGCGCCGCTTTCCCCGCGCCACACGACGTACTCGTGCCCGTCGACTTCGACGGGCACGATGGTCATCGGTGCAACTGTCTCCGAGGAGAGTCGCGTCACTCGTCCCCGGCGTACTCGCGCACCGCACGGGCCAGATCGTCGAGCGATGCCCCCTGCGCAACCGCGCGCCCGAGCACGTGGCACAACAACGGCGCGTTCGTGCGCGCCCCACTCCGATGCGCGGCCACACCGGCAAGATCGAGCAACGTCTGCTGCTCGTCCGCACTCGGCTCCAACGTCGCCGCATCCAGCCCCACGGCCGTAGCAACGTGCTGCGTCGCCTCAGTGATCCAATCCATGCGCTGAATCCTGCCAGCCCGCGCTCGGCGACGGCGAAGGCCGGGGGTCAGACCTCCGTGGCTTGGGTCTCGGCGACGAGGTTGCGTTCGAGTTGCCAGGAGGTCTCGGCGGTGACGGTGGCGGGCACGCCCGACGCCACCTGCAACAACACGGTGCGCGACGGCGAGCAGCGAAACCAGAAATCGGCTGCGGACGTGGCTGGTCACGGGGTTGATTCCCAGACCGGGCCGCGTGGGTCAGGGGATCAGGTCGAACGCGTCGGCGTGGGTGGGTCGCACGACGGTAAAGTGGCGGCGGTTGAGCGTCGCGATGGTGGTGACGTCGAGCCGTTCGGCAACGGCGATGATGGAGGCGTCGACGAACCCGAGGCCGAGGTCGGCGTATTGGGTGATGAGCGCGATAGTCCGCTGGTAGTCGACGGGAATCAGGTCGACGATATTGAACCGGGCGCTGGTGACGAGGGTGAGGAACCGGGCTTCTGCTTGGGGTCCGAGCCGGGATTCGATCATCCATGCGGTCTCGGGGATGACCGCGGCGGTGACGGCCAGGTCGTCTCGGTTGCGTAGCAGCGCGGCGCAGTCGTGGTGGCGGGGTTCGTCTCGGTCGGCGGCGGAGATGAAGACCCCGGTGTCGATCAGATGCACGACGTTCGCTCAGATGCCTTCCGCGGTTTTCTTGGCGGCCAGCTCGGCGCGTTCACGGTGGATGTCGAACGGTTCGGTCCGTCCTGACGTCCCGCATCCGATGAACGCGTCGAGGGGATCTTCGGCGGGGAGCGCGGCGGCGAGCTCGGCGATGAGCTGATCGATGCTGACCCCGCGTCGCGCGGCTTCGGCTTGCAGCTTGCGCAGGGCATCGTCTGGGAGCTCGACGGTCACGCTCATGGTGACCAGTGTAGGAACCGGCCGCGCCACCCGTGACCGCTTTCGTGCAGCCCTCACAGCACCTCGCCGGTCCGGTCCTCGCGTGCGCTTCTGCGAGCCTCGAAACGGTGTTCACGGGCCACACAGACTCGCCACTTACGCGTAGCGCAAGTGGCAGAACATCCCGGCGGCCGCTCTCGGGCGGGATGCTCGACAGCGGCGACGCCCGCTCAGGGGTGAGGAATTTCAATGATCATC
>JAWXCJ010000356.1:0-6773 GCA_034408875.1 Actinomycetota bacterium
CGTCACGCCCTGCGCCTCCGGTACGAGCATGAGCGAGTCACTGCCGGGGATCCCGCCGAGTGTCCCGAACTCGTCACCGCCGACGAGCACGAGGGCGGGCCCGATGCCTTCGTCCCACAAGCGCGCGAGGAGGTCGCGTGCCGCGTCGGATTTGTCGGTGAGTCCGATCTCGACGTGTTTGGCGTCGCTCGTCACCCGAGGATCCACGATCCCGGCCTCGCGCGCGGCCGCGTGCGCGATGGCGACAACTTCGGGGAGGCCCGCCAGGCCGGCGGCCGCGAGGCGCGCTTCGGTTGCCTGCAGCAGTTCGTCGATGCGGGCCTTGGGCGGATCGGCCCACTCGGGGAGCGGGATCACATCGATCTTGCGCCGGTTCAGGCGCTGCGAAACGAGCGCGGTTGTCAGGCCGCGCGCCGCAAGGCGTTCGATGGTGAGCGCGGCCGACCGGTCGAGGGCTTCGTTCTCCGCCGCGGTCGCTTCCCGGCGATGGAGTAGACGCGGCCCTTCGCCGTCGACCTCGTAGACCTCGGACCCGCGGTTCACCGCGAGCAGGAGGCGACCCGGTCCGCGCGGCCGGGCGCCGAGCTGGTCGTCGACGTTGCCGACATGCGTGCCCGTGACGATCGTGACGTGCACCGCGTTTTCGCACAACGCTTCGATGACCGACCGCACGGTTTTCGCGTCGGCCCGACGGTCGGGCACGGCCGTACCGTCCCAGTCGAACATGAGCGCTTCGAAGCGGCGATCGAGCGCCGCCGTGTCGGGATTCGGTTCGGTGCTAGCCGAGGGGGATCGTGACATGCACGACACCGTCCCGGAACGAGGTCTTCACTTCGGAACTGAACTTGCGGAACACATGCAGCATGCGATTGTTCTCGGGGAGCGTCGTTGCCACGAGTCGCTCGATGCCGTGCTCGCGGGCGCCGGCGGCGAGCTGCTGCAAGAGCACGAACCCAAGCCCTCGGCCCTGGAACGAGTCCTGCACAACGAACGCGGCCTCGGCGTCGGTCGTCTCTGGTTCCCGATCGAATCGTGCGACCGCGACGATGTCGCCGTCGCAGTCGGCAACGAGTGCGACACGTTCGTCGCCGTCGACCTGCGTGAAACGCGTGACTTCCTTCTCCGAGAGCCGCGGGTGTGGGCTGAAGAACCGCAGCCGCCGGCTTTCGGGTGAGAGTCGGTCGTGGAACGCGACCAAGCGCGCGTCGTCGTGTGCGGCCATCGGGCGAATCCGCACGCGCGTGCCGTCCGACAGGGTGACATCGGCTACCGGTGATTCCATCGCAAGCATCTGCTTACACCATTCGGAGTACGACGCGGGCGTCGATGCGGCCGGCGGCGCGCGTGGTCACTCCTTGACGAAACGGACGTCGATGCCGGCGGAGTGGTGGTCGATCTCGCGGATCGCAGCCACCATACGGACGCCCGCCATTCCGAGCACGCTGCGGCTCAGATCGGTTCGGTTCGTCGCCGTGACCACCAAGCGACCCTGCTCCCTCGTGACTGCGACCGACGCGGCCCAGGGGTCGAGATCGTGGCGGATCAGCACGTCGCGCATGGCCGCGTGCGCGGCTTCGGTGTGGGCCGGTAACGGCGCCCGCGCGACGCGCTCGCACGCGCCGACGACGTCGCCGGCCCGGTCGACGAACTCGGCGGCGAACGGCTCGAACGGGTTGAGCACGTCGCTTCCCGCGACGACGAGGGGAACGTGTTGGCGGATCGCGCAGCCGATTCCGACCTCGCCCGGCGCCGGTTGCGAGCGAGGGCGGGGCCGTACGTCGAGCACCACGTCGACCGGCGCCGCGTCGAGCGGGCATGTCGCGTCGGCTTGGAGCGCCGCGCACGGGAACGCGGGCCGGCCCGGTTCGAAGCACCGTGTCACCGAGTGGCCGGCCTTGGTGAGCCGGCCGATGGTTTCGTCGGCGGCGTGGCGCTCGGATTCGATGACAAGCACATTCAGATTCGGCGTCATACCTGCACGTTCCGCTACCCGGGCGACCCCCTCTAGGGCCGAAGGTCCCGTCCGGCGGGTCGCTTCGACCCTGCCGGGCCTCGCGCCGTTCCTTCAGGCTGATCCTCATGTCACTCTTCAACCGATCAGATCGAGACGCTTTCGGTGCGGGCGCGGCCGCGTTCTCCCTCGTCGCCGTCGTCGTCGCCCTCGCCGCACTCGTCACCGTCGCCACGGACGACGACGGAGGCGGCGGAAGTGCCGCGTCGGGCTCGGCCACCGTGACGCTCAGCGAGTACGCACTGAGCCCCGAAGCGGTGACGGTCCCCGAGGGCGGAACGCTGGCCGTCGTCAATGGCGGCGGATCGGTCCACAACCTCGCGGTCGAAGGGGCGAACCTCAAAACGGCCGATCTGAACGGCGGCGACTCGGAAACGCTCGATGTCTCGAGTCTCGATGCCGGCACCTACACGGTGTTCTGCGAGATCTCCGGCCACCGCGAATCGGGCATGGTCGGCGATCTCCACATCGGTGACCCGAGCGAACGCGCGGGCCACGAGGTCAACACCGACCGCCTCCTCGCGGAGGACGACGCGAGCAACGCGACCATGAAGGCGCCGGTCGACGCGTACGTCGCGCAACTCACCGAAGGTCTGAACACCGAAGGCACCGGCAACACGCCGCTCGAGCCGACGATCCTGGCCGACGGCACGAAGGAATTCGAACTCACCGCGGAGATCATCGACTGGCAGGTCGACCCCGAGACCACGGTGCAGGCGTGGGCGTACAACGGCCAGGTGCCGGGTCCGTGGATCCGTGTCGAACCCGGCGACAACGTGCGGGTGGTGCTGCACAACAAGCTGCCGCAGTCGACGTCTATCCACATGCACGGGATGGAACTGCCGAACGCGATGGACGGCGTCCCCGACGTCACCCAGGAACCCGTGAAGCCGGGTGAGGACTTCGTGTACGAGTGGGTGGCCAAAGGCCCCGCGCTCGGTATGTATCACTCGCACCACCACGCCGAACACCAGGTACCCGACGGCCTCTTGGGCGTGATCCAGGTGGGCGACGTGCCGCTACCGGAAGGCACGGGCGAGGTCACCCAGGAGATTCCGATCGTGCTGAACGACGCGGGCGTGATCGGCCTCACGCTGAACGCGAAATCGTTCCCCGCGACGGCTCCGGTGATTGCCGCACCTGGTGATCTGGTCGAGATCCACTACTTCAACGAAGGACTGCAGGTCCACCCGATGCACCTGCACGGGATCCCGCAGCTCGTCGTCGCCAAGGACGGTTTCCCGCTCGATTCGCCGTACACCGTCGACACGCTGAACGTCGCGCCCGGCGAGCGCTACACCGTGCTCGTGCAGCCCACCGAGGAACACCTCGGCGTATGGGCGTTCCACTGCCACATCCTCACCCACGCCGAACGCGACACCGGAATGTTCGGCATGGTCACGACATTCATCGTGCAGTGAATCGTCACCGTGGCCACGACAGCGGGGACACGCGTCACGGCGTTTCTCGACGACGCGTTGGAGGAGCCATGACGTTCGACCGCGCGGATGTCGCCGAGACGCACGCGTCGGTCGTGTTCTTCATGGGCGACCGCGCGTACAAGGTGAAGAAGCCTGTCGCACTCGGCTTCCTCGACTTCACGACCCGCGAAGCACGCGAGGCGGTCTGCCGGCGCGAGGTCGAGCTCAACCGGCGTCTCTCGCCCGACGTGTACCTCGGGGTCTCCGACGTGCTCGACGTCGACGGTGCGGTGTGCGACCACCTCGTGGTCATGCGCCGAATGCCCGCGGATCGGCGGCTGGGCACACTCGTCCGCAACCGTGTGGCCACCGAGGAGCAGATCGACGCGATCGCCCGGGTGCTCGCCGCGTTCCACGCCGGCGCAGACGGGGGAGCGCACATCGACACATCTGCGACCGTCGAAGCCGTACGCGCGAATTGGTCGCAGTCGTTCGCGCAGATGCAACGTTTCACGGGCACTGTGCTCCCCGAGGCCGCAGCCGAGCGAGTCGAAACGCTTGCCCTTCGGTACCTCGCGGGCCGGGGCGAATTGTTTGCCCGCCGCATTGCCGAGGGCCGCATTCGCGATGGGCACGGCGACCTGCTTGCTGACGACATCTTCGTCCTCGACGACGGCCCGCGCATCCTCGACTGCATCGAGTTCAACGACCGCTTCCGCTACGGCGACGTGCTCAACGACGTCGCGTTCCTTGCCATGGACCTCGAGTTCTCCGGCGCACCGGAACTCGCCCGCCACTTGCTCGATCGCTGGGCAGAACTGACGGCCGAGACGCATCCCGCCTCGCTCGCGCACCACTACGTCGCCTACCGGGCGCATGTGCGGAGCAAAGTCGCGTGCCTGCGCGCCGATCAGGGCGACGCGTTCGCGGCCGACGACGCCGCCCGCCATCTCGTCCTCGCACTCGAGCACTTGGAGCGAGGCCGGGTGGCGCTCGTCGTGGTCGGCGGGCTGCCCGGCACCGGCAAGTCGACCCTGGCCGAAGGCTTTGGTGCCGAACTCGGGTGGCTCGTGCTGCGGTCGGATGCCGTGCGCAAGGAACTCGCGGGGATCACTTCCGAGACCCCGGCCGCGGCCGACTATCGCGGCGGCATCTACAGCGCCGACGCGACCGAACGGACGTATGCCGAGCTGCTCCGCCGGGCCCGCCGCGCGCTCGAGCTGGGCGAGAGCGTCGTGATCGATGCCTCGTGGACGTCAGCCCACCAGCGCGCGGAGGCGGCGCAGATTGCGTCGGCGACGGACAGCGAGCTGTTCGAGCTGCGCTGCACTGTGCCCGACGACGTCGCCGCGTACCGGATGCGTACTCGCACCCGTCCCTTCGGTTCCGACGCGACGCCGACGATCGCGGCCGCGATGGCAGTCGCCGCGGACCCGTGGCCCTCGGCGCACAGCGTCGATACCGACCGCCCGTCGGCCGCGGTGCTGGCCGACGGGCTCGAACAGCTTGCGCCGTCGGGGCCTTAGCCCCGCGGGTCCACCGGTGGCTCGCCGCTCGCGAGTGCCTCGAAGACCGGCGTGTAGGCCTGGGGGTCGCTCCCGTACTCGCCGCTCGTGCGCAGCACAACATTGTTGTCGGCGTCGAGGTATACGAGGTACGGGAATCTACCGGCGCCGTATGCGGCCAGTGCGGTCGATCCCTCGTCGTCCGCGATCGTCGGGACCCCGCTCACGCCTTCGCGTTCGAGCCATTCGGACGGCGGATAGTTGCCGTCGGGCGCGCTGACCCGGGTCGACACGAAATACAGGTCGACGCCCTCGGGAAGGCCGGTCGTAGACAGCCACTCCTCGATGCGGGGGACTTCGGCCTGGCAGTGCGGGCACCAGTGCGCCACGAACGCGATCGCCTTGGGGCGGCCATCGTTCGCGATCCTCAAAGGTTCGCTTGCGAAGTTCTCGCCGGTCACCGTCGGTGCCGTGAGACCTAGCGCGGGGTCCTCGACCGAGTCGCCGTCGAACGCCGGCAAGGGATCGCCGTCGACGCTCACAGCGCGCGTCTGTTGCACGTCAACTGTGCTCGTGTCGTCGTCCCCACCGACCACGGTGGCCACGACGACGGCGAGTCCGATCGCGATGACGACTCCGACCACGATGGGGAACAGCGGCAGACTCGCGCGCTTCGGTGTGGCCATCACGATTTCTCCGATCGGGAAGGGCGGGCGGCAGCCAGGATCGTGGCCACCAGGACGAACGCGGACAGCGCCATGAACGGAATCGAGATGTAGCCGAACTGGTCGTCGATCCACTTCGCAGTGCACGGCGGTCCGTACGCCGCGCACGTGTCGCTGCCGCCGATCTCGAGATCGGGGTTCCGTTCGATCGCGTAGTGGTACAGGGAAATCACGGGACCGACGAGAGCGAGCGCGAGCGCGTACGGCCGCACGCCCCAGTCACGGCGCGCAAGCGCCACGACGAGAATGACGGCGAGCGGGTACATGGCGGCCCGCTGGTACCAGCACAACAGGCACGGCGTGAAGTGCGCGCCCTCGGACAGATACAGCGATCCGGCCATCGCCGTCACGGCGACGACAGCCGCGATCTGGAGCCCCGATTCGCCGAGCGAGTCCCGCACGCGCGCCCAGAGTGTGCGAGCGGGCCCGACGACGGCGAACAACGCGAGTGACCACAAGGCAAGGGTCGCGAAGTTCGCTCCGACGGTGAGAAGCGTGAAGAACGTGATCCAAGAGTCGTCGGCCGTCACGGGCTTCCTACGTGGTGGCGAGAGGCTCGGGCCGGGTCAGGCGCCGACCCGTGATCGCGCCGCCGTGAATGCGGAGCCAGTACTGCTTCGGTCCGGGATTCCACGGGCCGAGGTCGATCGCGTCGAGTCGCGCAAGTTCGGACTCCGATTCGACGACGTCGGCGGTGCCGACGACGAGCACGCTCCACCCGAGGTCGTCGGCGAGTTCGCCGTCGATGCCGTCGATTTCGAACGCAACCAGCCGACCGCGCGCTCCGTAGAGCTTTGTGCCGGGGTCGGTCCGGAACACGATCGTGTCGCCGTCGAGCGCGTACGTCACCGGGAAGATGACCGGCTGGTTGGCGATGGAGACCGCGAGGCGGCCGAGATGGCGGTCGGCGAGCAGGGCGAGGCACTCGCGCCGCTCCATCACTTCGAGGACGGTGCGGTGGGTCGTTTCGGCGCTCATGGCACGCCGCCTTCGATGTGCAGCGCCATACGCAGCGCGCCAACCCACGGTGGAGCCCCGAACAGGGCGGCGAGCACGGCAGTGAGTGTGACGAGTCCGAGTGGGCGATCGTCGCGGTCTACGACGACGAGGC
>JAWXCJ010000357.1:0-3432 GCA_034408875.1 Actinomycetota bacterium
GGAGGTCGGAGCCGCATGAGTCAGGCGAGAGATCCGCAGGCCCGGTCGGTCGCTCGGTTTCGCACGGGCGATCGAGGGCCGGAGGTCGGAGCCGCATGAATGACGCCTTGCAGGACATCGCCCGGCAAGTAGCCGACTCGGCAGGTGCGGGAGAACAAGTCGAGGCGTACGTGGTGCGCACGCGCGAGACCGACGTCGAAGTGTTCGGCGGTGAGGTCGAGTCGCTGACGACGGCCGGGATCGAGGGCATCGGCGTCAGGGTCATCGTCGACCACCGGCTCGGGTACGCGTCGGCCGGTTCGCTCGACCCGGATGTGATCGACGAGACGGTGCGCGAGGCGCGCGACAACGCCGCGTTCGGCGAGCCCGACGAGTACAACGCACTGGTGACGCCGGACGAACTGCGCGACTTGACTGCGCCCGATCTCGATTTGTGGCGCGAGAACACGATGCCCACCGACGAGAAGGTGCGGATCGCACTCGAACTCGAGGCGGCGACGAAGGCGGGCGACTCGCGCATCCGCGGTGTCGAGGCCGCGGGCTACGGCGACGGCAGCTCCGAGACCGCGATCGCGAACTCGCACGGCGTCACCTCGTACACCCGCCGCACCACCTGTTCCGCGTACGCCGTCGCGCTCGCCGACGACGGCACGGGTACACAGACCGGCTACGGCTTCACGGCTGGTCGCGCGTTCGCGGATCTCGACATCTCTTCGGTCAGCCGCGATGCGGTCGAGCGGGCGTGCCGCCTGCTCGGCGCGAAACCTGCGCCGGGGCGCCGCATCCCGGTCGTGCTCGATCCGCTCGTCACGCGGTCGTTACTCGGTGTGCTCTCGAGCGCGTTCAACGGCGAGAGCGTGCTCAAGGGCCGCTCGCTGTTCGCCGGCCGTGAGGGCGAGAAGGTTGGTGCGCCGATGCTCACGTTGGTCGACGACCCGACCGACCCCCGTGCCCTCGGTGCCGCGTTGTACGACAGCGAGGCGGTGCCGACGCGGCGCAACGAGCTCATCGCCGACGGCGTGCTCCAGGGGTTCCTGCACAACGTATACACGGGCCGGCGCGCGCGCTTGCGTTCGACGGGCAGTGCAGTGCGCGGCGGCTACTCGACGACGCCGGGTGTGGGGATCCGTGCGTTGCGGCTCGAACCGGGCCCGCGCACGCCCGAAGAGATCATGGCGAGCGTTCCCGAGGCGCTGTACGTGCAGTCGGTCAGCGGCCTGCACTCGGGGACGAACCCGATCAGCGGCGACTTCTCCGTCGGTGCCGAGGGCCTCATGGTCCGCGGCGGCGCATTCCAGGAGCCGGTGCGTGAGGTCACGATCGCGTCGACGCTGCAACGGATGCTGCTCGACATCACGGAGGTCGGCTCCGACCTCACGTTCCTCCCGGGCTCGGCCGCGGGCGTGACGATCCTCATCGGCGAAATGACAATGAGCGGCGCGTAGCCGGGGTGTCAGGTCGTAGGGGTCGTGAACGCGTCAGCTCGTCTCGTCGTAGACGAACAGGGACGACCGTCGCATGACCATCTCGATCCAACGGAGGGGTGTGTCGACCGCGAGGCGGGCGATGACGACGCGCCCGTCTCGTTCGACCTCGGACGACTCGAAGATTTCCGACCACGGGACGCCGGTCGCGACCTCTGTGCCGTCGGCGAGCAGCGCCTCGAGCCGGTCCTCGTTCTCGGCCGCGGCCCCGTCGTCGCGGTGGCCGTAAACGACGACCATCTGGTCCGGGCTGGTCATGCCGACTCCGAACGCGTCGAACTCGGCGAGGACGAGGTCGCCGATCTCGGCTTCGAGTTCGTCGGTGGTCTCACTCAAGGGGGAGGTGAGAAGTACCTGGAGCGTCATTGGCTCCGTGTTGATCGACCCCGTGTAGGCACCCTCCGCCAACAGCGCGTCGAGTATCGGCCCGACGGTTTCGTGTTCGCTCAGCGGTAGGGCCCCGTCGACCACCGCGTCGAGCACGTCGGTGGAGACGGTCCTTGCGATGAGGTCGTCCCAAACGGCGAAGCGAAGCGGCCGCCCGAGTAAGTCGAGGACGTCACTTTCGCTTCGAAGCTCGAGATCCTCGCCGGGCCAGCGCCAGATCGTTGCGCCGCCGCGCTCGGTGCGTTCGGGCTGCGCGGCGTTCGCCCCGAGGGCGTCGTCGATCGCGGCCTCGTCGAACGCGCCGCCGATCAGCAGCACGCCTTCGTCGGTGCCGCCGGCGGTGACCACGAAATCGATCGTCGAGAAGCGGAACCCATACGCGCTCTCGAACTCCGATTGGTCGTCGCCGAGCTCGAGGCCAACTGCGCTGACCCCCGCGTCGGCCAGGGCTCGCGCGTACGCGATGTCTTGGGCGGTGTCGCCGGGCTCGGGGCGCTCCACATCGGTCGCGGCCGCGAAGTTGGAAAACCTCACCCCACCGTCGGCGAGGGACGCGGGCACGCGTGCGAACGCGGCGGCCAACGGTGTGTCGTTGGTCGCAGCCTCGGGAGCACCCCCCTCGCCGTCGCCGCTACACGCCGCGCCGCCCATGACGGCCGCGCAAAGCGCGACGGCCGCGACGTCCCGTCTCCAGGAGCGTGCCTTCCGGTGTGCGGACTGTGCCGGCATGACGCCTACCCATCTGTCGCCGGCGACCCGGGTTGAAGCCGCGGGCACGCCTCCCAAATTCGTCCAAGAATACATCGGCCACCTGAACAGCGGGACGAGCCAGGTGAGTGTGGTGGTCAGGGGAGGTGGGTTTCGAGTTCGGCGAGGGCGGCCCAGGGGTCTTCGCGGAAGTGGACCGCCCGCATCCCGAACGCTCGCGCGGCGGCGATGTTGTCGGCGTTGTCGTCGACGAACACGGCTTCGTCGGGGGCGATGCCGAGGCGCTCGCAGGTCAGCGCGTAGATCGCGGGCTCCGGCTTGCGCATGCCGACGTGACTGGAGTCGATGACGGCCTCGCACAAGTCGTCGATGGGGAACGTCGCCTTCCAGTGCTCACCGAATTCCTTGACGTTGTTCGTGAGCAACCCGACCCGCAGGCCGCGTTCCTTCAGCTCGCGCATCTTGTGCACGACCATCCAGTGCACGCCCGGTGCGGTCTTGCGCCAGAAGCGTCCGTACGCCTCCATGTCGAGCGGTTTGCCGAGCACCGCGGGTGCTTTCTCGACCATGCGGGCGAAATAGGTCGCGACGTCGATCGCGCCCTTTTCGAGGAGGTGCCAGTCGGGAACGTCTTCGACTTCGCCCGCGGCTTCGAGTGTGTCGGGGTCGGCCCCGATTTCGTCCGCGACCGCGCGGCCTTCGACACCGACGTAGTGGACTTCGCCGAACAGCAGGCGCAGGAGTGAGCCCTTGGCGAACCCCTCGTCGGCTTCGAAGTCGCCGATGCCGATGAACAGTGGGCTCGAGATGACGCCGCCGTAGTCGAAGATCACCGTGGAGATCACGGTCGTGA
>JAWXCJ010000358.1:0-2787 GCA_034408875.1 Actinomycetota bacterium
GGGTGCGTTGTCGTTGCGGTTCGGGTTGTGGGTGTTGGCGCCGGTGGCGGTGACGTTCGTGATGATCCAGGCGCAGTTCGCCGCGGCCCGCAACCTGGTCGAGACCCGCCGGGAGGTGACCGACGGACTCGTCGCCGCGATCGAGGCGAAAGACCCGTACACCGCGGGACATTCGCAGCGGGTGCAGCAATACGCCTTGTACGTGTCGGGCCGGCTCGGGGAACACGCGTTGTTGCACGATCTGGGCAAGACCGCGGTCGCGAATCATGCGCTCGCCAAACCGGGCCGGTTCACCGACGAAGAACGCGAGATCATGGTGCGTCACGAACCGGCCGGCGCGGCGATGTTGGAACAGATCCCCGACCTGGCCGCGTCGGCGTTCGGGCCCGTATGCCGCGCATGTCGTGCACGCGATGGACGCGTACGACGCCATGACCTCGACACGCGCCTAACGAAAACGCAACCGGCGACGACATCGACCTCGCGCAGATCCCCGAGCAGATCGCGCGGCTACGCCACAGCAGCCGGCATCCCCTCGACCCCGCCCTGTGCGACCACCTCCAAGCCGTCGTCGCGCCGGGCACGCACCGTTCGTCGTGGCAACCCGTCCGCACCCATGCCCTCCTCGTTTGCGGATGCATCCATGTCGTCGACGACTGCGCCTTCGCCGGCGACACCACCCACTGCACCATCCACGGCGACACCTCCGTCGCCGACCTCGCCCTCGACCGGCTCCGTCCCCTCATCGCGCGGCCCGCCGACTTCGAGGCTTCGTACGCCGAACTCCTCGATCACACCGCGCCCGGAACGCGGCACCAACTCCAACGCGAACTTTTCACCCGCCGCACCCTCACCCCCGACCGCGCCGTCCACACCCGGCTCACCGCGGTCGGCTTCGCCCACGGCCATCTCTGGGAACGCCGAGCCGCCGAACTCATGCACGAAACCGGCGCCGGCCCCGAACCCGTCGCCGACGTCTTCCACCAACTCGACGTCGCCGCCATCGACGCCTACGACGCCATCCGCGCCGTCTCCACCGCTGACGAACTCGACCACTGGGAACAACGCATCAAAGCGCTCGACCGATAACACGTCGGGTCCCCGGTGCCGCCACGGCACGCGACGCGGTCGATCTACAACTCGTATACTGATACGTATGACAACGCCCGTGCCGACCCGGTTCACCGACGAGGAGCTGGCGCTCATCGATGAACTCGTGGACGAAGGCGTCGGAGATAGCCGGTCGGCTGTGATCCGGCGAGGCGTCCATCACCTTGCCGACTCGGTGCAGCGCGCCCGCGTCGGCGCGTCGATCGCACAGTCATACCGGGAGCGTCCACAGACCCCCGAAGACGATGAACTCGCGATGGCGAGCGCCATTGCGATGACCGAGGCGGAGCCGTGGTAGCCCAAGCCGAGCTCTGGCTGATGGAGACTCCGAACCAGAAGCGCCGTCCGGTGCTCGTCGTGTCCCGGGACGAGGCCATACCGGCGCTCAACAATGTCGTCGTAGCGCCGGTAACGAGTACGGTCCGCGACATTCCAACCTGCATTCCCGTCGGACCTGCGGAGGGGATCGACCACGACAGCGTGGCAACGTTCGACAATCTCGCTGCCGTTCCCAAATCGGTGCTCACCACACGGCTCGGCGAACTCGGCGCCCGCGGACGACGGCAGATCTGCGAGGCCCTCGACGCAGTGGCCAACTGCTGACCCCCGGCACGAACCACATCGCGTGCTGAACCGGCTTCCGGAGCTGGTGTACGATTGGTGTATGGCACGTACCAACATCGACATCGACGACGACGCCTGCCGGATCGTGATGGATCGATACCACCTCGGAAGCAAGCGCGAGGCGGTGAACTTCGCCTTGCGGACGGTTGCCGGCGAAGCGCTGTCGGTCGACGCCGCGCGCGACCTACGCGGGTCCGGCTGGGAAGGCGATCTCGACGAAATACGCGCCACCCGAGCGTCGTGATCCTCGTCGACTCCTCGGCGTGGATCGAGTTCCTGCGCGACACCGGAAGCCCCGTGTGTGAGCGCGTCGACACGCTCCTCGACGAAGAGATCGCCATCTGCGACCCCGTTCGCATGGAAGTACTCGCCGGCGCCCGCGATGAGCAACACCTGCACGACCTGCGGGGCATGCTCGCCCGAGCCACGATCCTTCCCGTCGGCCCCACGCACTACGACCAAGCGGCCGCGCTCTACCGCACGTGCCGACGCGCCGGCGAAACCGTCCGCCGAATGATCGACTGTCTCATCGCCGCCTCCGCCATCGCCGCCGCCGTCCCCGTGCTTCACGCCGACGCCGACTTCGACGCGCTCGCCCGCCACACCGCTTTGCGCATCGCATCCTGAGTTCCCCGGATTCGGTGCAGTGCTTGTTTCCGGGCCGAGAGGTCTCGTCGATTTCATTCGACTACCCAGTAGAGCCCGAAGTCCACGGCGAAGGGCCGCTCATCATTGAACGAATAGACGATGGCCAGTTCGATCCACGGCCCATCCGGACCCAACCGCATCTCGTCAATCGTTCCCGGCCGCGTCGCACCAATCTCGCTGGTATCGACCGCGGCCGCCTCTGGGCCCGTGACCCCTCGCGCCTGCGCCCACCACTCGTCCAACCGGAACGAACGCGTCAGACCCCACTCCTCGATCAACGCCAACGCCCGCGCGTACGTACGTATCCTCAGCCGTCTCCGGCTTGAACGAGATGTCAAGGTCCTGCAATACGCCGTCCGTCGCCAAGAACGTGATGCCAGCGACATCGTCGGGCGCTTCGAACAC
>JAWXCJ010000359.1:0-3560 GCA_034408875.1 Actinomycetota bacterium
CAAAGGTGCCCGACGCTGATTCAAAGGTGCCCGACGCTGATTCAAAGGTGATCGTGTCGATCGAGCGGACGAACGGGGTTTCGGCGCGCAGCACAATGCGAGCGCTCGGCTCGAACTCGACGATCTCGTACTCCATCGGCACCGACCGGCCGAGGAACCGGCAGAGCAATCCGAAACGTGATCCCCGCCCGACCGGCTCGGGCGTGAGCATCGTCCCCTCGGCGACACCCGGATCCCACTCGGCCGCCCGATCGAAGTGACTGAGATCGGAAAAGGCCTCGTCCCGGCCCATATCCGAGGTGATTCGAGCGAGATACTGAAGCATGGAGAGAGTTTAGCACTAAAAACAGTCCCGGCCGGGACCGAGCCCGGGTAGCCGGGGAATCCACGTGTGGATCGAGGTCCGTAGGCTTCGTGCTCGGGTGCCGACGGGAGGGTTGCTATCCATGACGATCGAAGCGCCAGACGTTTGCACTGTCGTCGAGTTTCCCTGTCTCTCGGCCCGCGATCTCGAAGGTCGTGCCGTCTCGCTGCCCGACGACTTCGCGGGCGAGGTCAACCTCGTGCTCGTCGCCTTCCGCCGTGAGCAACAACCCATCGTCGACACCTGGATCGCGTGGTTCCGGGAGATCGCCGCGGAACATCCCAACCTGCGCTGCTACGAGCTTCCGGTCATCGCGACGCGCTGGTCGCCGGCGCGCCCGTTCATTGATGGGGGCATGGCCCGGGCCGTGCGGGAGCGGGAGGCACGGCGCCGCACGCTCACTGTCTACACCGACGTCCGACGCGTCACCGATGCACTCGCCATCGAGGACACGAGCGTCGTCACCGTGCTCCTCGTGGATTCTGACGGCCGCGTGTGTTGGCGCACCACCGGACCCGCGAACGGATCCGCCGGCTCCGGCCTGCTACGCGCTCTTGCCGCACCGAAACCCACGGCAAAGGCGCGCGTGTTGCGGCCAATCGAGCAGTTCGCGTTCGATTTCGATCGGCGGTTCCGGCCGATCCTCGCGGTCGCAGGTATCACTCCCGGCACTGCGTGCGTCACGCTCACACCCGAACGGCTGCTGGTCCGTTTCGGTCCGTGGTCGTGTGAGACGGCGCTCACGAACGTGCGGGAGGTGTGCCGGACGGGACCGTACCAGTGGTACAAGGCGATCGGGCCACGCGGGTCGTTCGTTGATCGCGGAGTCACGTTCGGCACTTCCACCCACGGAGGCGTTTGCGTGCTGTTGCGCGAACCGGTCGCGGGTCTCACGCCTCTCGGTCCCCTTCGCCATCCTGGCGTCACCGTCACGCTCGCCGAGCCCGATCGGTTCGTAGCGTCATTGCGCCGGCGTGCCGGTATCGCGTGACCGGCGCGGGTTGCGCTCGATGAGCGAACACGGCGGGCGCGTGCTCGTCGCCGGCGCCACGGGATACATCGGGCGTCGCCTGGTTTCCGAGCTCGTCGCGGCGGGTCATGCCGTGCGATGTCTTGCCCGCACGCCCGCCAAGCTCGATGCCGAGCCGTGGCGCGATCACGTGGAGGTCGTGGCCGCCGACGTGCTCGATCGGGCGTCGCTGAACGCCGCGTTTCGTGACGTCGACGCCGCCTACTACCTCGTTCACTCGATCGGGTCGGAGACGGACTGGCAAACGCGGGATCGCCTCGCCGCGGAGAACTTCCGCGACGCGGCCGCCGAAGCGGACGTCGAACAGATCATCTATCTCGGTGGCCTCGGAGATGATGCGGGCGGCGCGTTGTCGTCGCATCTCGCCAGCCGGCACGAGGTCGGGCGCGTGCTGGGTGCCGGACCGGTACCACTTACCGAACTGCGCGCGGCGGTTGTCATCGGGTCGGGGAGCGCGAGCTTCGAGATGCTGCGTCATCTCGTCGAGGTGTTGCCCGTGATGACGACGCCCCGATGGGTCGAGACCCGTGTGCAACCAATCGCCGTGCGCGACGTGCTCGCGTATCTCACCGGAGTGCTCGGCAATCGCGACGCGTACGGGAGAGTGTTCGAGATCGGCGGCGCCGACGTCGTGACGTACCGCGGCCTGATGGATCTCTACGCTTCGGTCGCGGGCCTGCGAAAGCGGGTGATCCTGCCGGTTCCGGTGCTCAGCCCTCGGCTGTCTTCGTTGTGGGTCGGCCTCGTCACGCCGATCCCGGCTGATCTCGCACGCCCGTTGATCGACAGTCTCGTCAACGAGGTCGTCGTGCATGACCACGCGATCGACCATGTCGTTTCCCACCAGCCGATCGGGTGTCGCGAGGCGATCGAGTTGGCGTTGCAACGCGTCGGCGAGCTCGACGTCTCGACCCGTTGGACCGACGCCGAGCTGTACGGACGATCGCCGGCGGATCCGATACCAACCGATCCCGAGCGGGCAGGCGCGACGGTTCTTGTGGACCGCCGGGTCGTCCGCACGAGCGCGGCACCCGAGGCGCTCTACCGCGAGATCTGCGCGCTCGGCGGTGCGCGAGGCTGGCTCGTCAACGGTTGGCTGTGGACCATCCGCGGGTGGATCGACCTCCTCACCGGCGGGGTGGGGATGCGCCGCGGACGACGTCATCCGACCGAACTCCGCGTCGGTGATGTGGTCGACTTCTGGAGGGTGGAGGCGCTCGAACCCGCGCGGCTCGTTCGCCTTCGAGCCGAGATGCGCCTACCAGGTGACGCCTGGCTGGAGTGGTCGATCACTTCAGACCCCGCCGGCACGGTGCTCGTGCAGCGCGCATTGTTCCAGCCACGCGGACTATGGGGTCGGGTCTACTGGTATGCGGTCGCGCCGTTCCATCGGTTCGTCTTCGGGCCGCTGGCCCGGCGCATCGGACAGCGGGCCGAAGTCGCGAACCGTCGCATGCCGGTGGGGATCGCCCGTGAGTAGCCTCGCCCTTGGTGCGCAGCTGCACGTTCGCTCGACGTAGTTCGTGGTCGCTGCCATGCGGACGAGACGACCTGGTGGGTTACGTGGCGAGGGATCACCTCGACGAGGCTGACGACAGCGATCTTGTTCTCGCGATCGGTCTCGGCGACGAAGTCGCGATGGCGGAGATCGTGCGGCGCCATCGTGAGCCCGTTCTCGCGTTCGCACGTCGGCTCGTCGGCGACCGTGCCCGCGCCGAGGAGGTCTCCCAGGAGGTCTTCTTGCGGCTCTGGCAAAGGTCGGAGCGTTTCGACCCCGAGCGCGGAGCGTTGCGCGCGTTCCTCCTCGCCTTGACCCACGGACGCGCGCTCGACGTCGTACGATCCGACTTGGCCCGACTTCGACGCGAGGAACGCGATGTGGCCCGCACCGCGGGTCCGGCCCACGAGGCCGAAGCGCAGGTTGTGGCCCGAACCGTCGCCGATGCTGTGCGCAACGCGTTGTCGCAGATCCCTGAACCGGAACGACGAGCAGTCGAGCTCGCATACTTCGGCGGACACAGCTACCGGACCGTCGCGTCGATGCTCGACGAGCCCGAGGGCACGGTGAAGGGCCGTATCCGCAGTGGATTGGCACGACTGCGCGTCGCGCTCGCGGCACAAGACCTCCAAGGCGCCTAACGCGCGCTCGGCTCAGCTCAGCTCAGC
>JAWXCJ010000360.1:0-2634 GCA_034408875.1 Actinomycetota bacterium
ACGGCTCGCGCCCGCGCCGATCTCTCGCTGGTGCCGAACGTCGTCGAGGAGGCGCTGCGCCTTGCGACGCCGACGCAGGGCATGTTCCGGGTGGTGAAGTCGGACACCACGCTCGGGGGTGTCGACATCCCGAAGGGCGCCATGTGCGTGATCATGTTCGCATCCGCGAACCGCGACGCGGCCGGCTTTCCCGAGCCCGACGCGTTCGTGCCCGAGCGCGCCAACGCCAAGGACCACCTCGCGTTCGGCAAGGGCATCCACTACTGCGTCGGCGCCTCCCTGGCGCGGGCCGAGGCCGTCGTCGCCGTCGAGAAGATCCTCACCCGCCTGCCCGATCTCCGCTTCGGGGACGGCAACGACTTCGCGTACGAACCGAGTTTCATCCTGCGGGGGCTGAAGCAGCTGCACCTCGAGTTCACACCTGCGCACTGAACCGGCACCCCGACGCCAGAAGAAGGAGCGACCCTTGCCTCTCGACCAACTCCCCGTTGAGTTCCTGTTCCACCTCGAGTGCGACACCTCGACACCGCCGCCCACATTCCTCGCGGGCGGACCCGCGGGCACCCGCGTCATCGTGAACGTCTCCGACGGGACCTTCACCGGGCCCGCGCTCAACGGGACGGTCGCGGCCGGTCCGGGGGGCGACTGGGCCACCGTGGCGGCCGACGGTCACCTGCGCCTCGATGTCCGGCTGCTGTTGCACACCGCCGACGGCGCCGCGATCCTCATGACGTACACGGGGATCGGAGCCCCCGGCGACGACGGGCAGCTCGCGATCCGCGCAACGCCCCGTTTCGAGTGCGGCGACGAACGCTATGCATGGCTGAACACGGTCCAGGCGATCGCGCTCGGCACGCTCAGCGGCCGGGGCGTCGAGTACGACGTGTACCGGGTCCTCTGAGCGACACGAACGTACGGTTCAGCGCAACGCTTCTCGCGCCGCCGCGCTCAGGGCCTCTGCGAACGCGGGGTGCCACTGCACGGTGGCCGCGACCTGATCGAGGGTGCACTCGGCCTGCATCGCGAACGCGGCGACGGCCAGGATCTCGGCCGCGCCCGCGCCGACGACGTGCACACCGAGCAACGCTCCCGTCGTGGCGTCGGCGATCACCTTGCACGCGCCTTCACGTCCGCCGAGGGTGATAGAGCGCGCCGACCACGTGAGATCCGCGACACCGGTCGCGACAGCGTGCCCCGCGGCCCGGGCGACGGGTTCCGTCGCTCCGACCCAACCGATCTCGGGCAATGTGTGCAGCACGTGCGGGAGTGCGCTCACCGAAGCCGACACCGCCCCGCCTGCCGCGTTCGCACCTGCGACCCGGCCCGCGTGTTCCGCCGCGGCGCTGGTCATGGCGCCGCCCGTGACGTCGCCCGCAGCGAACACCGAGCGGGCCGACGTGCGTTGTGCACGATCGACGACCACGTGGTCGCTCGCGGCGACGCCGGCGGCGGCGAGTCCGAGATCGTCGATCCTCGGCACACGCGTGTCGGCCGCGACCACGAGGCGGTCATCATCGGTCGGCATCTCCGACCAGTCGCAGCACGCGACACCGACTGATTCGATCGCCGCCCGCACGAGTGGATCGAGGTCCGCGTCGAGGGCCGGCACCACTACGGGCTCGGGACACGCGAGGGCGGTCGTGCTCCCCGTGGCCGCCAGGAGAAACGCGTACTCGACACCGAACGCGGTTGCGCCCGGACCGCCACCGAGCACCACCGCGGCGCCGGGTGGCTTGTCGAGGGTCGCGATCACATCCGCGGTGACCACTCGTTCCGGCGCCACGCCGTCGACGCTCGGCGCCTCCCAGCGTGCGCCGACCGCCACGACGACGGCATCGGCATCGCGCGTCTGTACCGAACCGTCACGAATCGTCAGCTCGACCTCCGACGGCGATGTGAGCACGGCGCGCCCGGCCACCACTTCGACGCCCGCGCGGTCCAGGGCGACGCCGATCCCCGACGCGAGCATCGCCGCCAAGCGGTCTTTGCGCGCGACCAGGCGACCCCAGCGCAACTCCTCGCCGAGATCGAACACACCCGCCAGCGCAGGTTCGTGCGCTTCGAGGAATGCGCCCGCGCCCGACAGCAACGACGCGGTCGGAATGCACGTGTGGTGCACGCACTGGCCCCCGGGTCGTTCGGCTTCGACGAGCGTGACGATGGCTCCGCGCCGCGCGGCTTCGAGCGCGGCGGCATATCCACCCGGGCCTCCACCGATGATGACGACCCGCCGGATCGTCACGGAAGCAGGCGCAGCGGTGTCGCCAGCAGCTCGCCCACCGTTTGGAGGAACGCAGCGGCCGGCGCGCCGTCGATGGCGCGGTGGTCGATCGTGAGCGACAGCGTCATCACCCGCTGCCGTCTCGCCTTGCCCTTCTTCGTGAATCGCACCGCGTCGCGCACACGGCCGACGCCGAGGATCGCGACGTTCGGCGGGTTGATCACCGGGGTGAAGAAATCAACGCCGTGCATTCCGAGGGCCGTGATCGAGAAGGTGGCCCCGTTCATCTCGTCGAGCGTGAGCGTGTTGGCACGCGCGGCGTCGGCCAGGCGACGGGTCTCCCCAGCGAGCTTCACCAAAGGCCTGCGGTCCGCGTCGCGGACCACGGGAACGACGAGGCCGTGGTCGAGCGC
>JAWXCJ010000361.1:0-5156 GCA_034408875.1 Actinomycetota bacterium
CGACGCGCGGTGTCACCCGCGGAGCGCGGGGATGGCCGAGTTGGATGCTTGCACGAGCGCTCGATTGATCATGGCCTCGACCATGTCGCCGATGTACTCGAAGCCCGCGCCCAGTGTCTTGCCCATCAGGAACCGCGCGTGAATGCCCTCGAGGATGATCGCGAGCTTGTACGCGGCGAGCACTTCGTAGAAGTCGAGTTGCGAGACGTCGTACCCCGACTTCCGGGCGTAACGCTCGATGATTGCATCGCGGGTGAGGAAACCCGCTTTGGTTTCGACCGCGGCGCCGAGCATCTCCTCGTCGCGCGCCCAGTACACAAGGAAAAGTCCGAGGTCGGCGAGCGGGTCGCCGAGCGTCGCCATTTCCCAGTCGAGGACGGCGACGACGCGGCCCGGGTCGTCGAGCGCGAGCATCGTGTTGTCGAGCCGGTAGTCGCCGTGCACGATCGTCGGCGGCGGCGACTCGGGGATCGCGGCGCGCAGACGGCGGTCGAGTTCGTCGACCGACGGGAGGTCGCGTTGCTTCGACCGTTCCCATTGCTCGCCCCAGCGGCGCACCTGGCGTTCGAGGTACCCGTTCGGGTGCCCGAAGTCGGAGAGCCCGACCGCCGCGTAGTCGACCGCATGGATCTGCACGAGTACGTCGACGAGTTCCTCGGAGCAGCGCCGGGCGTCGTCGCCCGAGAGCTTGGCGATGTCGGCGGGCGTGCGCAGGATCTGACCGTGCACGTTCTCCATCACGTAGAACGTGGCGTCGTTCACGGCGTTGTCGTCGCAGAACGCGATCGGTGCGGGCACCGGCACGTCGGTGGGTGCGAGGCCGGCGATGACCTTGTACTCGCGGGCCATGTCGTGCGCGGTGGGGAGCACGTGCCCGAGCGGCGGCCGGCGCAGCACCCACTCGTTGGCGTCGTCGGTGACGAGGTACGTGAGGTTCGAGCGTCCGCCCGAGATGAGCGTTGCCGTGAGCGGCCCACCCGTCGCACCCGTGACGTTCGCGGCGAACCACGGGTGTAGCCGTTCGAGGTCGACTCCCTGCGGCGTCTCGGTCACGCCGGGAATCTAGATGAGGAGTAGCGAGCGATGTCGTGGTCGCGTTGCGCCGTGTCCGGAGCGCGATGCGGCGACCGGGGCGACGGAGGAGCGCAGGAAGCTCGCCGGGAGCGGCGAAGACCGAAACGCGGGCGCCGGCCCGCCCCAAGGAAGAGCGCGACCCAGAATGAAGAGCGCGACCAGAAATTACGCCGTGCGACGGGGGGCGACGGGTGCGCCGTTGCCGCGGGGGTACCGGGCGACGCGGCCGACGGGCATGTCGACGCGGTAGCCGGCGGCGGCGCGCTCTTCTTCGGACTCGCCGCCCCAGAAGCCGTACTCGCGGTTGTCGCGCGCCCAGTCGCGGCACTCGAGGAGCGCGGGGCACGAGCCACACACGGCGCGGGCCTGGGTCTCGCGGACGGCACGCGCTTCCGGGCGCTCGCCGGGCGGTGCGAAGAACAGCCGCGTCTGGTTGTGGCACGCGGCTTCGTTCGTCCACGTGAGCGGACCGGTGAAGATCAGGTTGGAGACCATCTCGACGGCCATGAGCGCCCTCCCGGCGGTTCGGACACGGGCCCCGGGGTCGGCGGGGGGAATCGCTTTCCGACCCCGTAGGACTCGTGTTAGGTCCTAGTGAACAGGATCACAAGACAATCTGTCAAAGGCGTGGGAGAGATAGCATCTATCGGCACAACCGATGGAGGTGCTGGGCGAATATGGACATCAGGCAGCTCGACGCCCTCCTGGCGGTCGCCGAAGAGGGCTCGTTCACCGCCGCGGCGGACCGGATGCACACCGTCCAGTCGAATGTTTCCGAGCACATTCGCCAGCTCGAGCAGGAACTGGGGGTCCAGTTGCTCGTCCGGAGCCGCAGCGGCACCGTGCCGACCGAGTTCGGCGACCGGGTTCTGGAGCGGGCGCGGGCCATTCGCAGCGAGATCGATGCCCTGCGCAAGGACGTGTCGATGCTCCAGGGCTTCGAGACCGGGCACGCGTCGCTCGGGGTCGTCGGCACGGTGAGTCGGTGGGTGGTGCCGCCGCTCGTGGCCGAAATGCGCGCCATCGCGCCGGGCGTTTCCATGCGTATCACCGAGGGCGCATCGGAGCGGCTGGCGGTCGAAGTGGCGCAACGCGAGCTGGCGTTCGCGGTCGTGACCGAACCGGTTGTCGAACCCCGTCTCGTGGTCGAGCACCTGCGCGACGAGGCGATCGTCGGCATCTTCCCTTCGCACTTCCCGATCGAGTCGGGGACCGTGACGTTGGCCGCGCTGGCGCAGTACCCGATGATTCTGCCGCCCACCGGTAACCCGCTGCGCGACGAGGTCGACGACGCCGCGCTCGACGAACGCGTCACCCTCGACGTGCTGGTCGAGGTCGAAGGCATCCGGCTCATCGGCGACCTCGTCGCCGCGGGCGCAGGGGTTTCGATCGTTCCGGAGACCGCGATTCCCGACGATGCGAACTTTCGGCGGGTGTCGATCGCGCGCATGCCACCGCGCCGGCTGGGTCTCGTGCGGGCGCGGGGCGTGCAGCTGTCGCTCGCGGACCAGGTGGTGCACGACGTCGTCGCCCGCCTGGTGCGCGACCGGTCGTAGCGCGCGTTATGCGGGAACGAACCTCGTCCCGATGATCTCGCGTTCGGTCGCGAGGCCTTCGACGTCGAGCCGGTCGATTCCGGGCGCGGCGGCGGTGTTCTCCTCGACGCGGATACGCGCGCCGCTCGGCCACGCGAGTTCGGCCCACGTCGTGTCCTGCGCGACGACGTCGCCTTGCAGCAGCCCGCCGAAGAACGCGACGGCAGCGGGAAGCGCGGGCGTCGCGACGACGACCCGGCGCAGGCGCGCGGGCGGGCCCTGCGCGGGTGTGGGGTCCTGCCACCAGCGCGGGCTCGCGTTCGGTCCGTTCTTCGCGACCCACGCCAGCCCTTCGGCGCGTGTCTCCTGGTGGTATCCGCTTTCCGCGAGCTGCACGACCGTTCCGTGCGCCTCGCGCGGAAGCAGGAACGCTTCCTTCCACCCCGGGTCCGCGGTATTGACACCGACCGGGTTGAACCCCGCGCCGCGCATGCGGTCGAGCGCGGCGGTGAGGTCGGGCACCTTGAACGTGAGGTGATGCGGGCCCGCGCCGTGGCGGTCGACGAAACGAGCGAGAAAATCGTTGCGCTCGGCGGCCCACGGTTCGAGGAGCTCGATGGGCATGCCGTCACCG
The DNA here is from genome assembly GCA_034408875.1 of Actinomycetota bacterium. Taxonomy (GTDB): domain Bacteria; phylum Actinomycetota; class Acidimicrobiia; order IMCC26256; family PALSA-610; genus JANNHK01. The sequence goes on from JAWXCJ010000361.1 coordinate 3,244, forward strand.
TCGGGGGTGCCGATCCACACCTGCATCGGCCGGAATCCGATCGCCTGACCGCCGAAGATCACGGTGCCGCCGAGTTCGCCGGTGAGGAACGCGAGCGCGGGTGCGGTGTCGGCGGCGGCGAGCGCCACGTGGTCGAGGTTGTACTGGTCCATGGTCCTGATCAGCCCGGCTTCATACGGTTGGGGTGGGTGCCTTGCCTGCCCGCGTGAATCGCGCGGCCGGGAACCACCCGGCCGCGAGGGCGATGATCGCGCCGGCGGCATCGAGAACGTAGTGGTTCGCGGTGATGACGATCACGATCAACGTCGTGATCGGATACAGGATCGCGAGCATTTTCGCCCATCGCTGCTCGACGCGTGGCACCAACGCGAGCGCGCACCAGGTCGCCCACGCGATGTGCACGCTCGGCATTGCCGCGAACTGGTTCGAGATCTTGCTCACCGCTCCCGAGTTGAACGACCAGAACGTCGGGAAGTCGGCGAGCGTGTCGACGTAGCCGTGCCCGAACTCGATCGTGCCGAGCAACCGCGGCGGCATGAGCGGGAACAGCCGGAACCCGATGAGCGCGAGCGCGGTCGTGATCGCGAGCGTGTTCCGATAGCGCGGGTAGTCGTTGGTGAATCGCCGGAACAGGAAGATGGCGACACCGATCGTGACGACGAAGTGCAGCGAGCCGTAGAAGTAGTTCGCGGCGATGATGAGCGGCTTGAAGTGGAGCGCCCAGTCCTGGAGCGTTTCCTCGTGATAGATGCCCATCCACCGTTCCCAGCGGATGATGATCTTCGCGTTGTCGAACGCGGCGCTCTCGTTGCTCGTGTTCCAGTTCCGGATCGCGGAGTACACGAAGTAGTAGCCCAGGATCGCGAGGACCTCGGCCCACCAGTAGAGCGTGTGACCCGATTGCAGCTTGCGACCCGCGGGCAGGTCACGGTGCTTGGCGACGGCCTTCACTGCGAGGGGATCTCGGTCTTCGGCCGGTGGCCGACGGCGAAGGACGGCGCGCCCAACATGCTCACGATGAGGGTCGCGAAGAACCACAGCAGACCGGCGGCGATGGCCTGGCTGCTGCTCACGCCCCACGGTTGCAGGAACAGTACGAGCATGCCTTCCCGCACACCGAGACCGTTGAACGACAGGGGGAGCACCTGTGTCATCGCGACCGCGGGGACGTACACGAAGACCGCGGCGAGCGGGATCGGAAGGTCGAGGGTCCGGAAGATCAGCGCGACCGAGGTGACCACCGAGGCCTGGTAGAGCACCGCCGTCCCGAGCACGGGGAACGCGTTCTTCGGTTCGCGGCGGAGGCGGTCGACGCCGATGTGCACGGCCCCGATGAACCGCATCCAGTTCTCGTGCTCGGCGAAGCGGCCCGCGATGCGCGGGTGTCCGGCGAGGACCAGGATCACGACGAGTGCCGCGAGTGTTCCGGCCGCGATGAGGAACGCGATCCACGTGCGGTCGACGTCGAAGATCGACGGCCGGACGATGAATCCGCCGAAGACCAGCAACGGCAGCGCGACGAACCCGGTGAGGCGTTCGAGTACGACGGAACCGAACGCGGTCGTAGACGAACCGACGGTCGTGCCGAGTCGGGCCACGCGCAGGACGTCGCCGCCGATCGTCGACGGAAGCACGTTGCCGACGAAGAGGCCGGCGAAGTAGTGCGACGTGAGTGTGCGCAGCGGCACGTGCTCGTCGAACACGTCGAGCACCCGTTGCCAGCGCCAGGCCGAGAGGACGACACCGAGCATCGTCATGAGCAGTGCCGCCGACAGGAGCAGCGCCGTGAGCAGGTGGTGCTGGTCGGGGATCAGTTCGTCGGGGTTCGGCGACTTGTAGAGCAGGACGCCGAGCAGTACGGCGCTGACGGCAAGGCGAAGCCAGAACTTCCACCCCGGCGCCGGCCGGCCGGC
>JAWXCJ010000362.1:0-12964 GCA_034408875.1 Actinomycetota bacterium
GACATGCCGAGTTGCCCACGCCCCGCGGAGTCCTTGTGCGAGATCGGGTCGGCAGCGCGGGGCAACCCGCTCTCGATGACCACACGCACTCCGTCGTCACCCCACGTCATGGTCACCGAGATGTCGGCGCCGGGCGCGTGGTGTACGGCGTTGGTAATCGACTCCTGCACGATCCGGTACACGCCCCATGACGACGCGACCGACAGGGCCTGAGACTCTCCGACGCTCGTGTGCGTGAGGCTGACACCGGATCGCCCGTAACCGTCGAAGAGGTGCACGAGATCAGACGCGAGTTCTATCGGCGGCTCGATCCGGGGGTCGCCTTCCTCGGAGAGCAGGCGCACGGTGCGGCGCAGGTCGCCGAGCAGGACGAGTGCGAACGGAGCGGTGCCGAGAATCAGGCGGAGCAGACCACCGTCCCAGGCGGAGGCCAGTGTGATCGAAGTACTGGCCGTTGTAACCCGTCGCCAAAGCAACTGCATCGGTCCCACGTCCGATTGCGGGTCAGACCCAGGTCGCAGACACCCGACCGCGCTCCGACCCCGCGCGGACCCGTTGGATAGCGTCGGCCTATGGCTCGGCAGGCGGCGATCGTGTCGTACCGGCTCGGCGGGCGGGACGGGGTTTCGGTCGAGGCGGGTAAGTGGGCCTGGGCGCTGCGCGAGCTCGGATACGAGGTCCGGCGCGTGGCCGGCGAGATCGAGGACGGCGGCGCGCCCGACGACGTGGTCGTCGACGACCTCCGTATCGATGCGACGACCGCGCCCGATCCGGCCGCAGTCGCCGACGGGCTCGCCGGTGCCGAGCTGATCGTGGTCGAGAATCTCTGCTCGCTCCCGCTCAACCCCCTCGCGGCACGCGCGACCGCGAGCGCCGCGGCGGCTTCCGGCGCGCGCGTGGTATTTCACCATCACGACCTTCCCTGGCAGCGGCGGAACCTCACGCACCAAGAAACCGAGTTCCCGCCGCGCGTGCCGGATGCCGTGCACGTCACGATCAACCTGCGATCGCGCCGCGAGCTGCAAGCACGCGGGTTCTCTGCCCACACGATCCACAACTACTTCGACCTCGATCCCGCCCCCGGCGACCGCGACGCGACGCGGGCCGCGTTCGGCTTCGGGCCGGACGACCTCGTCGTGTTCCAGCCGGCGCGTGCGATCGAACGCAAGAACGTTCCCGGCGGCGTCCGGTTCGCGACCCGGCTGACACCACTGATTGCCGATCGCACGGTGCGCTACTGGCTGTCGGGCCCGGCCGAAGATGGTTACGCGCCGACACTCGCGCGCGTGCTGGAACGGGCGACGGTCCCAGTCACGATCGGGCGCGCGCCGAGCGCCGCCGATGCGTATGCCGCGAGCGACGTCGTCGTGTTCCCGTCTACGTGGGAGGGATTCGGCAACCCCACGATCGAGTCGATCGCCGCCCGCCGTCCGCTCGCTGCGTTCAGCTATCCAGTCCTCGCCGAGATCGTCGCGACAGGAGTTCGATTCTTCTCCGTCGACGAACCCGCAGACACGGCGCGGTTCCTCGCGCAGACCGACGCGAACCGCGAGCAGTACCTCGACGTCAACCTGCGGCGAGCCCGCTTGTCGTACTCGATCGACGAACTACCCGGCGCCATTGAGGCGATACTGCAATCGTGACCGAAGACGACGACGTCCTGCGCACTCGCGCTCGCATGGCGAGGCTCGCCCAGATGGGCAAGCGCGTCGGTTACCTCGCGCTGTTGGTATCGATCGTCGCGTTCTTCGTCGGGCTCGCGACGGATTTCGCGCAGTGGACCGTCGTCGCGACGATCGGCGGGCTCGTCGCCGCCTGTGTGATCCTCCCGGTGCCGATCGTGATCGGCTACGGCGTGCGGGCCGCGGCACGCGACGACCGTCAACGCGGCCGCGGGTAGCTCAGTCGCGCATGGTCCGGCCGGTCAGGTGCAGGAATACGTGCTCGAGGTCGGGCTCGAGGATCTCGATCGCCGAGATACGCACATCGCGGCCGAGTGCCGCCTCGATGACGCGAGGCAGCACGGCCGCCGCGTCACCAGCGGATACGTGGAGACCGTCGGCGGTCACGGCCGCTTCGACGACGCCGGGAATCGCGAAGACGACTCGGGCGAACTCCCCCACGTTGCCGGCCGCCGTGATGTCGATGCGATGCGTCGTACCGAGCATGCCCAGAAGTTCGCGCCGGGTGCCCTCGGCGATCATCTTTCCGTGGTCGATGATGCCGATGACGTCGCAGAAGCGTTCGACTTCGTCCATGTAGTGCGACGTGTAGAGGATCGCCACGCCCGTCGATCGAAGTTCGGCGAGCCGGTCGAGAATCGCGCTGCGACTCTGCGGGTCGACGCCGACCGTCGGTTCGTCGAGCACGAGCAGGCGCGGTTGATGTACGAGCGCGACCGCGAGGTTGAGCCGGCGTTGCATGCCGCCCGAGAACTCGTCGACCTTGTCGTGCGCGCGTTCCTCCAGGCCGACCAACTCGAGGACTTCGGCGACACGGGCGTCGAGGCGGCGACCGCCGAGACCCTGGATGCGACCCCAGAACCGCAGGTTGTCGAGCGCGGAGAGGTCGGGGTACAGCGCGATCTCGTGGGGCACGAAACCGATGACGGCTTTCGTCGCGAGCGGCTCGCGCGCGACGTCGCGGCCGAGGATGAGTACCTCGCCCGCGTCGGGTGCGAGCAGACCGCAGATCATGCGGATCGTCGTGGTCTTGCCCGCACCGTTCGGGCCGAGCAGACCGTACGCCTGCCCGGGCGCGACCTCGAGCGAGACCTCCTCGACCGCGACGCGCTCGCCGAACGCCTTGCGCAACCCGCGCAGTACCAGGACCGGAACGCGCGGCGCCGTCACGATTCCATACCCGGGAGCGGCGGTTCTGAAGGCAGCCAACCCACGACGCGCCAGCCGTCCTTGGTCGGGCCCGCTTCGAGGTGCCCGCCGAGTAGGGCCGCGCGCTCGATCATCCCGCGCAGACCCTGACCGCGCGGACGCTCGCGATTCGACGCGAACTGCGAGGTCCCCAACCCGTTGTCGATCCGCATCGTCGTCCGCGTCGGACCCGTGGTGATGTCGACGTCGACGCGTGAACCGGGAGAGTGCCGTACCGCGTTGGTGATCGACTCCTGCACGATGCGATACAACGCCTGCGCGATCACAGGCGGGACGTCGGACAAGTCGGACGACACGTTGAGGTGGACATCGGCACCCGCGAGCGTGAACCCGTCGACGAGTTCCTTCAAGGTCTCGAACGCCTCGGTGGACCCGTCGAGGGTGGTTCCCGTTTCGTCACTGAGCAGGCGCACCGTGCGCCGCAGGTCGTCGAGCGATGCGCGGCCGACCCGCTCCGCTTCACCGAGCGCCGACTCCGCGTCCTCGGGGGCGGTGCGGCACGCCAACCGCGCCGCCTGAAGGTGCAGGAGCGTGACCGTCATCGAGTGCGCGATGACATCGTGGACTTCTCGCGCGAAGCGGCGGCGCTCGGCCCGCGCCGCTTCCAACGCCAGCAACTGTTCCGTTTCCCGAAGATGGCTGACGAGCCTGACGATCTGCAGCGTCGCGAGACCCGCGAGCAGCGACGCACCGAAGCCGATGAGCACGAGCGGTGCATTGTCGAGGTGCGGTTCGGTGACGCTCGCGAGCACGAGCAGCGCACCGGTACACGCGACGGACCACGCCCGCACCGCGTTGGTACCGAAGGCGATGTTGCGGTTCAGGATGAACCCGGGGATCCACAACACGACGCGGTCGGCGCCGGTCACGATGAGCGGAGCGATCGCGAAGAACGAGACGAGTCGAATGATGAAATCCGTCCGCGACTTCGCGAGTCCTTCGATCATGAACGGCGCGATCGACACGACCAGCAGCGCGACCTGCAACGCGATCGGCAACGTCGAGGTGTCGCTGACGACAGTCGCGACTCCCGCTACGACGGGAATCGCCGCGTAGGCAAACCGCGTCCACCGCGGCAGACCGAGCGTCGTGACCGCGGTCGTGAACTCGTCGGCCGACCAGGGCGTCGCGGTCACGATTCCCACTCCGGGCCGCTCATGTCGCCGCCACCGGGGCGAGCAGCGCGTGGCGGAGCCGAGCGGCCGCGAGTACGACAAGGGCGACGGCCAGTAGCCCCAACACGGCGAGCTGGGGCGCGATGTCGACCACGCCGGCGTTCTGCGCAACCAGTTCGTCGAGCGCGTCGATGACCCACGCGTGCGGCGTCAGCTTCGCCACGGTCCTCATCACGGGCGGAACGAAGTCGGTCGCCCAGAAGCACCCGCCGAGCAACCCCAACACGCCCGCGGCCGCCAGCGCGGCCGTTGCGGATTGCGTCGTCGGCCCGCGCAGCGACACGCCGAGCAGCACCGACAGTCCGGCGGCCACCGCCGAAGCCGTGATCAGGACCGCCGCGAGCGGAACGACAGCACCCCACGCGGTCCCGAGGACGAGTGACGAAACGAAGGCAACGACGATCGACTGCCCGAGCGCGACGAAGAAGCGACCGCCCACCTCGCCAACCACGATCGACATCGCCGGGGTTGGTGTACTCGCCAGGCGAGAAAGCATGCCGCGCCGGCGATCTTCGGTGATGAGCGCGGCCGCGAACATTGCGTTGGCGAAAACCCAGTACACGAGCATGCCCGCGGCCGCGCGCGGGAATCCCAACGACCGGCCTCCCTCGCTCGCGAGCGCCGGCGCGATCTCGATGCGGTCCATGTACGTGGCGGGGTCGGCACCGAACCGACCGGCGACCGCGGTCGTGACGATGCCCGCGGCGGCATGAAGGGGGTCGCCGTCGTCGGCGATCAACAGCACCTGGGCCCCGCCCGGAGCGGCATCGAAACCTTCGGGAACGACGACACCGCCGACGACGTCGGTGCGGCGGACCGCGCGCAGGAGCTGGGCGCGGTCTTCGAACATGCGGACGGTGACACCGGGTTCGGCCTCGAGCGTGTCGATGAACTGCTCGCCCGAGGGCGATGCGCCCTCGACGACGGCACCGAGCGGCAGGTTCATCGCGGCCCGTTCGTCGGCGGACCCGAAGATGAGCGCGATCATGACCGGGAGAACGAGCGTCGCGGCGAGGTTGACCGGGTGGAAAAGGTAGCGACGGAGGAAGACGCGCGCGACGGCGAGCGTCTGCAGCAGCCACCTCACGATACGAGCACCTTGCGTATGCGGACGGCCCCCGCGATGCCGATGACCAACGTGAACGCGACGACGATCAACAATCGACCGGCGATGACGCCCAGACTCGATCCGATCGACACCTCGGCGAACGCGTCGATGGCCGCGCCGTTCGGCGTGTACCTCGCCACGATCGCGGCGATGTCGGGAAGGTTGCGCATCGGCACCATGTGGCCGCCGACCCCGACGAGCGTCAGCGCGACCGCGGCTTCGAGAGCAAGCGCTTGCGCCGAAGATCGCGAGAATCCGGCGATCGCGGTTGCGATCGCAATCGAAAGCAACACGACGAGCACGGTGACGAGCGCGACCGAGAGCGGGTCACCCCAGTCGGCGCCGAACCAGATCGTCGTCGTGAAGATGATCGCGAGGAACTCGACGACACCGACGACGAACATCAGCGCGCCCTTGGAGATGAGCACCGCGGTCGGCGAGATCGGCGAGGCTAGGAGCCGAATCAGCGTTCCCTGCTGGCGTTCGGAGTGGAGGCTGCGGGCGACGAATCCGACGCCGAAGAGCACGATGAAGACTGCGATCACCGGACCGTAGATTTCCGAGCCGCCGAGCGGGGCGCGACCCGGCGCCACCCGCTCCACCGCGACTGCCTCGGTCAACGGTTGCGCGACCGCGGTGCGCGCGACCGACGCGGCCACGCTGGTCGCCATCTCGGCACCGACCGCGCCCAGGACAATCGCGCTCGGGCCGTCGGCGGACTCGGTCACGACGACCGCAGCGTCGGCATCGCCGCGCCGAATGACCTCTTCGGCACTGTGCGGCGGAATCACGATGATGTCGATGTCGGCCTGGCCCTTGGCCGAGTCGATTGCGGTCGCCACGCTCTCTTCGTCGACACCGGAGACGGCGATCGTGACGTCGAATGACCGTTCCGCTCCGAGCGACACGCTCGCGATCACCGCGATCACGATGGGCGCGACGAGGATCGTGAGAATCGCGATCGGATCCCGTACGAGCTGGGCCAGCTCGCGCCGGAGCAGGATCCAACTCCCACGAACAGTGCCGCCCAACCCCGCTCCCCCAACCTTCATCACTCGGCCTTCATCAGTCGGCCGCCTCACCCGGCCTTCATCAGTCGGCCGCCTCACCCGGTCGCCCTCCCGAGTCCGGACTTTCCAGATTGTACCGAATTTGACGGGCCCTCCAAAGGGCCATCGGGACCGGTCCTCAGTACGATCAGCCGATGCGCTACCGCAGATTCGGACAGACCGACCTCGTCGTCTCGGAGGTCGGATTCGGGACCTGGACACTCGTCTCCGACTGGTGGGGCAAGGTCGACGACCCCAAGGCAATGATCGCCGCCGCGCTCGACTCGGGCATCAATTTCTTCGACACCGCCCCCGTGTACGGCCAGGACGGCGCCGGAGAATCGATCCTGCGCGATGTACTCGCCAGCCGTGACGACATCGTCCTGACGACCAAGTGCGGCTACGACATCGCGGCGGAACGCAAGTTCCCCGGCCAGTCCGAGCGCCCGCACGATTGGAAACCCGAATCGATCCGAAACCAGTGCGAGGAGTCGTTGCGGCGCCTCGGGACCGACCGCATCGATCTCTACCAACTGCACAATCCCCGGATCGAGCCCGTCGTCGCCGACGACCTGTGGGAGACGCTGCTCGACCTCCGGCGCGAAGGCAAGGTTCGCGAACTCGGCGTGGCCCTCGGCCCGGCCATCGGGTGGGTGAGCGAAGGCGTCCAGTCGATCGACGACCGGCCGATCGTGTCGCTCCAGACCGTGTTCAACGTGCTCGAGCAAGAGCCCGGGCTGACGTTCGCGGCGAGACCGCGTGTCGAGAAGGGTGAGGTCGGCCTCATCTCGCGCGTTCCGCATGCGTCGGACACGCTTTCGGGCAAGGTCACGCCCGACACCGTGTTCGACCCGAAGGACCACCGGTCCCATCGCAACCGCGACAACATGCTCGACAACTTCGAGAAGGCGGAGACGTTGGCAGCGCTGTGGTCACCGGAGACGGGCCGCACGATCGGCCAGGCCGCGATCGCCGGCATTCTGGCCAACAAGGCGTTCACGACGGTGATCCCGACGGTCGTCACTGCCGACGAGGTGCGCGAATACGCGCAGGCATCGGACCTACCGCTCACCGACACCGAGCAGGCACTGGTCGCCGACCTGTACGCGCGGAACTTCGACCACGAGGACCGCTACATCATGGCGCTCAAGTCGAGCGTGTGAGCAGCCCGACCCCGTGACGACAGCTCCCGGCGTACGACTCCCGGCCGATCAACGACGCCGGCAACTGCTCGAAGTTTCCCGCGACGCGTTCGCACAGCATGGCTTCCACGCGACGTCGATGGACGAGATCGCCGAACAAGCGGGCGTCACCAAACCCGTGCTGTACCAGCATTTCCCGAGCAAGCGCAGCCTCTACGTCGAACTGCTCCAGGACACCGGCGAGCAGATGTTGGCTGCACTCGGCAACGCGACGACGACGGCAACGAGCGGGCGCGCCCGGCTCGAGGCGGCGCTGGAGTCGTACTTCCGCTTCGCCGTCGAGCAACGCGCCGCGTTCCGGCTGCTGTTCTCGACATCGATCCGCAACGATCCCGAGTTCGCGAGCGTGGTCGAGTCGGTCGTGCGCCAGGCATCGGAGATGACCGCGATGTTCATCGAGATACCCGCGTCGGAAGAACACCGCCGGGTGCTCGGCAACGCGATCGTCGGCATGGCCGAGGCAGTCGGCCGGCGGGCCGTCACCGACGACGCTGCCGTCGACGACGCCGTGCAGCTCGCGCGCTGGATCTCGGAGCTCGCGTGGTTCGGGCTGCGCGGCATCCGGGCCGAGGACCGCACCGACGTCTGATCTCTCGAAGCCCGCGCGTTACACCTTGCGCAGGCGCACGCGTCCGACCCGGTGGTCGGACGACTTCTCGAGCACGAGGAGCGCCCGGCCCTTGGTCGGCTCGATGTTCTCGTGCAGGTTCACCAGATTCACCTGTTTCCAGATAGTCCGGCCGAACGCGCGCGTGTCCTCTTCGGTGTATTGGGTGAGGAAATGGAAGTACGACTCAGGATCGCGCAGCGCCGTCTCGCGCAACAGCACGAGTCGGTCGAGATACCACCGCTCGATGTCGTTCTCGTCCGCGTCGACGTAGATCGTGAAGTCGAAGAAGTCGGAGACGACGAGGGTCGGTTCGGCTCGCCCGCGGCGCGTCGGCGCCTGGAGCACGTTCAGGCCTTCGACGATGAGAATGTCGGGACCTCGCAACACGACCTCTTCGTCGTCGACGATGTCGTAGATCACGTGCGAGTAGACCGGTGCGCGCACTTCCTGCTTTCCCGCCTTCAGTTCGGCAAGGAACAGGAGGAGCTGTTTGACGTCGTAGCTGTCGGGAAATCCCTTGCGGCTCATGAGCCCGCGCGACTCGAGTGTCGCGTTCGGGAACAGGAAGCCGTCGGTCGTGACAAGGTCGACGCGGGGATGGTCGGGCCAGCGCGACAGTAACGCCTGGAGGATGCGCGAGATCGTGCTCTTACCGACCGCGACACTGCCCGCGATACCGATCACGAACGGCACGCTCCCGTGCAACTGTCCGAGGAACGTCTCCGTCGCCGCCGACAGGTCGCGCGTCGCCGCGAAGCGCAGGTTGAGCAACCGCGAAAGTGGGAGGTACACCTCTTCGACCTCGGCCAACTCGACCGGTTCGTTGGTGCCGCGGAGCGCTTCGAGGTCGGCTTCGTCGAGCGTCAGCGGTGTCGCGGCGCGCAACCGGCTCCACTCCTTGCGGGTGAAGTCGACGTACGGCGTGATGTCGGGTTCGTCGGCATCCACAGTGGCCGCAAGTTAGTCACTCGGCGGGCAAGACCCCTATGGGGCAGCTCACACCGGTGCCGCCGATGCCGCAGTACCCGCTGGGGTTCTTGGCCAGATACTGCTGGTGGTAATCCTCGGCGTACCAGAAAGTCGGCGCGTCGAGAATCTCCGTCGTGATGTCGCCGTAGCGCGCATCCTTCAGGCGGCCCTCGAACATCGCCTTCGACGCAACCGCGGTTTCGCGCTGCGCATCGTCGTACGGGTAGACGCCCGACCGGTACTGCGTGCCGACGTCGTTGCCCTGGCGCATTCCCTGGGTCGGGTCGTGACTCTCCCAGAAGACGCGCAGCAATGTTTCGAAACTGACCTGTTCGGGATCGAACACGACGAGCACGACTTCGCCGTGACCGCTCCGGCCGCTGCACACCTCTTCGTACGTCGGGTTCGGTGTCGACCCGGCCGCGTATCCGACGGCGGTCGAGTACACGCCCGGAATCTCCCAGAACTTCCGCTCCGCGCCCCAAAAACAGCCGAGGCCGAACATCGCCCGGCGCATGGCCTCGGGGAGGGGCGGCTCGAGCGGTGTGCCGAGCACGAAGTGCCGCTCCGGAACCGAGAACGGGCGCTCGGCACGGCCCGGCAACGCCTCTTCCGGGGTCGGGATCTGGCTCTTGTCGCGGCGTGTGAACATTTCGGCAACCCCCGGGTGTCGGTTACGGTCGTTCGCAAGGGTGAACGACGACACGGTACGGGCTGTTCCCGTCGAGCTGAGACGCCAACCGCCCGCCCCGACCCTGGGCTGGGTCGAACGCGGCGGGACCGAGAAGGCGGTCGTCCTGCGCCTCCGACGCGGTCGGCATGGGGAACCCGGGGTCCGAGGTCTGGCGTTGGCATGACGCCGGTCGGGGCGACCTCACGGCGGCGTTGATCATCGAGCGCATCGACCCGTTCGTCGCCGACGCGGTCGAGCGCTTCGATCAGTGACCCGACCTCAGTGACCCGAGTCGGGCTCCACGAGGTCGAAGCCGAAGGCCTGGCGCACTTTGTTCAGCTCGTCGATCTCGCGCCGCTGCCCCTTCGCCATGAGGCGCGCCGTTTCGCGCACTTCGGAGAGACCGGCGAGTTCCGCGGCCGCGTCTCCCATGGCCGCGCCGCCCCCGTGATGCTCGATCATCAACCGCGTGAACAAGTCGTCGAGTTCGACGCCGCGTGCCGCACTCAACGCGGCCATCTCCGCGGGGGTGGCGAGACCGGGCATCTGGTTCGGGTCGACACCTTCGCCCATCCATTCCATGGCCGTGTCGGGTGTGCCGATTTCATCCCACGAGACGAGCGCTTCCTGCATGACACGAATGTCGCCGGACTGCGCGAGGTCGATCTCCTCGGCCCGTGACCGCAGGTCGTCGTTGGACCCGTACCGCATGTAGGTGCGCGCCATCGCGATGGCCTGGAAGTGGTGCGTCGTCATGTCGTCGTAGAAGCCGATGTCGGCCGCGTTCGGCGACGGTGGCCGATCGTTCCACCAGTCGGTGACACCGACCGCCAGGACGACGAGCGCCAAACCGAAGACGACCGCCGGTAGCAGTGGAACTGTCCTGCGCACCCGGTCACGCTACCGGGCCCGCGTTGCGCTACGGCCGCCGGACCCAGTCGTCGGCGAGACCCAGCGCGAGACGGTCGAACTGCGAGGCACTCGGGTGCGGAACGCCGGCAGGCTTCGCGGAGAACCCGGGTTCGAACCCGGCGTACTCGAAGAACGCGATCGTGCAACCGGCGCCGGACTCGAAGAAGTAGTGGGTCTCCCCTCGCGGGCATCGGCGGCCGTGCGGTCCGGCTTGAGCGCGCGATTTACCGGCGAGTTCCGGGCGAGAACCAGGCACGCGGCCGGCCGGATCGAGCCGCGCACGAAACTCGGGAAATTGCCGAACTCAGGTGTTGGGTGAGGCCGCTCCGCGGCCGATCAGGAATCACCTGGCGATCCCATTCCGGCGGAGGAGGCCCACCATGGCACGTCGCTCGCGACGCGCCAGCATGAATATCGCGCTCAGCGCGATGCCGAAACCTGCGCGATGGCGTCCGCAGGTGCGCGGCCTCGCGATCCTCGGCGCGCTCCTCGCCGGGCCGGGCGCGGCCGTGCTCATGCAGCAGTACGGGGTAGCGCCGCTGAGTTTCGCGACACTGGGCCTCTGCCTCTTCGCGGCGTTCGCCGTCAGTATCGTCGTACCGTCGTTCGCCTTCGCCATCGCGGTCGTCGCCGGCCGGTTGCAACAGCGCCGCAGCCTGCGCACCCAGATGCTCGGCGCGACGGTCGCAGTCCTCATCGTCGCGACGTTGGTGTGCGTCACCGCGACGGGCGCGGGCGCGGCCGTCGAGGGGCCGTGCTTCGCAACCGTCAACGGAAACGACCTCGCCGAACTCGAACCGACGAAGGCCAACGCGATCGAAGTCACGGATCCCGCGACCCTGCGGGTGATCGTCACCGGCTACGGGGTCATCGAAGACGGATCCCTGAACGCACACAACCCTCTCCGCGACGTCACGGTGCAGCAGGTTTCCGGCAAAGCCGACCTCGCACCCGAGCCGCACATCCTCACGTTCGACTTCGCGCTCGAAAACGCGAACTGGCTGGGCGGCGGGCTGCACGAGTTCTCGGCCGTCGCAAACTTCGAAGAAGCGGGTTCGTGCACCGCCACGTTCATGGTGTCGGCCGACGTCGCGCCGATGTCGACGATGCCGGGCAAGATCGCGGCCGCGGCAGTCGCGCTCGGCGGCCTGCTCGTGGTGCTTTCGAGCGTCGGCGCGGCGCGAAGCCTTCGCGTGCGCACGCTCAACGACCTCCGGCGTTCGTTCGCCAACCTCGAGGCGGCGCGGTCGCACACCGCTGCCATCGGTCTGCCGGCCGGACCGGCCTGGGCGCCTCGGCGCGCGCCCGGCTCGCGCCCGGCGCCCCTTCCGGGTGACAGGGCGCACTGGTGGCGAGACGAACCGGGAACGCCCGCCGCCGACGATCCGTTCGCAGCATCGGTCCCGGCGGCCGACGCGCCGGCCGTCGAACCCGACCTCGCGTCTCCCGAGCCGGTTGCGTACGGGTCCAGTCCGTACGAAACAGTTCACTACGAGACGGTCGAAGCGATCGCCGACGAGCCGGAACCTCCGCTCGAGATCGTCCCGACGCAAACCTACGAACCGAAGTACGACTTCGAACTCGAACCGTTCGAGATCGCGCAACCCGAGCCCGTCGCCGTCGAGGAACCGCAGCCCGAGTTCGCCGCCGACATCGAACCGGCTACCGAGACACCCTGGGTGCCACCGACGCGCGACTTCGAGCTCGCGTCTGAGTCGACTTCGCCGTTCGGGTTGCTTCCCGAATCCGAGGCCGACCTCGCGGCCGGCGCCGAGGCCTCGGACGACGACGCCGTCGCCGCCCCGCCCGGTTGGTACGGCAGCACGTACGGATACGCACCCGAGTCCGGGTCCGATTCCGAGTCCGAACGCGAATTCGCACTGGCGGCCGAAACCGAGACCGCGGCCGCGGCCGAGGCGGACGCGGCCGAGCCGTCCGTTGCGGAACCGGCTCGCGGTTGGACCGGAAGCGTGTACGGGTACGCCCCCGAACCGGTTCCCGAACCGGAAGCCGAGATCGGGTACGAAGTCACAGCCGAGGCCGACTCCGAGAGCGAGCTGAGCTGGTACGAGCGCGTGCGCGCGGCACGGTCCCCTTCGACGGCTCCCGCCGAACCGGAGCTCGGAGCCGCCGAGGTGGAAGCCGAAGTCGACGACGTCGACGTCGACGTCGAATCAACGCCCTCCTCGTCACCGGAGCGCGACACCGAACCGACCGCCGCCGACCAAGACGTGCCCGAACCGGCACCGTGGTGGGCCGACGCCGAACCCGTCGCCGCAGTCGCCGCCGACGAAGACGCGTCCGCGGACGCGTCCACCGAAATCGAAACCACCCCGAGGGCGGACGCCGACACCGAACCGACCGCCGCCGACCAC